>JABWCM010000114.1 GCA_013360285.1 Myxococcales bacterium
CGTACCCGAAGGTACGCTGAGGATGGGCCGACCGAGGCAGGACCGACGCAGTAGGCCAATGGCTCGCGTAGCTTATTTTTTTCCCAAACACCCTCTAAGTTAGTGTCATGAGACAGTTCCCAGATTCTTTGTTGGATGATTCTCAAATAGCGTTTCGTGAAACGGCGATCCGTTTTGCGAACGACCACATTGCGCCAAATGCATACGAATGGGAGGAAGCTGAAGCTTTTCCCAAAGATCTTTATAGAACTGCCGGAAAAGCGGGAATTTTGGGCGCCGGATTTCCGGAGGACGTCGGGGGTGCCGGCGGTACAATCCTTCATGTAATCGCGACCCAGGAGGGGCTTTTGCGCGGCGGTTCGACCGGCGTCATTGCCGGGCTAGGGTCGTTAGGAATAGCCTTACCTCCCGTGATAGCCGCCAACGACCCCATGCACATCGACCAATACGTGCGTCCAACTATCCGCGGTGACAAAGTAGCGGCTTTGGCCATCACCGAGCCAGGTGGAGGCAGCGATGTGGCGTCCATTCGCACAAAAGCGGTCAAAGATGGTGATCACTATGTTGTTTCCGGCGCGAAGATGTTTATCACGTCGGGCGTAAACGCAGATTTTGTGGTGGCGTTATGCAGGACGGGACCCGAACCACACAGCGGACTTACGTTCTTTATTATCGATCGAACCCTACCCGGATATTCGGTGTCGCGCGCCCTGAAGAAAACCGGATGGCGCGCTTCGGATACCGCGGAACTCTCATTTAACGAAGTACGTGTCCCAGCAACACACCGTGTTGGACCCGAAGGAAGCGGGTTTCTGGCCGTTGTGAGGAATTTTCAGGCGGAAAGGTTGGTTCTTGCTGCATATGGGCACACCTCCGCCCAGATTGCATATGAGAACGCCCGAGACTACGCGCAACAACGTACCGCATTTGGACGACGACTGTCGGGATTCCAGGTCACCCGACACAAGTTAGCGGAGATGTGGACCCAGATTGTAGCGGCCAAAACATTAAACTACACTGTTGCATCCAGGATCGCGGCCGGGGAGACACTGATTGCAGAAGTCTCCGCCGCAAAAAACTTTTCAACGATTGTTGCGGAAAAGGTGTGCCGCGAAGCGGTACAAATCCTGGGCGGCATGGGATACATGCGGGAGACTGTCGTTGAACGTTTGTCGCGCGACGTCCGGCTTCTGGCGATCGGAGGCGGCACCTACGAGATCATGAATGAAATCATCACAAAGAGTCTTTTTAACCCTGCTTAAGGATGCTGACATGACCAAAACAGTTCGATCTGTCTTTTTTGTGGTCTCACTAACGATTTTGTCGCTAGGGTCCACTTTGGCGTGGGCAGACGATACCCAAAAACAACACATCACACTCGATGGCGACAAGGTTCCCGTTTTTTTTAACGACGGCGACTCGTTCCGGGTCGTCGGACGCCATCCTCGACCGGATTTCAAGGCCCGAATCGGCCAATTCAATACGTTGGAGTCCTATGGTCCAGTGCACCGTTGGGGGGAGTGGAGTGCACGTGAGCTGTACAAAATCGCCAAAAAAGCCACAGATGTGGCACGCTCTGGCGAATGGACCTGTGAGTCACGCAAAAAAGACGACGGTACACAGATTACCGATTCTTATGGACGGGTGTTGGTGAACTGCCCCGATCTGGCAGAGGCCCTTGTTCGTCAGGGCCTTGCCCACGCCTTTTTCGTCGACCCCGCGGAGTCGGTGCCGAAACTCCTGGAGGTCCAGGCCGAAGCCAAACGAGAAAAACGGGGTATGTGGGCAAAGGGAGCACCGGACACAATCATGACCAGCGTCCATTCGGCTGACGAAAATAAAGACAGCTCATCGTGGAAAGCATACAACCGAGTGGTGGACACGAACACCGGTCTCACTCAAAAAGTCGAACACACACGCAACTTCGGCTCGTGTGAAGAGGTGTGCGAAGGTCCATCGTGCCTCACTTATGTTCCATTTCAGAACCGTTATGGTGATCGCCGTGCAGAGTGCTTACGCTGAACGACCAACAAACTCACTTATCAATCTGATTCGGTAACTTTATTCTCGATCAATTCTCGGACTTTTTGCAACAATTCGTCAATGCGATATGGCTTCTGTAAGTACTGCGTCCGTTCATCCAGTACCTGCGATCCAATCTTCGCGGATTCGGCGTAACCGGACGTAAACAAGACAGGGAGATCAGATCGAATTTGTCTCATCCGCTCGGCAAGCTGGCAACCATTCAGTCCGGGAAGCACCACATCGGTCAACAACAATTGAAATCGGTCCGGTTCAGCCAAAAAGAGAGGCAACGCCTCTTCGGCGCTGCCTACGGTAACGGCCTGGTAGTCGGTGCGCTGAAACACCGCTGCTACGTAGTCCCGAACACTTGGTTCGTCTTCAACTACAAGCAGTGTTTCGTGTCGGCCACGGGGCATGGTCACCACGTGAATCTCACTCCGCTCCGTCTGGTCGGCTTCCACTCCGGTTAACAGGGGGAGATAAACGAGAAATTTGGATCCCACCCCAACCGTGCTCTGAACCTGAACGTAGCCGCCACTTTGACGAACAATTCCATAAACGGTCGCCAAACCGAGTCCGGTACCTTTACCAAGCTCTTTTGTTGTAAAGAATGGCTCAAAGAGTTGTTTTTGAACCTCATCTGTCATCCCATAACCATCGTCCTGTACTTTTAAGACGGCATAGGACCCATCCGGCACCTCCCCCCCGGGATTTTCCGCCACTGAAACCGACACATCAATCTTACCAACATCCACGATGGCGTCACCGGCATTGACTACTAGATTCAACAGCACTTGGTGCAACTGGTGGGGATCAGCTCGGACAATGGCATCTTCGTACTCGTTTATGAATCGTAACGTCACATTTTCCCTAATCAATCTGCGAAGAATCGGTTCTGCGTCACCAACAATACGGTTCAAATTTAGAACACGCGGTTGCAAGACCTGCCTTCGACCGTACGCCAGCAACTGTTGGGTCAATTCCCGTGCCCTCCGTGCCGCGCGCAGTACATTTCCAATGTGGTGCTGTACCACCGCATTGTTTTTCGACTCCAGGACTACCAAATCCGAGTACCCGATAATCGCGGTCAACATGTTATTGAAATCATGCGCAATTCCACCCGCAAGCTGTCCGATAGCCTCGAGCCGTTCAACACGGCGTACGCGTGCTTCGAGCCGCAGTTGATCGGACACATCCACAAGCAACCCCATCAGACCGATAACCTCCCCGTCGCTCCCTTTTACCAGCGCTGTCTCCAGGCGCACCTGAAGCCGTCTGCCATCTTTGTGCAGACGCTCGGTCAAAACACCCGACACCCGGGTGCCCTTTTCGATCATCGTACGGCGAAATTGTAGGTGTTCCTCCCAGAGTTCATCTGGAACGATGCGTATCGGTTGCCCTCGCACTTCCTCTTGTTTCCACCCGAACATGGTTTCGGCGGCCGCATTCCAAAGCTGCACCTTTCCATGGACGTCAAGCAACAGGATCGCGACCGGAGCACTCTCCACCATGGCTTGAAGCAGTTGGGTCGTCCGATGCAACTTTTCTTCGGCTGCTATGCGTACACCGATATCGCGAACAATCCCTAAGGCGTTTCCATCCAAGAGGCGGCTCACCCCGATTTCTACATGAATCAAACTTCCGTCTTTTCGCCTTAGTTTTCTGTTCGAAGTGAGCCCCTGGTTGTCTTGCAACGAACGAAATTCCGTCATTCGCACGGGCTGCGCCACTTGTTCTTCCTCGGGAACCAAATCGTAAACCGAGAGTTTGCGTAACTCTTCAAGAGAATATCCGACCATGTTCAGGCCGGCCGGATTTGCATCCACATAACGCCCACTCGTATCGACAATAAAAATGCCATCCTTTGCGCGAGTAAAAACCTGATCATACCGGGACATAATACTCAGGTGTGCTTTGTCTCTGGCTACATTCTGATTTACGACACGAGCAGCAATCAACAAGGTCACAAAGATGAGTAACGACGTGGCAAGCTCGACAACTTCCGCGAACATAAGGGAACCCACTGAGGGTTGCCCGCGCACCGCTGCAGCTAACTTAAGAAAGGAAGGAGTGGCATAGAGGACCAAAAAAAGCGAGTTAACTACCCAAACCGCTCGATAATTCGACCGAAAAATCATCCGAACGGATACAGACAACGCGAGTATCCGCAAAGCGAGTTCACACAGGTACAACCAAATCATAGGACAAGTCGCCTATCCCGCGAAAACCGAACGTATACCCAGCGCCTTAAAAAACAAAGTCGCATCATTATGTGAACGATGTGCTACAGATGAAATCCGGCTGGATAACCCGCACACCTGTATTATGGACCCCAGCCGACCGCTCACTGCACTCCGTTGATTTGAATCGGCACAGCCAATTCGGGACCTTCTCCCGACAACTCGCCCGGAATCAACGCAAGCGCCGCATAGTGAATTTTGTGCACGGCAGCCTCGAGCCACGCAATTTGAGGCACACTGACACCCACATCGACGGGAATGGACGGAAGCGTCCACGTTTCTCCTGGCAGTACGGTTTTAACCTTTGCCAACCCAATCGATGGTTGATTTTCGTCCCACAACCATGCTTGAGCCCACGTAATCGTCTGGGTAGCGTTCCGAACGGCCGCCCACACTTCCGGAGTGGGGTGACCTGCATACGCAGTCATTACGTCCATGGAAGCCGACCCATGGTTTGTGAGATGCATTGTCACGTTCGTGGTGAGTCCCTTCGCAAAGAATGCAGGATCCACGACCAAAGGCGGACCACTTGGATTACGAACCTCCACAGATGTCGACGTAACCCACGTAATCGCCGTTTCGGCAGGACCTGCCAACAACAGTTTTATACTTAATTGCGACGTATCCGCAGCGTCCGCATGGGTATATAAAACCAACTCCTCGGAGGTAGTTCCAAACCCTCCGACGGTAGCGGCAACGAACTCGGTACCGTTCCAGTAGGTTTGCAAGTCGCCGATAAGGCTCACTTCGGCTGCCTCCATTACAATCGGAACAGCAGAGTTGTTCCATATCATCAGGTCAAAGCGATCAAAATATCCACGAGTCAACTGAGTACCACCGAGATCATCCGCCTTACCGTAGTCCACGACACCGATCCCCAGCGCGGGTAAGGTAATCACAATCCTACTGCTAGTCGCGCCCATGACGTCTACCGCAACAACGGTCAGCAAAATAGGCAAATCTCCCAATGGCAACCCGACTACAGTCGCATTCGTTTCAGGTGTCTCGTCAACCAATTGGGTTCCGGCGTAGAGTCTATAATACAGCACATCGCCCGACGGGCTCGACTCCCAATAAACGGACGCCACCTTGGCATCTTCGTTGACGTAAACCGTAACAAACGGCGGCGGCACCGGAGGTACGTTGATTGTAAACTGAACGGTCTTGATACTTGTTCGACCGCTTTTGTCCGTTGCTGTTACGGTGAGGGTATGTTGCCCCTCATCGGTAACAAGAAACGGAATGGTGACATCTTCTCCATTTAATTTTGCAGACACGTTCATTAAATTAGCGTCAACAACAATGATCTCCGGCGCAACGGCACCAGCATAAATTCCACCTTGCACGATATTGGCGAAGCTGATAACCGGGTCCGTCTTGTCAATTGCAAAAGGAACGAGTTTCTGGGTTACCTGGCCGAGGTTGTCTGTAACCTGCACCGTTAGATGATGTTCACCTTCTTCGATCGCCTGACCACCGCTTATAAAGGGATTTTCATCAAGCCAAATCTTGGTCGATACCGCGTTGGGAACCGAAATCGAAACCCCCAACTGAACCGCTTGGGAGTGGACTTGCCCAGAAGTGGTCCCGGTCACCAAGATACCGTCAGGTAGTACCGTAAACGGGTTCGTCAGCGTCAGGGTGGCTACGCCGGTCTTCACGGAAACGACACGCTGTCCCGTCACCGCCGTCGGAAGCACCGTAATGTTGGCAATCAACGTTGTCGAGTTAAGATAACGGACGGAATTGACCGCGATGCCGGCCCCGAAATCCACTTTCGACAAGGCCGAAAATCCAGTACCGACGACCGTAACGTCCAATGTCTGGCCAACCGACGAGGACCCAGGAAAGAGGGGTGGGGCCGAGAATTTGAGCGTAAAGCCTTCGTATTTCACGTTGGATTGTGAATAGTTATAAAATCCAACTTTTCCGTCAACAAACGTGGTATCAAACACCTTGAAATCAAAAAGCTGGGCTCCGGTAGCATCGTCAAAGACGTCAACATCAATAACACCAGGCACAAAATCCAGCTTGAACCGGTAGGTTTTATTTGCGACCCATCCAACGGTTTTTGACTGTGCGAGCGTTGAAACACCACCGTCAGCACCCATCCACATTCCCTTCGTTGTGTAGCCGTTTTTGACCCGCATAATTCGAGCCCCTTTGTAAGCCCATCCGCTGGTAGTGCTCTGATCTTTTGCTTTCCAATCAAACACATAGAAATTGTTGATGTCTTGCCACCCGAAAACGAAACCAATCATGTCATCATCGCCGTCCGACGGTGTATGGGTAAACTTACCTTCAAACGATTTACTTGAAACGTTAAAGTTGCTGATGAAGAACGTCGGATCACCGTTTATTGTCTGTTTTACGCTGGCACAATCTGTTGCGACGGTCCAAGTGCCCGCCGCGGCCGGTCCTTGTTTGACCCAGGAACACAGGTTGATAGCTGTGGTTGACCCCAGCCCGTCTACGTTGATGTCTTTGGACCCGTCAAGAGAAGACGCGGAACCGACTGCAGGCAACGTGAGGTCTGCAACCACCCCGGCGCCCAGAATCTGCCCCCCATTGGCCAGAATGGTCGATGAAAGTGTGCGCAAGTCGACAGCCGAGTCGTTTGGCATCACGACATAGTGAAACACCATCGGTGAGTTGCCATAACTGTACTCCGCATACCGATCGATCGCCCCAGTTTCCAAACGTATTCTTGGTTTCCCCGTTACGGTTACGGGTTGATTAAAATACACATAGATGGGTACGGTCGCGCCAATGCTATAAGTACCGTTGGACAGAGGTGAGGTTACCGTGCAGATCTGTGGAACGCTCGTAGGTAGTTCGACACATGTACCGGTCAACGGATCACATGTTGGCACATAACAGGGGTTGGAAGCGACGCAGGTAACCCCGGCACATAATGTCGATGGGGGTTCCAGCGGAATACTCGTGTTGGGGTCGACTCCTTCGGCATGAAAGTTATCAATGGTAAAATAAGTGCCGTCAGACGCCCCTCCGGCGGTACCAGCTAGTGTGTCAAATTCGACGGAATAGATGAGTTTTCCCCCAGTCATTCCCGTGTCGACAACGACCGTTTTCTGGCTCTGGAATGTACTTTGGCCAATCAACACGCCGTTTTCATCAAACGCAAACAGCGCCTTAAGGGTACCGTCATCGTCGGTGTCGTCAAAACTGACCAAAGTCGCGCCTTGATTAAATACTGCAACAATTCCGCTCGAGTGGTAGTTGTTTGCGCCTACAAATCCATTGTAGGCTCCCAACACTTTGTCTGTTGCATTACCCACTTTGATGTTGCCGTAATTGGCGGTCGTGATGTGAACCCCCTGGGCCTGTCCTCCAAACGACCCGGCTGATTCGTCATCGGTAAAGTACACGACGAATCCCCCGTCACCGTGGAATTCAAGAATTCCCTGTGACTTCCCATGGATATCGACTCCACTGTTAAAGTTGATGTCAATGGTGCCTGCCATCGCCGGCACAGCCGGCCCCATACATAGACAGAATGAAACGAATAATGTGTGTAATTTCGCCATGGTGTACCTCGCGCCATATTATTCAGACACGTCGTGGCCAATATTGTGGCACAAATTCCACAGGAACAAAACTCGGGTACTATGTTGCAAAATTCGGTAAATTAAGGGGAATATCCGGTGCGTATGAACACAAAAGATCCAAACGAACCATCCCAATTCCCCCTTAGCACAAGCACTGGTGAACGCCGTCATCAGACTATTCTAAAACCCAGTGACGTTAACTTAGCAGAACGAAAAACCGAGCTGCTGCCGCCTGCACAGCCTCGGCGATCGATCTGGGACCGACCGGCTCATGCCGACGAAAAGACAACACTCACCTCATTTGTTCACGCGATCAAAACACAGTCTGGCTCGGGCTCGGACAGCGGGTCACCGGAGGGCGAATTTCTTCCAGCGAGCAACGCCCACCTCCAGGTCAGACTCTCAAACCCGTTGGCGCTAAGGCAGGTCGTCCACTGGAGCATTGCGGGATTTCGCCTGTTTCGTCTGATCGAATCACTCAACCCAAGTTCGGTCCCGTGGACGCTTTTCCCGGCGGCACTTCCACTTGCATCTCTCGCCCACTGTGCTCGAGAGGTTCTTTTGGTTCACCAAACCCTATCTCAAACACCCGTTCAACACCGCCGAAGTATCTTAACGCAAGCGTTTGGCCCGCTATTTTGGGGGACAAGTCCTAACCGGGACAATCCGGAGCAACGAGAAACTACACAGAACCTCAACCTACGTGACATGGATGATTTACGCACGGTGGCTGGACGACTGTTGGTCGACATCGCCCACATCCATCTTCGCTCCGCGCTTCACTTCACGGCCGGCGATTCACCCATCGCTGTTGCGGAAATTGCCCGTACCCTTATTGATTCCCTTGTGTTTCCCGAACACCCTTGGCTATATCCCGACCCGAGCGCTATCTTTACAGGAGCCTTGTCACTCTGCTCAGCGAATGAACTTCAATCGAACGAGTCGTTCTGTCCGTCCCAACCCGACCTGTCCTCGGTCGCGCAGATCCCGCACTGGTTACATCTTGCCGGATCAACAGCGCCGCTGTTGGATCGGGCCACGGCCGTTATTTCGCTGATACATCGTGTCGGTCACGTCGGATTAGGCAGCCTCATCAACCTGTGGGACAACGACGGAAGCGACGACGACCGCACTTTGTCATTGCTAATCGCGGGGTTATTGCCCGCTTTTGGTCAACACGCAACCGATTTTCTTACCCGATTGTTGGTGCAAAATGAAGCGTGGAAAGTCCGATGGCTTGCGCGTTCTACTCTCACCTGCATGGGGTACAATTTCCATCCATCGGAGTTTCGGTGGGAAGCTGGTGATCCCCCGTTCACTGCAGCATCTTCCACATGGCAGTCGCCCATAAAGATCTGTCCATTACCCGTAAAATCGACTGATTTACGAATTTCATCGGATAGGTTCTACGATTTCTGGCAAAACAACAATTGGAACTTCAACCAACCGGACTTGTACTTACTGAATCGGGCCATTAGACACAAAAAGTGGGATGTGGCTGCACAGCAGGCATTTATGACCCTCGCGTTATGGGCACAAAACAAGAGTACAACGCCGCTGGGAGCTGAAGTTCCAAATATTCTTTTCCACGCGTTACGAAAATGCGGCCGGACACCCTTTCTGGGTTCAATATTCGGACGTATCGAACTGTTTCGGCCCGTTGATTTACTCACACGCGGAACTCAAACCACATGGGACACAACCACAACGCCCATGTTAGGCCTCGTCGAATCGCTGTTGGTAAAACTTAGCGCCCCCGACCTTCTAACTCCGGACCAAGCTGACACCGTTGTTCGCACAGCGGGGCGAACACGAAGCCCTGCGATCATCGCAACGGCATTGTTGCGAACGTTGGAATCACACGTAACTCGGTGGTCGTCTGATCGAACCCAATCGGTGAACTGGACGAAACGACGAAGCCGCCGGAGCTTGTGGCAACAACGTGGGCGCGGGTTAGGGTATCGTTACAGCGTTCACGAAAGCTTGAAGCACATTCATAGAAAGGACCGGACACACCGACGTTTCATTCGTACGACTCTGCCTCACGCTTTAAGTTACCTGCTAAGACAAAAACCGAACCCCGCGTCGACCATCGCACCTCTAATAGTTACTTTATACGGCCAAATCGGAATCCTAACGAGGGTGTATCACACCAGCTACGGAGCACACTATCGGTCTAACCTTGGACCCGACGGCATACAATGCTCGAATTCAGACAGTTTGGACGAACGATTCTGGTTTCAGCAAGCCTTATTGTGGGGAGGGTCGGCATCGCCCCAAAATGAATCCATGGATGTTATATTCCTACTGCATTTGGCAGTCTGTGCATTCGGATGCGGATTGGTCGAAGTCGGACAAATTCACTTGGCATTGGCCGAGAAACTAAGCTGGCAAACGTCACCTGCCATAGTTCGTTGTTTTGGCGAACTTCCGTTCCTATTTCTGGACGAACGGCTAACGGTCGACGGTGCAGCCATGATTATCTTACTGATCTTCGGTCATAAGTCAGCAGCGCGGGCCATGTTGGGAGCCGGCCATTTGCCACTACATCTAGGTCGTGCACATGGAAACGTTCACCAATTGCAGCGCATATTTGGCTCTTTTCGCGGGTGATACACAAGGATCGAGCACAACCGGTTCCACACATCTACCTTTTTGTTCTTAAGATAGTGTTTGGGTAAAAAATTACGTTACGCGAGCCACTGGCCTACTACGTCGGTCCTGACTTGGTCGACAAAACCGACTCGTTACGGCCATTGTCTCGCTCACCGGCAATTTTTACCAAAACACCCTCTAAGACTGCGAAGGGTTTTCCGACAGCACCTCAACCAACCAAATCGTTTTACAACTGCTGCCGCATTTTCCCATCGTAATGGTTGACCCAAGCGACTGTTGCGTTATGGTACGGCCGATTTCGGCGTAGATTTTTTGCCGGAAGACTAAGTTGATCCGTATTTCTCGTGTGCTTGTAGGAAATCCGGGTACAGTGCCAAACAACCAGCCGCGTTACAGCCAACTGACGACCAGAAATGAGGTCCAAAATGAGCAAGCCAGTCCGCGTCGCCGTTACCGGGGCTGCCGGTCAAATCGGCTACAGTCTGCTATTCCGGATCGCCAACGGTGATCTGTTGGGGAAAAATACCCCCATCGCCCTGAATCTTATTGAATTACCGGACGCGCTTACCGCTGCATCCGGCGTTGTTATGGAATTGGAAGACTGCGCGTTTCCGCTCTTGCGTGAAACGGTGGTCACGAGCGACCTGGAAAAGGGATTTGGGGACGTCGACGTGGCGTTGCTTGTCGGCGCACGCCCGCGTGGCCCAGGAATGGAACGCGCGGATTTGTTAATGGAAAATGCCAAGATCTTTGTCGCTCAGGGAAAGGCAATCAATGACTTTGCCCGCGAAGACGTCAAGGTGGTTGTAGTCGGAAACCCATGTAATACCAACTGCCTCATCGCGGCATCGTGCGCCACCCGAACCAACCCCGAAAACTACACGGCCATGACCCGATTGGACCAGAATCGAGCCGTGGCTCAGTTGGCGGGAAAAACCGGAACAGCGGTGGATGCCATCAAAAACATGGCCATCTGGGGAAATCATTCGCCGACAATGTATCCCGACTGGTTTCATACTTCCATTGACGGAAAATCAGCGGCCAGCGTGGTCAACGATGACGAATGGCTCAAAGGCGCGTTTATGACCACCGTTCAGAAACGTGGTGCTCAGATTATCCAAGCTCGCGGCAAATCCTCGGCGGCGTCGGCGGCGTCGGCGGCGATCGACCATACGTTTTCGTGGTTTACCGGAGCGATGACCGGGGACTATGTTTCTATGGCCGTTCGGTCGGACGGCAGCTATGGCATCACCGAAGGGCTATACTTTTCGTTCCCGGTCAAAATTGTGGCCCCTTGGAAATACGAAATCGTTTCGGGACTTGAGCACGGGGACTTCTCCAAGTCTCGGATTCGAATCACTGAAGAGGAACTGTTGGGGGAACGAAACGACGTCGCCGCAATGCTGGGATAAAGTAATTTTAGACAACTGTATTGTTACTTTAACATCAGCGAATCTCATCGTCAGGCTGCTGGTTTTTTTAATGGACCTCATCCAAACAGAAACCACAAAGCCGAAAAGACAGTAATCACAACCAAAAATCGCCGGACCCACATTGGACCTCGTTTTAACGAAACGTGAATTCCGATGTGGGTTCCGACCATCATTCCCGCCGTCAATACGAACGCGTGTTGCCACGAAATGAGCCCAGCAACGACAAACACCACGAACGCGGTTGTGTTCATAACTACCGCGATCCCAGCTTTGACTCCGTTGGCGGTAACATAGTCAAGACCGAACAAGATCACCAAAGACGGCAAAAGCATTAGCCCAACACCGCCACCAAAAAAACCACCGTAAAGTCCAAAAACAAAAAACAACACGCCGGCAATCCAAAACCTACGGCTCAGAACCCTGGGAATAACAATCGGCGCAGTGCGGCTGGGGGCACCCGGCGTTTTGAGAATCAAGGCGAGGGTCAACACCATTAGGACGCCAACTATTTTCTGAAATACGTCGGCAGACAAACCAACGACAACAAAAGCACCCACAATGGCACCGACGAATGAAAAGGGAGCAATTCGGAACAGGAGTTGAGGATTTCCGAAACGAATGCGGGCGTACCGATAAGTCGAAAACAAGGCCTGGACCATGGTGGCGGTGTTTGTAGTGGCATTGGCAACCGTCGCGTCAAGGCCGATCCAGACGAGGACCGGTAGGCACAACAAACTTGCTCCACCTGCCACAGTGTTCATGAACCCCCCGGCAACGCCGGTGACAAACAGCAACAACCCAATTAGTCCAGCCGCCATGCCATGGTTGTCACACAACGTTGCCCGGTGGTCAACCAAAGTCATCTTGAGACCAGTCTTGTCTATTGGAATCTCAACAGTTACCCTGGGATAGGTCTGACTCGTGGCCACACAGGTCATCCGAGTATTCCCAGCAACGCGGAGCACACTCCAAGGCGACATGTTATGTTTTTTCAACCGCGGTCGGTGCTATCAACGGCACGTATCGTTTCAGTCCTGTTTGGCTCGATTTTGGCTTCGCTCATCTGCTTTGAGCTGAATGCAAAATCGCCATCAGCCGCTTCGTCAAAGTTATCACCAGACCTAACAATCCGCCTCGAACAACGTAGAAAGGCCCCAACAGTGCAATACGGCGAATCGTTTGCGGCAATTGTGCGGTTGACTGCTCCACCTACAGAGGCTTTGATTACAGCTTGGGAATCAAAAGGCATTCACTTTGAACGCCGCAACACTAAGTTAGTCAGCGTCGGGTCATTTTACGGTGTTATCATCACGGAGAACGTCGTTGATTTTTTGTCTGCACAACCCGAAGTCGTCGCAATCTTTCCACCCGTGCCGCGGATGGTAAGCCCAATCATCGATCCAGGACCGTTGACAAAAGTTCACGAAATCATCACCACGATTCCAACTTGGGGCCTAAAAGACAAAGGCGGCGTCGACATGGATGGAACGGGAGTAACATTGGTGGACATCGATAGCGGGATTGACGTGTTCCATCCACTGTTTTTTCGTCCAGATGGGGGATTCTATTCGTGGATCGACACCAACGGAAATGGGCAGTTGGATCCCGAAATCGATGCGGCCGATTTGGATGCCAACGGAGTGGCGGATGTCGGTGAAACGTTGCTCAGTCTCGGGGGGGATCTCATCGACGTATACACCGGCGCAGTTATCGAGCCAGCAGGAGAACGATTTGTACCGGGTCAAATGTACCTTTACGCCGACACCAACAGCAATCGTAAACGAGACCACGGAAAGGCCAAAGGCTTTGACGACGGCAGTTTAGCCTTTGGAGAACCGTTATTTATCTACGACGACGTCAACCGTAACAAAATCAGTGATCTCGGTGAAAAGCTGGTCAGATTAGGCACCAGCAAAATCCGCGGCGTGTATGCGGTTGGGTCGGGAAAAACCTACGAGCGTGGTGTTAACTTATCGGAATTCGTCGTATCGGTCAACGCCAGCCACGGGACAGGCGTCGCCGGAATCCTTGTTGGCGGCGTCATCGGGCACACCGATGTCGTGGGGGTCGCGCCAGGAGCCGAATTGCTGATGCTCGACAGTTCCAGTATTAACCCCGACCCGAATTTTGACTGGAATGCGTCGATCCTCTCCGGATTCGCATGGGCAAAAGAGCATGGAGCCAGGGTGTTCGTACACGAATACGGAAGCCAATTTGGAAGTTTTGCTGACGGAAGCACCGATTGGGAACTCGTGCTGGATGCACTCCACGACGACGGCGCGGTTCAGACAACCGCAACCCATAACTTTGCCGGGCTGAAGGGTCATCGTGATCTCGAGGTACCTGCCAAGACGAGTGAAACATTCTTGTTGACCACAAACGACCTCAGTTCGTTCGGCGCAAAGTACTACTACGTGTTTCTGACATGTCGGTGGCTCAATGGAGACCCGGATAAGATTGAAATACGCCTGAAACATCCAGACGAACAAGAAGCGGTACTGTGGCCTGCCACCGACAACAAAGGATGGGAGGTTGCCGCATCCGCCGGAATTTCACCGGCAAAAACCGCTATGATCTCGGCCATTGTCCGGCGCACCAATGCCCCCAACAGCTTTGTCGCATTCCCCGACGGAAATTGGGGCCTGACGTTGCATAACTTAAGCGAAATCCCAGTTGAAATACGCTGCAATGTAACCGACGAAACTGGGTACTCGTCCGCCATCCATTGGACCAACGGCAGTACGGACGAAGGAACCATCGCAACACCGGGAACGGCGACAAAAGCGATTGCCGTCGGAGCGAGTGTTGGTAACCTCACCGCAGCCAACGAGCAGAAACTCGGGCTGCGCTACTACAGCGGGCGGGGCCCCCGAATCGACGGCGAATTGGGAATTGACGTAACGGCACCGTCAGACCACTACACCGCCGCTGTGGGCAACGGTGTTTCCGGATACGGTAACTACACGCGGTTTGACGGTACAAGCGGCGCACTGCCGTTGGTTTCGGCTGCGGTAGCACTGTTGCTTCAAGCGGAGCCAGACTTGACGCCTGACGAGGTAACGAAACGACTGCATACAAGTTCTGTATCCGACGCAATAACCGGCGAAACACCCAATAATAACTGGGGATTTGGGAGACTCGCAATCTACCGTATGTTAAAGGGAACCGACCCACCGAAAAACAACAACCCGATCGCTATCTTAGAAGGAGAATTTCCGGCTTATGTTGGAAAAGACGTCGTCTTGGACGCGAGTCGATCCTACGATCCCGACCATACCGGCGTATCTGTGCCTCGCCTTCGATTTCGCTGGGACTTAAGTTACGACGGCACATGGGACACTCCCTCAACCGACGACACTAAATTAACAATTCCGATTCGCACACAACAACCGTTTTGGGTCAAACTCGAAGTCGAAGATGAATACGGTGGCAGAGCGTATGCGTTGCGGCAAGTGTTACCAGAGATGCCGCCAACACAACCTGAACCCGATACCGCAGACGCAGTCGACGGGGTCATGGGGGCCGATGCGGCGACAGAAGACACTCAACCGTTGTTGCAGACCGACACGACGTCTGTAAACGACACGACGGCACAACCAGAAAACAGCCCGAAAAACAGTTCGGACAACGGCGGTTGTGTAATCAGGAGAAGACCAAATACGCAAAGCGTACCTGCTGCGTGGCTTCTCGTACTAGGTCTGGCGGCAATACAGGCGCATCGTTTGCGCAAATCATCCCCAAAATAACTCGTAAACCGCGTCTCGGACACGATCAGAAAGAATCCACCTGATGTTGAATTAGAATTCCCGCGGCCATGGCTTCCTTTTCTGCAGCGTCGGCGAAATGCTGGTGAGCGACTTTTCCAACCCGGCTCGCAGCGTAGGCGGCACGGATAATTGCGTTTTTGATCCCACCTCCGGTAATCGGGAATTCTTCGGCCAATCTGGCGAAATCAACGTCGGCGGCGAGCGGCAACTCGGGTGGCATGATCGTACGCCAAATCTTTTCCCGCTCGGTGTCTGTTGGGATTTCAAAGGTGACTTTGTACGTAATTCGCCTCTCAAACGCTTGATCGATCTGGTCTTTCAAATTGGTGGTTAAGATAACAAGCCCGGGGTAGTTTTCCATAAGCTGAAGCAACGTATTGATTTCCATATTGGAATATCGATCGCTTGACTTTCCGACAACGGTTCGTTTGGAAAAAAATCCGTCGGCCTCATCAAACAAAATAATTTGTCGATGTGGATCGGTCTGGTTGAAGATGGTCTCCAGTCGTTTTTCTGATTCACCGATGTACTTGTCAGTGACTTGGGCGCTGCGTACTTGCAGCAACTCCAGACCGACATCTCCCGCCAGGCATTCTGCACAATGGGTTTTGCCGGTGCCGGAAGGTCCATCGAAGAGACACACAAGACCCAGACCCCGTTGAAAACCACGCGCAAGTCCCCAGTCGTGTAGTACATTGTGCCGGTACAGCATCGCATCACGAATTTCTTCGATTTGGCCCCGAACAGTAGGAGTGAGTACCAGACTATCCAAGGTGCGTTTGACCGGTTTGTCGCGCAACAATCCGGCAGTGTCGGTGTCGCGCACCGCAAGGGCTGCGGCCAATTCCAACTGGGCTTGAGTTGCTCCCTCAGCGATAGCATCGCTGTTATCTAATGTAACAAGGGCAGTAAGTGATAGAGCGTTGCGAACCCCCAACCCGGTAAGTGGGTAACGCTGGCTCAGAAGAGAGTCTTGAACATCCTGGGCAAACCGAAGTCCGGGGGGCGCTTGGCAGGCCCAAAGCAGCTTACGAGCGCGACTCTCCGGAAAAGGAATATCATATCGCAGCAGAGCGAATTCCTGTAAACGTTGCGTCAACAAACTGTGGTTTGCGACTTCCGCGAACAAAAAAACGCGGTGCCTATTCAACAGCTCTAAAACCCGGCTTTCACCGGATTTTCCGATACCACATAGCTCGTCGGCACGCTCCAAACAAATGATCTCGCCGTACAACTGGGCTTCGGCAAACAACACACCCAGCAATTCCGACCACCGCGACGATTGCACTAGTTGTGAAGCATCCACACGTAACAATGGACGAGCTGTTCGCTGAGCGATGCCGCGACAAAGCGTTGTCTTTCCTGTGCCAGGGCCACCCGCAAGGGTCACGGCGACCCCTTGCGAGGTTCCAATACGGTCACCGTTCGCATCCGAGTATTGCTGCCCTCTGTTCCACCGTCGGAAAAACGCTCCGGCTACCGCAGCCAACGTTTCCCGCCATTCGTCATGAAGCACACAATGTTCCAGCGCTAAATCGGGTTTTTCGCGGGTCACGAATGGCCAAAGTTCTTCACTTAAGCAACGTCGGCCCAATAGGCTATATACCCAGTGCCCAGGTATGTGCAGCGGCAATGACAACAACGCCGCGGGTGCCCCCGTAAACGGCAACGTCGAAACCAGCACCGAAAGGCGCCAAATCAAATGTTCGGGATCACACAGTGAAACCAGTTCGCATGGATAACCGGCACGCTGCGCCATCTCCCCCAGTACCGCCAGCGTTGGACCATCGGACGTTCCCGGTACAAGCCGGCTGAAATTGAGGGACCGCGCGACCTGCGCCGAAAGGCGCGGCTCCATTTGTAATGCCAACGCCTGGGCAAAAAGCGACAGTGCATCCGCGCTCAAACCCAGCAAACTCCGCAAATGGTCGAACGGGAGAGGTTGCCCACGCACCGAAGCCGCTGCTTCAACATCAGCAAGGCTCGGTTCAACGGCAACTCCTGACTCTGCGACCGGAAACCAGGGACGAGAAATATCGGCGATCAACGCCCTAATATGAGCCGACGCAAGACTTAAGTTAGCATCGTCAAACAGATACGGCGTCATGCTGCACAATCATGGTCAATCAACCTTCTTCGCCAGATTCTTTTTGAGTTCGGCGATTTGGCGATCACGGTCCATCGTTTTGGGTGAGTCTACCCAGGGAAGGTTGAGATGAATGGACAACAAATACGCAGCAAGATCGGCAACCCTGTACTTCGAAACGGTCTGCGTAGTCGCCGTCTCACTTCCAACGATCTCCAGCAACTTGTTATTATCCAGAAGTGGCGACAACGCAGTGATTATGCCGTGCGGCAACGAAAGTAAGTGTTTGCCCGTTCTCCCCACGAAATGGCCAGGGAGCCCCCAGCGGTTGTGGATTCCGTCGTCCGCTATAGCCGCGGCCATCACATGGGCGACAGCCGATGCCATCAGTGGATCATGCCGAAATTGAGTCCATTGTCCTTGAAATAGCGCTTCAACTGCGCCAAAGCGTCGCCTTAACGACGTATTTCCACTTGTAGCGACCTGTAGCAATGCAAGTTCAGGGTTGCCCATGTTGGCAAGAGCCCTCATCGCAGCTTCGTCAAAGAGTTGACGACCGTCGTCGTTCCAAAACGGATCAACCTGGTCAACAACCGCGTAAATCGTGGCTAGTTCGTCTTGGGTAGTCACTCTGGACTCCTTGGCAGTTTGTGCGGTAGTCGCTGTATGAACCGGCCTCGTTTGACCTGCGGCGGAACAGGACAGGGTACAAATCCCGCACGTTAAAAAAAATGCCTGAAACACAACCGATGCACTCCGGCGGCCCCCCCCTGACACACTTCCGTTTCGGGCGACAAAACAGTTCCGGCAACCCGGCGCGCTTTGGTTTTGACAATGATGAGCCGCACACCCAATGAGCCTGTGAAAAAATAGCTGCGCGCCCTGGTGCGAACGAATTTTGGCCGCCTTGGTTCCGAAAAACCCTGCGCCATATTCCCGATATGACTCGGTTTTTTCAAAACCAATTCGGCGCAAACTTCGCGGCCCCAGGGCGCACCCATATTTTTTCACAGCCTCAATGAATTGTCGGATCATGCAAACGCCCGATCGGTGTCTTTTGGCAGTGGATAGTCGCCGTACCCGGACGTACCACCATTTGCGGGGATTTCTTTTGATGCGGTCGGAACGGGTAACTTAACCTGATCGGCGTGGTTCTTTTTTGCGCCGTCTTTTTCATCCGCTTGCTTATTCCAACCTTTGATGGCCTCCAACTGGATACCGGAGGGATCGCCCATCGAACCGATCGAAGCGGCCCGGACGGTCACCTTACCCGCTGTGTCCACATCGTAACCCCATTTAACGCCACCGAGATATTTTTTGTTGGTTTCGTCGAGAGCAAACGACGTCGCATCGCAGGAAAAGGTTTTTCCCTTGTCTCTCGGCAAATTCACTCGGTCAAACAAGAACGCGTCTTTGTGTGTGGTCGCGTCAGTACGTGAGCCAAACCGGGTCTTGTCTTTGGTTTTTGTCGCATCATCGGGATCGACACCCTGCTCGGCGGTGCCGTCGTTGGCGACTCCGTAAGTGCCATGTTTCTTTCCGCTCAATCGGTCCACCGCGTACCCTTCATCGGCGTCGCCGCCCCCTGCCGCATTCTTGGCGGTAGAACGCGGAGTTTCGTTGTCAAACAACAATGGTTTGCCGTCCCCCTTTGTACATTTCATGACCTGCACAAAGCTTATCTTACTTGAACGCACCGTGGTAGCCGGAGTGAACGTGATCTCCACGTGCGCACCGCAACTTTTTCGTTCATCTTTGCCCGGTGCGGCGTCAACCGCTTTGTAGGGATCAACTTTGAATTCACCGCAGTTGGTTTTCAGTGTCATGGTTCACTCCGGAAAGTTGGCAGCAGTAAGTAGGTAAAGTCAGGCACCACACCCACCATATAACGAATTGGCATGCAATTATTGAACCAGTTTTGAAAACAATTGCCCATAGTCGGATTGAACGTGCTTTAGTGGGGCCAATTGTCTCCAGAAAACCCCTTATTTGAGGACGAACAAACATTATCTTTGCTAAATCATTACAATTATTGGATGAATCGTCGGTGACTCAAGACCCCGGATCCTACGGTCAACGTCTTGTTGTGGAGAACCGGTACCCACTTTTGGAGCAAAAAAACTGTGACAGTGTTACGAGACGTTGTAG
>JABWCM010000377.1 GCA_013360285.1 Myxococcales bacterium
GTCCAGTCCCGTCCTTGCGGAATATTCCCGATATTCCTCAGTCCGGTCCCGGCCAATTCAGCGCTAAATTAGCTCGACCAGGGTCACTCCCTTATTTCCACTTTACAAAGTCGTGCTCGCCTGAAAACGTTTTTTCGTCAAAAATCAAACTCGCTTTCGCCGATAAACCGCTCCGACGACCCGGGACCGGTTGCAAACCGTTCTGGCGCTGTTCCCGAGCGGTGGGGAATTGACACTCCGCCGTCACGCGCTCGTAAGCCGGTTGTTGGATCAATTTTCACCCAGTCGACGCCGTTGGGTGTGTCGGCCAACAATGGCATTTCACTACCCTTTGGGTGGGCTTGTTTCATCCAGTCGGTCCAAATCGGCAGCGCAGTATCTGCGCCATAGAGCATGTTTTGTTGTTTGCTTTTGCCCAGCGGTCGTTCGCGTGTGTCCATTCCGACCCACGCGCCGGCTACGTATTGGGGTGAAAATCCGATGAACCACACGTCGTAGGGCAAAGTGCCGGTTTTCCCCCCCGTTGGAAAGTCGAGCTGTCGTGTACCCTTGTGGCCTGTGCCACGCTTCATGACGTCCATCATATTTTGGCCGGTTAGATAAGCGGTGGTTGGGTCGATGACGGGTGCCGGCGCTGTGAAAAGGTGGTCGTAAATGCTATCCATCGTATCTCTGAACGTGTTGGCGGAGTCCAACAAGGCCAGGTTTCGCCATAGCACCAACCCATCGTGAGTCACTACCTTGCGTATTAGGTTTTGTTGAGGCTTCACCCCAGCCTTTGCAAACACTCCGAAGGCGGTGACCATGTCTTGCAGCGTCTGATCGGTACCCAGCACTTCACTTGGATAGCCCATGAGGGGGTGTGTCAAGCCTAATCGTTTCGCCCAGTTTTGGTAGTCTGCTAATGATGTATGTTTCAGTACATACTGGTGCACCCTCAACGAGATGTTGTTCTCACTTTGAGACAACGCATCCCACAACGTCATATCCGGCACCGCTCGATATCCGGACGGTTTGTAACCTTCGATATTGACTGGAGCTCCCGAGAACAACGTGGAAGGTGCCAGACCCATGTCGTAAGCTTTGCTGTACACAACGACCTTCATCGTGCTTCCGGTTTGTCGTAGCGATTGGGTTCGATCGACCTTGCTTCGGTCAAAATCTGCTCCTCCAATCAACGCTTTGACTTGGCCGTTGGTGTGGTCCACTGCCAGAAACGCACCTTCTACCTGGGGTTGCTGGAAGAGGTCCAAGTTGGTAATTCCGTTCGCTGATGGACCGACACGAACTAAGATAACGTCGCCGACTCGAAACGCCTTGTTGGGGTCGACAAGCCGCGGATCGAAACTTGCTGTGTTTCCGGCATGTCCGTTGTTGGATTTGCCGGGATCGTAGGCACCTGCCCACCGAATCGAGTCGGAGGTGATTTTTCCGGAAAACGAGGGCGTGATCGACACGGACAGCCCGGTTTTATCAATGGCTGTAACGATTCCAATTGCCACGGACTCCGGTTTGGGTGACCCGTTCAAATAAGTGGCGTTGCGCTGGAGAATGGTCGCCCGCGTCGCACTATCTGTTTCTTTCAGCAACGGTCCCCGATAACCGTGGCGTTTGTCGACGATCTCTAGCCGCTTGTTGAGCGCCCGGTTTGCAGCAAGCCCCAGACGCACACTGGCGGCCGAATAGACTTCTGCGCCCCGCCTTAGCCAATCGTCACCAAGGGTTTCGCGCAACTGGCGGCGGACGCGATCGGCGTAATGGGGCACTTTGTCGGCCATGTCGTCGCGTAATGGAAATACAACAACCGGCTCGTTATCTGCCTGCTTGGCCGCAGCTTCGGTAATGAATCCTTCGTCGACCATCCGCCTCAACACAGTCCTGCGCCGTTCCAAAGACGCGGGTAGGTTAGCCTGGGGATTGATGCGACTTGGCGCCTGTGGTAAACCCGCCAACATTGCGATTTCCCCTAAAGTGAGTTCCCACACGTTTTTTCTGAAATAATTCTGTGATGCTGCTTGAACCCCATAAGAATGATGACCCAGGAAGATTTTGTTAAGATAAAGAAGGAGAATCTGCTCTTTGGTGTAAAGGTGCTCCATACGTCGGGCGAGGATGGCCTCACGCGCTTTTCGCCGAAGTGATCGTGCGTTTCCCAAAGATGCTTTGGCCAATTGCTGGGTAATGGTGCTGCCGCCTTCCACTACCTGTCCTTCCATCAGGTTTTTAATGGCTGCACGAGCAATTCCGATAAAGTCCAACCCTTCGTGGCTAAAAAAGCGTGAATCCTCGGTGGCGAGAAAAGCCAGAATGAGCGTTCGGGGCAACTTCTCGTAGGGAAGTAAAAACCGCCGTTCTTCATAGAGTTCGGCTATCACATTGCCATCATCCGCAAGAATCGTTGTAACCCCCTCAAACGAATGTTCGTCAAATGACAGAATTCGGGGGAGGTCTCTTGCATAGTATACGTAGGTGCAAAAAGTGGTCAGTAGCCCTATCAAGGCAATTGAGCACATCAAAAACACGTTTGTACGCAACAGTCTCGGCAAGAAGTGACTGCTGCGCGGGTTGACTAGGTGTATTGCAGGGTGGTGCGGGTCGGTTGTTGACAATGAGACCTCGGTAACAAGTTGCGAACGCGGTGTAGTTATAAAAGAAGTGGCAATTGCGGTTGGGTATCCACAGGCTCGGCAGACCATCCGCGTTGTTGTAAAGCACGCGCCACAAGTTCCTGAAGGGGGCCGCATATTCGAATGGACTCAGGCCGGGTTTGGGTGAGTACTTCCTCCAGTTCGTTCAGCGTGGGACCTCGGCAGTATTCGACGTGTTCCACGTGCCCCCATGCGACAGGCAGTTTCAAGGGACGTGGCCCGACCACCAAAATTGCTGGGTTGGCGAGAGGTTGGGTCGTGAGTCGCTCCAGGTCAAAGTCTGGCCACAAAACCGGTGTAAAGCGTGGTTTTGGCGTGGCCGGGACCGCGACGTCGGGGACCTCGAGGCCATGCTGACGGTAAATCTTGTTGTATCGGCGAATCGCCTTGTGTGCGGCGTATACAAGACTTCGGCGAAACAACCCGTGGGCGATTTCTTGGGCGTCCCCCAACGCAGTACAGACCACAATGGGTGTCATCTGATTTGCAGCTATTTCGGAGATTCGATTACACAACACATCTAAAGTAAGTTGTGGATCCGTGTAAGTAAGTGAAGGTGCCATGGTGTCTGTTGCCAGTACAATATGGTGACAAGGTTCGGGGTCGTCGGCAACGTCAAGCAAGGCGGACCGGGTCGATCTCGGTCCCGTATACCAGTAAGTTTGTTTTTCATGGCGGATCCGCGTCTGTGCGTCTCCCAGGCAGTACCCCGCGGGATGTAATGTGATGTGAAGTGGTCCCACCTGGACCACCCGACCATACGGAGTTACGAGCGGAGCACGGTTTCGGAGCGGTCTTGCTGTGCCAAGGAGACGCGCTGCAAGGTCGGTGCACAACAACTTCGGTTGATTACGAATGCCAACGGTAGCGGGATTACACCAAATCGCGAACGGCACGCGGCGTGGAGGGTCCAGCCATACGTCGGTCCCGGGGATATTGGCTCCACTAAGAAATCTTGTTAATTCCGCGGGATATCCGCTCACACCACCACCCGATTGCCCCCATCAGTTCCGAACGATGGTATCGTGATGTGGCCCGGTGTGCCAGCGTGGATTGACAAATTGGGGGTCAAGTGGAGCTCAACCGCCAAATCACCCTGATATGTCGGTCGGACGGGACGGAATTGGTCCGTAGAGTTCTTTTTTGGGGGGAGGTTGGCAACAACACCTTCAAAGAACGCCGGCACCGTTTGGGCTTGGTTGACATTGGGTTGGTGTTCGATTTAAGGTATGCCACGCGGGGTGGCATTAATGCAACAATTTCATTGTCTTAGAGGGTGTTTGTGAAAAAAATAACGGCGAGCGAGACAGTGGCCGTAGCGAGGCGGGCCTGCCGACTGAGGCCCACCGGAGGCGTACCCGAAGG
>JABWCM010000378.1 GCA_013360285.1 Myxococcales bacterium
GGTTTCGCAATATGCCCGATATTACTCAACTTTTTCAAAGCCAATGGAGCGCAAAATCGGCTGACTTGGGTCACGTCCATATTTTTTCACAGCCTCTCTGCATTTCGTGACCATGCCTGATAACCCTTGCCTGCAGCCCTTTTTTGTAGATCCGGAAAAGCCAGCCCTGATTGGCGTCGTTCATTTGGCCCCCCTAGTAGGCGCACCGCGATTCGGGGGGGATATGGGCGGTGTCATTGAGAACGCGCTGATGGATGCCCAAGCGATTGTCGAAGGTGGTTTTGATGGCTTAATTGTCGAAAATTTTGGAGATACCCCGTTTTGGAAAGATCGTTCGCCGCCTGAAACCATCGCAGCAATGACACGGTGCATTGTGGCCATTCGTGATTCATTTCCCGGATTTCCTTTCGGCGTCAACGTTTTGCGCAATGACGCGGAATCTGCGCTGGGAATTGCGGTCGCAACCGGGGCACGGATGATTCGTGTTAACGTGCTTGTGGGAGCGGCGGTTACCGATCAAGGAATTATCGAAGGCAACGCGGCAACGATCTTGCGAAAACGTTCGGCCTTGGGTGCAAATGTTGCGATTTGGGCGGACGTCACTGTCAAACACGCTGCGCCGCTGGGTGATCAGCCGTTGGGACAAATCGCCATAGACACCGTCGGGCGGGGAATGGCGGATGCGGTTATTGTAACCGGCAGCGGGACAGGCCAGCCCACCTCACCAACCAGACTCGCCGTGGTTCGGGATGCCGTGGCGCCCACACCGACTCTAATCGGCAGCGGTGCGACTCCTGAAACTGTACGTACGACCCAGGCGAGCGGATTTATTATCGGAACCGGCCTTAAGCAAAATGGCCGCGTCCAAATAGAATCGGTGCGAATGTACACCGATGCACGTGACCGCAGAAAGTAACCAAACACAGCAACATAAAATAAAAACAACTAACTATATCGCACGAAGCCGCGTGAATTTCGTGGCGGTGGCGGTGCGCAATATTAGCTGAACCACAGTTAAAGTAAGCATATTGCCCCTTCCTCTTGCGCCAACGCTAAGAATTGGACTTGGTAGTCTGTGTTGTGCGGGCTATAGTAGGCCATCTTGGCTACTCGCAGAATCTGCGGACACACCGCAGCGTTGCGATGACAACTCGGGATTCGTTAATCGCCGTCGATTTTGGAGTCTTCCAGGCGATCGATCTTGAGTTCAATGGGATTTCGTCGTCAAAGTGGACCGTCATCCATGTAATTTGACGCGCCCGGATCGTGGCAGGTGCCGGCGGAGTTTAGGCCTGACTATCAGCGGAAACATGTGTGTTCGCAGCCGAACAACAAGTCCCTACTTAGGAGAGTTTGATGATCACCTTGCGCATTCGAACAAAGATTTCGGTACTTGTCGCGCTCTTGCTTGTGGCTGCTGCGGTTGACGCATCGGCTGCCTGTTTGACGCCCGCGGGCGACATTACGAAGAACAACACCACCAACGTGATTGATGTTCAGTGTTTGACGCTGGTATCCCTCTGGTACCTAAATGGGTCAACAGGGGTACAACCGATATGTTTGCAGACTTCAGTGTCGGATGCTGATATCAACTGTGATGGAAATATCAATGTTTCCGACGTTCAGCTTGTGATTCTGCTGGCTCTAAAACAACCACTCCCAGTGGCCCTAGACGCAGATGCCGACAAATGCGTTGATGTCTGTGAAGCAGATATCGACGGCGACGGCGATCCCGATTCCAGCGACTGCGCGCCGTATGTGGCGAGCGTATTCCATGGTGCCATTGAGGCATGCAACGGTTATGACGACGACTGTGACGGCTCCATCGACGAGCTGCACGCGGGGCTACACGCGACCTGCGACGACCAAAATGTTTGCACCGGCACGGAAAGTTGTGTGGGACTGCCGCCGGGGCTTGGTTTGATGATCAGCGAAATCATGAAGGACCCGACCGGCATTACCGATGCAAATGGTGAGTGGTTTGAGCTATTTAACCCAACTTCACAACCCATTGATATCAATGGTTGGACGATCCAGGATGCCGGCACCGATACGCATGTGATCAACAACGGCGGCCCACTGATTGTACCTGCGGGTGGATATTTGATTTTGGGCAGCAATGCCGATCCGCTGCTCAACGGCAACGTTCCTGTGGCCTACCAGTACAGTTTCTTCTTTCTGGCCAACGCGGACGACGAAATTATCCTGAAAGATCTTGGCGGCGCCATTATCGACCAAGTGTTTTACGACAACGGACCGACGTTCCCTGACCCGGTCGGAGCCTCCATGGCCCTGAAGTCACCCGCTGCAGATAATAACTTGGGTGCTTCGTGGAGTACTTCCAGCCAACTCATTGCCTTCGGAAACCTGGGAACACCGAAGAGCCCCAACGTGGACGTATATAATTTCGATGCGTGTGATGCCGGGACCTCTCTTGATTGCGACGACGGCAACGCGTGCACCGAGGACGGCTGCGATCCCAGCACCGGATGCCAAAATGATGTAAACGTGGCCATTTGTGACGACAACAATCCGTGTACAGACGACGGCTGCGATCCGGCAACGGGTTGTACACACGCGAACAACACGTCGGTGTGTGATGACGGCAGCGCCTGCACCACCAACGATGCGTGTGATAGTGGCACGTGTGTCGGCGGGGCTGGTTTGAATTGTGATGATGGCGATTTGTGTACAGATGACGGTTGCGACCCAGCGAGCGGATGTACCCATGCGAACAACTCGGCCGCTTGCGATGATGGTAATGCCTGCACAACCAACGACGCATGTGTAAACGGCACCTGCATGGGTGGCTCGGCACCCAATTGTGATGACGGGGACGTGTGTACCGATGACGGCTGTGACCCGGCGTCTGGGTGTACCCATGCAAACAACACGGGGGCTTGCGACGACGGGAATGCTTGTACCACCAATGATGCCTGTATGAACGGCACCTGTATGGGAGGGGCAGCGCCCGATTGTGATGACGGGGACATCTGTACCGACGATGGATGTGACCCGGCCAGTGGGTGCACTCACGCCAACAATACTGCAGCATGCGATGACAACGATGCATGTACTACCAACGATGCGTGTATGAACGGCACCTGTATGGGAGGGGCGGCTCCCAGTTGCGATGACGGGGATGTGTGTACGGACGATGGATGTGACCCAGCCAGTGGGTGCACTCACGCCAACAACACGGCCGCATGCGATGACAACGATGCGTGTACCACCAACGACACATGTATGGACGGCACGTGTACGGGCGGGGCTGCCGCCGATTGTGACGACGGAGACGTGTGTACCGACGATGGATGTAACCCCACGTCTGGGTGTACCCACGCGAACAACACGGCGCCTTGCGACGACGGGAGTGCTTGTACCACTGCGGACACGTGTGCTGCGGGTACATGTCTGGGTGGCCCTGCTTTGGATTGTAACGACGGTGACATCTGTACGGATGACGGTTGCGATCCGGCTACCGGCTGTACCCATACCCACAACACTGCTTCTTGTGACGACGGCAATGCCTGTACGACCAATGATGCGTGCTCCGGAGGTATTTGTGTCGGTGGGGCTGCACCTGATTGCGATGACAACGACGTGTGTACAGATGATGGCTGCGACCCTGACTTGGGGTGTACACACATCGACAACACGGCCGCATGCGATGACGGTAACGGCTGCACTGTCGGTGATGTGTGTGCAAACGGTGTATGCGCTGGAGGTGGCGCACCATTTGATTGTGACGACGGCGACCCTTGCACCACCGACCAATGTGATCCGGACACCGGCTGCACCTATGTGTTCAACACGGCGGCTTGTGACGACGGCAATGCCTGCACCACCAACGATGCCTGTATGAACGGCGCGTGTGTGGGTGGGGCCGCACCCAACTGCGACGACAACAACGAGTGTACTGAAGACGGTTGTGATCCGGCGTCGGGATGTACTCACGGCCCTGGAGCAGCCATTCCGGGTTCGGCCCCCCGGCCAGCGGAACCGCGACATTATCTTTGTCCGGAAATATTTTAAGTTACAATATTGCCTATTCCGGTCTGCTCGGCACAGAAACCGCGGCGCATATTCACACCGCACCCATGGGCACTGCCGGACCCGTGGCGTTCCCGCTTCCCCCGAGCAATCCCAAAATCGGGACCGTGACGTTGAATGCCACCCAACTGGCGTCTCTCATCGCCGGAAACCTGTACATCAACATTCATACCAATCTGTTCCCGGGCGGCGAAATCCGCGGCCAGATCATGATGCAATTGCTCGACAATTGTGCAGACGGCAACGCCTGCACCACCAACGATACCTGCGCCAACGGAGCTTGTTTTGGTGGCCCAGCCGCCAATTGTAACGATGGAAACATCTGCACATCTGACTCCTGCGACCCGGCGACCGGGTGTATCAACGCCAACAACACCGCAGCCTGTGACGACGGCAATGCCTGCACCACCAACGATGCCTGTATGAACGGCGCGTGTGTGGGCGGGGCTGCACCCAACTGCGACGACGGCGACGTGTGTACCGATGACGGTTGTGACCCCGCGTCTGGATGTACCCACGCCAACAACACCGCCGCGTGTGACGACGGCAACGCCTGCACCACCAACGATGCCTGCATGAACGGCACGTGTATGGGCGGCGCCGCACCC
>JABWCM010000379.1 GCA_013360285.1 Myxococcales bacterium
TGGCTCTCGCTGCGAACCAGTTACTTGCTCTCCCTGGGGCGTGGGTAACCGATTCTTTTCGCCCGCAGCGCCCTGGGTCGGGGAGGTCTCCCCAGATGTCTGTTGAACCGGTACATCTTCGGCGTAATCGGTGGGCCACACGATGTCGACAACGTGGATACGGCAAAATGGTGCCACGTGACTGAGGCGGCGTTTCGATTCATGTCGTTCCGCGAGCACTTCGTATCGGAGCATTCTGGGTTCAACCATGAGCTTCTGGCATGCTTTTCGTACCGCGGCAGCCTCGGTGCGTGCCTCGAATACCAAATCTTCGAACATCAGCTTGTCTCCTGGAGCACGTTGCCCGGTTCAGGTACGGTTATGTTACGTGGTTGCTTTGCGTTGGATCATCGCTTGCTGACCAATGCTGAGAACCGTATTTACAAAGATATATAACACAAGGCCGGAAGGTAGAAACAGCATGAAAACTGTAAACATGATGGGCATGACCCACATCATGACCTTCGCTTGGGCGCTGTCCATTGTCGTTGGCATGATTCGTTGTTGTACAAACATCGTCAACCCCAAAATCGCAGGCAAGATAAAGAACGGATCGGGGGCGGCCAGATTGGTAACCCATCCGAATAGCGGAGCCTGGTAGAGTTCGACAGACGAATAAATGGTTTGATAGAGAGCAAACCATACAGGCATCTGCAGCAGCATGGGTAAGCACCCACCAACCGGATTCACTTTGTGCGATTTGTATAAAGCCATCATCTCCTGATTTAGCTTTTGTTGGTCTCCTCCAAATTTTGTTTTCAACTCATCCATCTTGGGTTTCAACTTCTGCATTTGTTGCATTTGTTTGAAACTTTTCTGGGTGAGCGGAAAAGTGAGTATCTTGACCAACAAAGTTAACAAAACAATGGCGATTGCCCACGACGGAATTATCGAATGCGAGATGCGAAGAAAATGGAGCATCGGGATACTGAGGAAGCTCAAAATGCCGAAATCAAGCGCTTCCGAGAGATTTCCGCCAACCGCTTCGAGATCGTCGATGTCCTTCGGGCCAGCGTATAGCGTGTAAGAATAGGTTTTCTGGCTCCGTCCGATCAATGTTTCATAGGCGTTTTCGATGGCTTGGCGTTTCGCAGTATCCGAATAGACCGCGGCAATAGCTTTTCCTTTTGCTTCGTTGAGGTCCTTCGCCGAAATACCCGGCGTTGTGCCGATCATTTCGTAAAGTGTATTGCAGTGCGGGCCGTCTAGTCGGTCTTTGGGCAACCAGTCCGGTGCACACACCCTGGAGGGAGGAGGGAGAATCGTAGGCTGCGTATTGTGGATATATGCGAACAAAGAACCATAATCGCCGTCCTCGGTTGACCCCATCAAATTGGCTTGGATGGAACACTGGGTATACGCGGAGTTACGCGGTAAGATCGCGAGAAGAAAGTAGCGACTGGCGACACCTGCCCACCCGACATCACCCTTGGCTGCCATCTCGGTGCCGGAATTTTCGGCCAAAGTGTTAAACGCCTCATAGAGTAGTTCATCGCCGGCAAAACACGCGCCGGAGTAGAGGTCGGCCGCAGGAGTAAAGATACTGCCAGGGCTGGCAGGGTGCTGAAACGCTGGAATTGCTATGCTAAATTGCTCAGTTAAGGTGTTTTTTCCTAAGTTATGGATGATAATATTTAATGATAAAGAGTGGTTGTCTCCTGCGAGATACTGCTTTTCTATGTATACGGGACTACTGACGGTCACGGGATCCGGCCACACGTAAGTCGCGGATTTTTGATCTGAGTGTACCAGTCGAAATGGATATTTTTTGGCGGGTTCTTCACCGATATACTTCAACTCATTCCACGCTTCGAGCAGTGTCTTCTCGGGTTCGCCTGGAAACGTTACTTTCTGGTCAATTTCGAGACGTTTAAGGTCGATGTTGGCCGGTAGAAAGGCAAACGACCATGTCGACACAAGGTCCATGGGGCCGGGAAGAAATTTCGAGTCGCCGGTAATGGTAGGGCGCTCATAGTTGCCTTCCTTCAGGTAATATTGGGGATTTAGAAGCTCAAGCTTGAGTAAAGCGCCACCTTGGGCTGTCAGCGTTGCTCGAAATAACTTACCGTCGCTTATGACTGCTGTACCGTCTGTGGTGGGTGTCGGCGATGTGGTGGTAAGCACCTCAACGCCGGCTTCCACGGCCTTTTCCGGATCACCCGCTTCCGCGGACGCCAGGCCATCTCGTTGCTGGACCGCAATAAGCCAGGCTAGAGCGAGTGCTGTGGCGATTAAAGTAATCGATATGATTCGCTTTTCCATGTTTTATGTTACCGTCCGTCGCCAGGATTTACACAACGTGGACACCCCGGGACTGGGTCATATCCACCGACGTGCCACGGGTGGCATCGCAATAGGCGCCGCACCGCCAGCCAGGTTCCGCGTACTACGCCGTGATAGGCCACTGCGTCGGACGCATACTGCGAGCATGTGGGATAAAAACGGCATGCTGGAGGCAACAGCGGTGAGATCCAGCGTTTGTAAAACGCGAGTGCTCCCAGCACAAATTGGCGCGCCCATCGCTGAAGCGCACTGACGACGGGTTTGGAAGCAGGAGAATTCGTCGTCAAAGAGAGCAGATATTTTGACGGCATATGCGAGGCAACACCAGACTCGTAAAGGGTATCTTGCACGAAGGCTCGGTGGCCTGAAGATGAGCCGGATTGGTGCATTTATTCCATCTTCAAAAACGACTCGATGGCCTCAATCAGCGTGTATTACAATTCTTTCTGTGCGGTAAAACCGCTCGAGACATCTTTACAACCGTTACACGCAAAACGCAGTTGCGTTTGGGCTGCTTTCAGGTACGCAACCTGATCGGAAACGTGTAGGCACTACGCGAAAGTTATTGAGCGTGTGAAAAAATAGCTACGCCCCCCGGTGTCGACGACTTTGGGTCGACTTGGCTCCGAAAAATCCTGCGCCATATTCGCGATATGACTTGGTTTTCTTCCGGGAATCGAGGCCAAAATCCTCGCGTCCAAGTCCGTAGCCATATTTTTTCACAAACTCATTGAGTTTCGTTATTTGAGTCGTTTTTCGTTGCGCGACCGTCATCTTGGCCCCCAGAGGACTGCGCCCGTTGGAAATACCATCGTAAGGCGGGTCCCAACTCCGCAACAACAGAGGCCAAAGAAAAAATTGGCTCCCGTGGTTGTGGGTGCTCCGACGATTGAGGCTCCCGTTGCGTCGCGGGTTTGGCTATTACCAGCAGGTCCACTGGCCACACAAACCACTCAGGATGCAAACGAAACGCCTCCCGCACGCATCGCCGAATTCGGTTACGCTGGACCGCGGAGCCCGATTTTCGGCTGGTTGTTAGGCCAAGCCGTGTGAAAGCCTTTCCCGAATGACCGACATACAGGACAAAACGTCGAGTAAACATCCGGCGTCCGCTTTTCAGCACGCTGTCGAATTCACGTGACTTCAGCAGCCGGAAGTGTTTAGGAAAGAGGAGTCGGGCATCCGGACGGGTTATTTCGCAGGAACGCTGACTGACAGACGTTTCCTGCCGCGTGCTCGACGTCGGCTGATCACCGCCCGGCCGCTCTTGGTTCGCATACGGACCAAAAACCCGTGGGTGCGTTTTCGACTGATGTTGCTTGGTTGATAGGTCCTTTTCACGGCACATGCCTCTCGCCGAATACCGAATGACGGCTAACTGACACCATACATAACCGGACAAAGTGTTTCCGGCGCACAAGGGCCGTGTTTAAACCACGGCAACACTATCCGTGTCAAGTTCCAATCGTTTCATTTGGCGATCACGCAGACTGAACTTGCTCTCGATATCGGAGACATCGGAGGGGTCAACGCGCTGTGATACGGATCTGAGAGGGTGTTTGGGAAAAAAATAAGCTACGCGAGCCATTGGCCTACTGCGTCGGTCCTGCCTCGGTCGGCCCATCCTCAGCGTACCTTCGGGTAC
>JABWCM010000115.1 GCA_013360285.1 Myxococcales bacterium
CATCACTTCGGCAGCTCTTAACTTACTTCGGCAGCAAATTTCATCACTTCGGCAGCTCTTAACTTACTTCGGCAGCAAATTTCATCACTTCGGCAGCTCGATTATCCACCCCGGCAAACCAATGAGTCTGTGAAAATATAGCTGCGTGCCCTGGTGCCGGCGACTTTTGGCCGACTTGGCTCCGAGTTTGTGAAAAAATAGCTGAACGAACTTGGACGGATGCTTTTGGTCCCACTGCCCAGAAAAAACCCTGCGCCATATTCCCGATAGGACTCGGGTTTTTCGAGTCCAATTCGGCGCAAAATTCGCGGCCCCAAAACACGCCCAACTTTTTTCACACGCACTTCGAATTTTCCACGAAAACCCTTTCACCTTGTTGCAGTTGACAGCAAATAACACCTGCCGTACGGTCGTTTGCCACGGGAGACCTATGAACACTCACGCTCCGTCCAGTCCTCAATCCACTTCTCCTAAAACGACCGAAAATTCGTCAAACGCCTCCCAACCCCACGGATTTTCCGGTGCCGCGGCCGAATATTCGTCTGGTCCGCTGGCTTTCTGGACACTTCAACCGACTTCCGTATCCCACACCGCGGCCTCCGGCCAGGCTGCCGCTCCCAATCCCGGCTCGTTGGGGAAACAACCCGTTCTACAACGAACACCAGACACCGGTGCCGCCCCGCCGGCTACGTCTACGCCGGCACCTGCTGCTTCGTCGGTCATCATCAACGACAGCCAAACCGCCGCTCCCGGTCAAATGCGCCGTTCCGAATTCATCGCTTCGCTGCGACAATCGGTGACAGACGTCTGCGATGCCGAATTGGCCGAGGTGGGCCGCGATACCAACGGTTGCCCTTATCTGGCTGGCGGGTTGGCAGCTTACGAAACCAAATCCGCCGCCGAAGTGGAACAAACCCTCCGCCAATACGTGGGTACCGGCGCCGACACCGCCGCCGGACTGATCGGCGCCGCCATCTCGCGGGTCCGCGCTGCCGTCCGCATTTGGAAAATGACCGGCTTGATCACCGGGTTACCCAACGCCCCCGGAAACCCAGGTGATTCGTCCCCCGTCCAATCCAAACCCGACTCCGCGAACGGCGACGGTCGACCGGGATCGATGTCGCCAGTGGCCATTCAACACGGCCTGGGTGGCGGCACAACACTCGAACCCCGGCTGCGCGCCGACATGGAGCAACGATTTGGTTCGCCGTTTTCCGACGTGCGGGTCCACACGGACCATCAAGCGGGAATTTTGTCCAAACAACACGCCGCCAAAGCGTTTACGGTGGGCAACCATGTCGCGTTTGCACCAGGCCAATACCGCCCAGACACGTTGGATGGAAAACTGCTGATCGCCCACGAGTTGGCCCATACGATACAACAGTCGACCGGCCACGCTCACGCCGGCATGTCGGGTGCCATGGAGTCACGGTTCGAACAGGACGCGGATCGCGCCGTGATGAACGCCATGTTGGAGTCCGACTTGGCACCCACATCGGGTTTGCAATCATCGGGCCTGCAATTTCAAGCCTGCAGCGACAAAGAAAAACCCAAACCCCTGTTTGAACAACTCAAAAACGAAACCGATGCCTACACGCTGGCCACCGCGATTGGTCGTATCACCGATACCGAATTGACCGAGCTTGCCGGCAAAGCATCTGCCACGTCTGCCCTGGCGCGGGCCATCCAGTGGGAACAAGCCTGGCGCGGCCGACAATGGTCCAAACTTGCGCAGTTGGCCCGGTCCAAAGGCGAAGGGTTCGTCGAAGTCTACATCGACCGCGTCGTCGACCTGATTGCCGCCGGGGGTCTCAGCATTCGTATCGACACTTCGGACCCCGGATTCGCCGGTTGGGCCAAAGGGCAACTGCGCGATTTGGGTCATGGTCCAGTTGGATTTCGGCTCATCGTCGAATTGTTGGCCACCGGCCAGACGGTCGAACTCAAAGGCACAACCGGCGGACACGAAACCGAACGGGTCATGCCGGACAGCGACCCCGACGCCGGTCGCTTGGTGACATCCGGCCCCGACGGAAAACCCCTGCCGCCCAATCAACAACGGCGCGGAGCCCCAACCGGTTCGCGTATCACCTTCAACCCCAACCTCGCGGAAAACCAAACAACGGTAGGACTGGGTCCCGACGGCAAACCCACACTGATCCACTCCGATCCAACCGTGACCTTCGGCCACGAGTTGATCCACGCGTTGCACAATGCCCGAGGTGAAAACGTCGCTCCACCGCCGGGCGTCGGCGTGATCAGCCGTGTTATGGGGCAACCCAATTTTTTGGTGCGAAATCCCGTTACCGGGCGAACCGAAAATCCCGAAGAATTGGGAACTATTACCGGCGATACCTCGTTTGGTGCCCCAACTGAAGCGACCGGCACGCCGACTTGGGCCACTTCGTTTCGGGTGACCACGGACATCACCGAAAATGCGTTGCGGGCCGAACGTGGTTTGGACACCCGTATCTCCCATCACGGCGGAACGACTCTTGCGCCACAAACAGCCCGCGCCGGAGAAACGATCGACCAGATCGTGGCACGATATTACCTGCCCGGCGGCCAATCCATGACCGCGCCCCTGCGGGCGGGCATTCGGTCCGCGGTTTTGGCGATGTACCCGACGTTGGCTACACAACCGTGGCCCGAAGGCATTACGTTAAGGCTTCCGCACGGCGAATACATTGCGCTGCACATTGGCTACATTCAAAACGGCGCCTCGGACACCGCCGAATTGGCCAACAAATTGCTGATCCGATGAAATCACCGTCACCCCCAGGATTTTTTGTGCCGCGCCCCGGGCTTGTGGCCCCTGTGCGAGAAGGAACCGAATCACCACCAGGCCCGATCCCACCCACCCAAACAACCGTGGACCTCCGAGCAGGCCTTCGGTCGTCTCCGCCGGAAGGCCCGCCGCTGTGGATCAATGAGTGCTTCGAGTCCGCGGGACGCGTAGCCACTATGTTGTTGCCCTCCCGGGTCTCTCCGTATTGGAGTTTTGGCATTTTCGGCATGTTCGTGGGCTTTTGCGCAGCTTTCGGGGCTTCATTGTGGGTCGGTTTGCCGCTCTGGGTACTGATTTGTTGTGCTGCGACGTCGCTGGCGTCGTTCGTTGTGTTGGGACAACTGCGACAACGCCGGTTTGGGTGGGAAAAACACGTCTTGCTGGAAGATTTGTTGGCGGCGCTCACCATGACGGCTCTGGTTGCGGCTGCGTTTGGGGTTTCCGTAGCTCACGCACTCGACGTCATGACGGTCGGCCTCGGAGTGTTTTTGGTGTTTGGGCGGCTGGGGTGTTTTTTTGTGGGATGTTGCCATGGGCGGCCGTCACTGGTCGGCACAAAATACACACAACGGTCCCATGTTGGACGGCCGTTTTGGGGGCTTCGGCTGTTTCCGGTTCAACTTGTCGAATTGGCCTGGATTGCGGCCGCGACCTGCGGCGCGTTGTTCTGGTTGGGAATCCGTACCACACCGGCCACCACCACGTGTTGGTTTTTGGGGGCTTATTGTAGCGGGCGGTTTGTGTTGGAGTGGCTCAGAGGCGACCGAAGTCGGCGAATGGTGGGCCCGCTTTCGGAAACACAATGGTTGAGCTTGGCGGTTGGGGTATTGGTAACATTAGGTTGGGATACGGTGCGGGCGATTTCGGCAGATTCCGGTGTATGGCGGGCGCCGGTCGGTGTTGTCATGGTGGTCGGGATGGTCCTGTTGGCATACAAGACACGAAACCGCTGGTTTTCGGGACCGCAGTCGGAGGTGCGCCCCGACACCGTGGCCCGTTGGCGCCTGCGCCTGGGTGATCTCCACGCCCGAGCAAACGCGGTGCCGGGGAGTACCGCCAAAGTATTTTCGCCCGAGGACCGATGGGAGATTTCGTTGTCCGACGATACGGCAGACCAAAACTTGCGGTTGTGGTCCTACACGCTACAACCGGGCCCGGCGTGGAGTGACGGACGGGCGAGAATGAACGATTTTGGTGGGTCCTTGCAAGAAACATGCGGCATGTTGTTACAACGAATGCCGCCCCATCGGGTGCTGAGGTTTCAACGGCAACAACCGTCGGGAGCCGTCCAACTTTGGGTACTGGTGGACGCGGAAAAGCCCGGGATGGAATCGCCCGAGGACGACCCGCGGCAAATCTGTGATCGGGCTTTTGCGTTCAGTTGTCACTTGCAACAATAAACCAGATCTGCAAATACAACACCGTCGCTGTCCTGAAGACGGACAGCGTGGATCATATACAAAATAGGTGGATTTTATTATGGCAAACATACTGATAACCGGTGCCGGCCGTGGATTTGGGCAACTCATCACGGACTCCCTTTTGAACAAAGGCCACACGGTCGTTGCCACGATGCGCGACACCCAAGGCCGTAACAGCGATTCTGCTTCCGCGTTTCAACAAAAGGGCGCGATTGTCGTTGAAATGGACGTCACTTCGTCTGAAAGCGTCGATGCCGCCGTTCAAACCTCCCTTCGCACCACGGGCGGCATCGATGTCGTCATCAACAATGCCGGAGTTGGGGTCCTCGGACTGCAAGAAGCATTTACAATTGAGGATTGGCATCGAATATTCGACATCAACGTCTTTGGGGTACAGCGCGTCATTCGCGCGGTACTACCCCATATGCGCGAAAAACGATCCGGATTGTTGATCTCGATCTCGAGCCTACTCGGCCGTTTTGTTTTACCGTTCTACGGCCCCTACAACGCATCAAAACATGCGCTCGAAGCGATGGCCGATAACTACCGCATTGAGCTTTCGGGTTTCGGCATCGAATCGATTATCGTTGAACCCGGCGCGTTCGGCACCGAATTTTCCGCCGGCCTGCTTCGACCGTCCGACACAGCCCGGACAGCGTCTTACGGCCCCATGGCCGACATCCCGGAAGCAGGCCTCAAATCATTCGAACAACACCTTCACAGCGAACATGCACCCAAACCTCAATGGGTTGCCGACGCGGTTGTCAAACTCATCGACACACCACGCGGCGAACGCCCCTTCCGCACGATTGTCGACGGCATGGGCATGGGCAACGCCATCGCCCCGTACAACCAAGCGGCCGAACAAGCCCAGGCCGGCATCTACGGGGCCATGGGTATTTCCCATCTCTTAAAACTCAACACCGATTAGCGAACAGTTACCCGGCGTACGTCAGCAGGGATTTCTCGCAAGCCACACGAAGTCATACCAAAACACCGACCGACCAATATGAACCTCCTACAGGTGGCACAGCCAGGTAAGTGATTTTGGCCGCCGACGGCTCGACTGTCGTAGCCGAAGGCTGGTGAGAAATCCGGTTTAATCCACGACTGCCGCCAACACGGCAGCCTGCGCTTCGAGGTGTACAAAGTGGCCTGCCGCGGGGACTCGGTCGACTTGGAAAGGAGCGGAAAAACATTCGGTGAGATTTTCAAAACATTCGGGGCCAATACACTGGTCGGTTTCGCCGGTGAGGATTTTGGTTGGAACCCCGATTGCGGCTTGAATTGCCTGAAAATCACGGCGAAATCGGGGCCAGTCGGCCGGGGAACGGACGATCAGGTGCCGGTAATACCCCAACGCCGCCCGGGCAACTTCGGGAATCGCCAACTCGGCCGCAACTTGAGCGATATGGTCCTTGGGGGGCTCCCACCCCGGACTCCATTTGCGCCAAAAATGCTCGACCGCACCGATAGGTGCCGCAGATAAGATCCAGTCGGGTAATGCCGGCAACTGAAAAAACATCATGTAGGTGCTGCGCACCATCTGAGTCGGGTGGGCGACCAGACTTTTCAACAATCCCAACGGAGGCGGTACCGACAATGCAATCAGCCTACTCCACCGATTGGGATACAACGCGGCCGCCACATAACCTATCGCCGCACCCCAGTCATGCCCCAACAACACCGGACGAGACAACGATTGGGAAAACACATGGTGTGCCACCCGGTCGACCCATCCTGCCAACGATGCCAAACCATAATCATGGTGCTCAGGAGGCGCCGATCCAAGGTAACCCGGCAACGCGGGGGCAACGGCATACCATCCGGAACCGGCCAAGGCGGTCATCAGGCCGTCCATGGTGCGGTTGTTGTCGGGAAACCCATGCAGCAGCAAGATAGGGTGCTGGGTTGGAACACCAGCGGACCGATAAGATACCCACCCATTGTTTGTTTCCTGAATCGTCATTGTGTGATTACCTATCAATGTGCTTCCGAACCGACGCGTATGGAGTTGTACGTTACCGTGGTGGAATCAACTATGTACAAACGGATCACAAAAACAACAATAGTTATGCTGCTTGTGTCCTTGGGGGTCATTGCGGCAAACTCAAAGCCGGCAAAAGCCGACGATCCATTCTGGGGACAGGACAAAGCAACTCATTTGACCGTATCTACTGTCTTGGCTATCGGAGGGTATGCAATGGCCTCCGAACCGGTCAACGAACCGTGGCAACGTACGTTGGTGGCGATGGGATTTTCGTTGTCGGCGGGTTTGGCCAAAGAAGTCGCCGACGCTGCGGGTTTGGGGAAATTTTCCGGAGCGGATTTATTCTGGGATGCAGTAGGGGCCACCGCCGGGGCGTTGATCGGGTTGGCGGTTGATTATTCCGTCCCAAAACTCGCGCCGGTGGATGAACCACTCGACAAAGCGGAAATCACGACCCATCGACTGCTCCCGGATTCGCTGCGGCTAACGACAACGACGTGGTACCGTTGGAAGCCAAGAGCAACTCCGGTCGCCGAACAAAACAAATCACTTGACCACATCGACGAAATGCTCCCGCCCGGAAGTTCGGCGGTGTTCACAAAACCATAACAGCTTGTGCCGACACTGCTCTTTTCCTGCGACGACGGGATTGATGCCAACCCGCATAATGGGAACCGCCTTGTTTTCAGGTTCCCCATTGACCACGTTCGATTCCTCCCGTAGATACGCGCTACGTCGCAATGCCTGCGTTTGGGCATGTTGTGACGCCAACTGACCACCATCGGGGTGACCATGCGAACATCTTTTGTTTTTTCGGGTAAGACTCCACATCACAATGTCGGTGTAGTGATCCTGTGTGTCCTGGTTTCGATTCCTTTGACCGCCGGAGCCGACCCGGCGTTCGACAAACTGGAAAAACGGGTCAACAGCTTGTTTTTTACGCTGAAGCAAGAGCAGGAAAAAACGGCCATGCTTCAAAGCACAGTCGAAGCGTTACAAGCCGAAGTCGCAACACTTCAGGGGGATAACGCAGAGTTGGTAACCACCGTATTTGCGCTCCAACAACAAGTGGCCGAGTTACAAAACAACACCAACAACCCGGCAATTTGCCCCGTGGGGCAAGCGCCGATTTGTTGCCCTACCGACACTACCTTGTGTGGAAATGATGGGTGTGTAGACATTTTGACCGACCCGAACCATTGCGGTGGATGCGGAGCGGTTTGTGATTCAGGAAACTGCGTCGAAGGAAAATGTGCGCCGGCGGTATGTGAAGACGAAGTGGTATTCGCTGTCGGTGTGTTTGGCACCACAACCTGCGCCAACAACTGCCAGGCGGTTGGCAAAACCTGCATCGGCATCGGCAGCGACGAGGGGGCGAGCGACGGACAATATTTCGAATGCAGCAACGCAACCGGCGGAATCGGAACAACTTTAGCCAACGGAACGTGCGACACCGTACTCGGAGGCCAAGGATGCAGTGAATACACCAATTGTAGGTGCGACAACCCAACATGCAGTATTTGCGGCAACGGATTGGTCGAACAAGGGGAGGTGTGTGATGACGGAAATACCAACGACGGCGATTCTTGTAGTGCTGACTGTATGACGGCCGTGTGTGAAGACGAAGTGGTGTTCGCTGTCGGTGTGTTTGGCACCACAACATGCGCCAACAACTGTCAAGCAGTTGGCAAAACCTGCATTGGCATCGGCAGCGACGACGGTGCAACCAATGGGCAATATTACGAATGCGGCAACGCGACCGGCGGAGTCGGAACGACTTTAGCCAACGGAACGTGTAACACCGTGCTTGGAGGCCAAGGATGCAGTGAATACACCCAGTGTTTGTGCGACAACCCAACATGCAGTATTTGCGGCAACGGATTGGTCGAACAAGGAGAAGTGTGTGATGACGGAAATACCGCATCTGGTGATGGATGTAATGCCGATTGTACCGCCATTGAATGTATCGAAGAAACCGTATTCGCGGTCGGCGTGTTCGGCACTACGACCTGTTCCGCAAACTGCCAAGCGGTAGGCAAAGTATGTGTGGGCATCGGCACCGACGACAATGCGTCCAACGACGTCTATTACCAATGTGGCAACGCGACCGGCGGAGTCGGCACCACATTGGCCCCAGGTACGTGCACAACCGTGCTCGGAGGCCAGGGATGCAGCGAATACACCCAATGTGCGTGTTTATCGCCGGCTTGTTTCCAGTAATTTAACGTGGATTTCTCACCCTTCACCGACGGGAGAAACGCGGGTTATGGCATTCCGCCAGTCCCGTGCCAGTGGCTGATGCCGTTGGGGGCTTTTCCCACGGGGATTGCAGCAATGGTTTTGCCTAGAGCCACGTCCACGACGGAAACAGTTGCTTCGCCGGTATTGGTCACATAAACCCAAGCGCCATCCTCGCTGACTACCACACCGTGTGCCCCCGTACCCACGTCGATCGTCGTTTGGACGGTTGCCGTGGCAACATCCACTTGATACAGTTTGTTCGACGCTGGTCGATCCAACAGCAGCCCTTGGTCACATACAAACATCGTCGCACCATCGGGGGACGGGTACATCTGAATCGGACCCTGAGCACCCTCGGGAAGCGCGATACGAACCACTTCCTGGGTTTCCGTGTTGTAACGAATCACTTCGCGGGTGTCATACAAGGACACGAATACATACGACGTACCGGGAACACATGCCGTTTGCACGGCCATACCCGCGAGCGGAATGTGCACCATGTCTCCCGTTGCGGGGTCCAAAATCGACATACCTTTGGCACCAAGATTGGCAATGTACAGCTTTCCATCACATACCCGCATACCATGGGGACCACTCTGGGTCGGCAAGTCAAATACTTGGGCGATTTCATAGCTCTGGGCGTCTAATTGATACACCTGGCTCGTTTCATTAGCCGACACGTAAGCAAATCGTGATTCGGAATCAATCACTACGTGCGCCAAATGCAGGTCTGAACCGAGGGCAATGCGCTTTTTTACCTTGTCCTTAAAAGGATCAATCACGATTACCTGCTCGGCCTCACCGCCCTCGTGCGCATGTCCCTCACCGGGCGGCGCGGTCACCCACACCGATTTTCCATCCGGTGCCGCTTGCACATTGTGTGGCGAAAATTTCTGGGTTGAGCCGTGGGAATCCACACTCAGATTGATCGTGGCCATCGTTTTATTTTTGGCGGTATCGATCACTGAAATGGTTCCACCCTGTTCATCCGCCACGTATACCTTTGACAAAACAGATGAAATATCCTCGTCGTTGTCGGCCTCCTGATCGCAACCAATCGCAAAAACAATCATACCCAACATCAACACGATCCAGCTCGTTATTCCACCACATCGCTGAGATTGCCGGATACACACCCCAAAAAACGGCTTACGCATGGCATCCAACTCCTTTTGACAAATTTTTCGGCTACCGAAAGCCGAACGATCAATATTTTGATGATCGGCTCTCCCGCATCCTATATCACGCGGTGAATATAACTAAAATATCAGCAACTTATCGGACAATTGAGGTCCGGATAACCACAGGGTCGGATTTCTCCCGACGGTTCGCGGCAAGACCACGGAAACGAAGGCGAAACTTGGATGCGTGGGCCGAGGATACACAAACCATCGTGAGAAACGCCGGTTAGCGACCCGACACAACATTCCGGGTGTGTTCGCAAAGAAACGCGAGACGGGGATGGGATGGATTAAGGAAACGTTGAAATATCGATCCGGTTGACCGACCACGCATCCCACAGTTCCGGCTGGTAGATGGTAATATAGCTGAAGTTATCGATATCGAAACCTTTTTTGACCACTGCGGTCAACTCGACACCAATCCCCGTCCCCTGAAGATGTTGTTCGCCAAATAATGTTCCCAAGTCGGGCAACACCACACTCGAAACATCGCCGGCCGTCATGACCTGCCAAATCGGCTTGTACCAGGGATCGCCGATTCGCATATAAAAAAAGCTCGGCTGAGGACCCGCACCAATACTCCACTGTAACAGCGGCTCCAACAGTTTGCCGCCGGCAAGCGGAGGAAGAAATTCCGGAACTTCCAAAAGAGGTCCAAAGAGGACGGAATCCCGACCGCCGATAAACGAAACACCGTTGGCATTACCCCAAACAGCGCGTAATACGTTTCCACTCTGGTCAAGCGACTGGTCGACAACAGTACCATCCTGGGCAATACGAACAATGGTTCCCCGGGTACCGACCGTTGTGATTTCCCCGGTCGGGCTTTTCCACAAAGCGTGTAAATCCTGCGTGGTGCCGGATTGGACTTTGGCCCAGACCGCCCCATCGTATCGCCGAATCGCGCCAAACTCTCCACAAATGGTGACATCTGTGCTGGATGTGCCAACAATTGCGTACCAAGTCGCGGCATTGGGAACCGTAAAGTCCTGAATTCCCTGGTTGTTCAATCGTAAGATCGTACCGTTATCACCGACAACCCAGGTCACGTCGGTGGTCGGATCAGACCACGCGGCTTCAAGGGTTGCTGTCGTGGGTGTAGAAATCGTATTCCAATTTTCACCATCGTAATGGCGGATCTGACCATCCACACCGACCACTGTCACATCGGAAACGCTTCGCCCGGTGATCCCTTTTGGCTCAAAACCCAATGCGCCGATCTGAGTCCAGACAAATCCGTCCCAGGCAATGACTCCGCCGTCTTTGCCGATCGCAAACACGGCCGAATTGTCGACGCCCCACAATCCAACCCAATCGGTTTTATATGGCCCGCCCTGCAATACCCACGATGTGCCATCATGGTAATATAAGGAACCGTTTTCGCCGGCCGCAAACACCGTGTTGTCCGCGGGGCCCCAGAAAGCCGCAATCGGCCCCAGTTTGGTTTTGGATGCCGTATAACCATCGGTGGCCGGAACCAGCAGGTGATCTTCAGCAATACCGGGAAGATTACGCATTATCGCTCCAGAGTAGGGAGGAAACCATTGAACCCACGTACTTTCCTCACTAAACGCCCCCCCAAGCAGAATCCATTGGACACCTTCAAGAGACCCGGACAGGCTTTGCGGCATGTAGTCAAACGAAAATTGGCCTTCGCCTGGCAAAAAAGACATCCGGGTGATCTCATGAAACCCGAATGCACCATCCTGACCAAATTGTAACGACATTCGCACACGGTGGTTCGGCAACGCCTCCAGTTTGCTGGGTGGATAATCCATCGCAAAATCAACGGTACGATTGAGCGGCACGTCCAATACAACCTCAACTCCACCGGTCACTTTAGCCGACTCCACCAAAACCGGAAATGCGGCTCCCATGGCGATAGGAAATACAGTCATGGTGGCGGGTTTGTACAATTCCGCCTGGCAAATGACGGCGACTTCACCAAGGCGCGATTTGAGCTGGAACTGCCCGGTCACGATGTCTGCTTCGGCTCCTTGGCCGCTTTCGCCTGGGTTGGTGGACGACAGCGTCGACGTCGAAGTCATACATCGAATCCGTACCTGAGCCGACAGAGGCACACATTGTTTGGTTTCCCCAAGTTTGGTCGCAATACAGGCGTAGCCGGACGGACACGTAGCACCGGATTCGCAAGCGGTGGTGCAGTAACTCTTGGCATCTATCAACACAGTACATTTGTTGTCGGAAACGCCACCCTCGGGATCGTTACACTGGGCGTCCTCTTCGCAAGGTTTACACAGGTTGCCTTTGGGGGCGCCACAGGTGCCGATAGGAGGAATCAAATACTTTTCGTTGATCTTCACTTTACCAACAATGGTCCCCAATTCGGCGAACGGGTCTGGTGCGGCGCCGCCACCGCCACCGCCCTCGGAAACCGGATTATCGGGAAACAACAGCACGGTAGCGTTTTCGGCATCAAACTCCACGATCGAGGACGCGGAATATGCCGGCTTCCACGCGGTAATCATCTGCACTCCCTGCAGATTGGGCCCGCTGAAGATCGTTTGTCCGAGCCAATTGGTTTTACCGATATACGCGGGGTCATCCCCTTGCCACAACACCACCCAGGCGTCTTCGATCCCCTTTTGCAGAAAAATGTCCAAAACGGACACATTCAAGGTACCTTGTGCGGGTTTACCCCACGTACCTCCCCAGGCGTTAGCGGGATTGAAATAGGTAAATCCGTCGGGCAGCACTGTTTCCTGACCGGTTGTTTGGTCTTTGATGACCACATCGACAGCCACGGGTTGTACCGCCGGAGGAGTCGTCACAACGATTTTTGTGGCGCCTTTCCATTCGACTTTGGGAGCCAGTTCATCACCAAATCGAACCAGGCCATTGTTTGGCAGATTGGTGCCAATAATTGTCACCAAGGTACCGCCGCTCATCGAACCATCGGGTGGGTCCAGAGCCAAAATTTGTGTAGTATCGGTAACATATTCGTAAAAGTCCTGTCGGATTGCGGTTCCAGCAGGATTTTTGACGGTCACATTGGCGGGTCCAGGGGTGCCAGGAGGAGTGGTAACGACGATGGTGTCGTCGTCCAGCACCTTGATCGAACTTGTGGCCAACGGCCCAAATCGAACTTCGGTCGCAGCTCCCACACCGGGTCCTCCAAGGGTGACCTCAGTTCCTCCGGTATGCGGGCCCGCGACTGGGGAAATAGACTCCACAACCGGATACGGAACGTAGGTGAACGCATCATTCAATGTGTGTGTACCGTTGGCAGTCGACACTGTAACAGACGTGATACCGGCGGGACCAGCAGGCAATAAGACATCAAGTACACCGTGAATGGGGTCGATGGCACCAGGGTTGGCTTTGGTATTACCAAACTTAATCTTGGTATCGAATACCGACGTCAAACCACTCGTGACAATCGCAACGGCAATACCGCCGACTGTTGGTCCACTTTGGGGAATAACCGCATAAACTTGTGTGGGTGCGTCAAGCGACGCGGGATCGATGTAGAAAAATCCATCCGGCACGGTCAGACTATCCGATTCATTTTCGACCACAACATCAACAAAACCCACCGAATGCGCTGGAATCTCAACGGTGACTTCACTGCCATCGATTTCTGCGGCAACGATGGTTGCCAACTTGTCACCAAAATAAACATCCAAGTCTCCGGACAGTCCGGCACCGCTGAGAACCACGTTCTCTCCGCCGGTCGTGAACCCAGCGGTGGGGGTCATCGACTTGATTTCGATGTCGGACACGTATCGAAACGCTTCTGCCTTGGACTGCACACCCGCCGGTGTCACGATCTGGACCGGAACAAATCCAACCGCCGTACCCGAAGGAACAATGGCTTCAATAGTGGTGTCGTTTTTCACCACAATAGAAGTCGCCAGCGTGGTTCCAAACAATATCAGCGACTCAGGGACAAATCCGTACCCATGAATGACAACCGGAGTGCCTCCTTTCACCGGACCACTTGCCGGTTCCACGAGATCGATTCCGAACGCGTCAAAATAACGAAACGCATCACTTAAGATCGTTTGCTGACCGTCGGGAAGCGCTACTCGAACATCTACTTTTCCGACATTTCCTGGGGGTGCCAAAACACTGGCCAACTTATTGTCAAGTACCTGCACGTTGACGCCGGGTTCCGCACCAAACCAAACCTCCAGTCCCTGCTTGAACCCATTGCCAACCAGGGTGACAACCTCACCGCCGTCTTTGAGACCCTTCGCCGGGGTAATTTCAACCAACGTAAGTTTGTTTGGATCGGTAACGACGGGTACGCCACTATCTTCTTCCGCAATATCACCTGTGTTCGTGTCCTCATTACCAATGAGAGTGTCTGCCGGATTACTATAAGTGTCGTCGAAAACGGACCCATCGGTATCGGAAACGTTAGAGGAATCCGAGCAACCGCTCGAAAACACCGACATCCAGGTGAGGATTCCACCGAGCAGCACAAGAAATCCGACGTAATTTCGATATGTTCCGAAACAGCGGGGATCGTCGGAGCCGGCAGTGGGCACCCAACTACAATACGAAGAGGTCGTGAACATTCCGAACCAGGCGAATCGAATCATGGGCTCCATTATCCTTGATGTGGTCCGCGCCGGAGCACAGGGTTGGGCTTTTGGGCACGAAAAAAAAACAAGACAACGTAACTGCACGTCGCCCGTTTTCCTCTTTCGGGCCATTGTCCGTCAACCTACGGGCGCAAGCAAGCTGCGTCAATGGCCAGGTCGGCAGTTCATCAACTGAAAAAAATGGCAGATCGATAAAACAAGACTTATACGGGAACCGAGTTTGATTTGTCGGAATGAACTGATGACCAAGTCGGGGAATATCAAGGCATCGAACCCGGGTACCCGCGTTATCCGGCGTCGGTACAAAATGTGCGGGCAGAAATGGTGAGTGAGCAGATAACAATATGAAAGGCGGCCACTTTATTATGAAAAGCGGCCACCTTATTATGAAAGGCGGCCACCTTATCGGCGGACCCGGGATTTTCTTAACTTAGCATTTCGTGTAGCAAAAATAATTCCGAGCAACAGCACCCCGACAGCCGACCCCAAATTGCCCGGTGAAGCGGCGGTCGCGCACCCGCCGGCTGGCGCATCGGTCTCTCCATCGACCTCCAATTCAGCTTCAAATCGGCCTAACGAATTCTTAAGAGAGGGTTTTTCTTCGTCATCTCGGCGCTCCCGGCGCTTTTTTTGATGGGGGTTGGCCGACGAACGGGTTTCGGTATCATCCAACAATTCCGGCGTTTCCCAATCGTCGTCGCCGGTGAGTACCGCCTGCTCCGGGCGAGTAAGATATTCGATACCCCACTGCGCAAATTTCCATTTCAAATCCAAATCATTCACAAAATTGGGCTGAACATTCAGACACGTAGGGCACGCGGCTTCAATCGAGTCATCTTCCCGTTCGTCTTCCCTGCCACCCTCATCAATATCGGCTGCCCTTTCGTCGGCTTTGTCCGGATCAAACAAGATGATGTCATCGAACATCACAAACCCCGGCACGGGATCGGGCGAATGTTCTTCGATACCGGCGAACAGAGTCGCAGGTGTCCAAAACAGGATGCCAACCAACAGAATCAGAAAATTTTGAGTTGTGTTCGTCATGTTTCGTCCTGTTCCTCACTGTGATCCGCATATCCTGCTTTGCCGCTGAGGCCGGCACCCGCATTGAGCAACACTGTATACTCTTTTGTGTCCCGGATCGACCGCCCTTCACAAAACTGTTCTTCCTCCTGCAGAATCTGGCTCACCGACTGACGGATTCGTTGTGCAACCAGATCCAATCTTTCCGCACGAACACGGTATTGATATCGGCTGCAGAGTGCACCCGGTGCGCCAACCACATAACCTTGCACGGTGGATAGCAGTGAACTGAGCCGTTTACGGACTTCTTTGGAGCGTTCCCGTTTGGTGGCAACCTGAACTGCAACACTATGCGTTGCCCGGTAACGCCGATCCTTACCGCGATCGGTTGTTTCAACCTGACCCAAATCGCTCAACCCGGTTAAAAGTCGTTGAACGCGGCGCGGACCGGCAATTTCACCGACATCTCGCAGAGACTCCATGATTTCGGCAAGCGACATCCAATCACGGCGTACTTGGAGCAGCAACAACACGCGACGTCCGTCGCTTACCGGTTCAGGTGCCGGTTTTGTTTCACCGAGCATACGCAGCCAACGGTCGCTGATACCAAGGAGGTCCGCCAACACCTCATCGGTTACCTCGCGATTGTCCTTCACTTCGTACACCATCCGCATCACGTCGCGTTTGAGCTCCTGGATCGACTCTTTTAACCCACCACAGGCCATAATCGAGCGTGCATGTAAGTCGGTAAAGACGTCGCGGACCGTATCGTCGGTGTCGAAAACTAAACTCATGGTTCCTCCGTTCTGGTCTCCTATCAACACTTCCGGTGGCCGAATTTGGCGCCATTGGGTTACACGAGGCGCCTAATCAAATTTGTTTTGGTGCTTCGAGGGTGCACTGTTTGTTCAGGCCCACAATTCACCTTACGGACACAGGAAGCACAATTCCACGGGCCACAGGACGCTCCGGAGCGATCGTTCCGGAAAAATTGCTTCGTTGAGCAACTCTTTATGGTGTTTTCGCATTTGTCGCCTCTTGATCAGGCAACAACAGGCGGATGTATTTGAGCAGATGAACATCCAACGCCTGCGGCTCAAATCCTGTAACGAACGGCTTCAGCAAATATGCACGCACCGGAAAATAAAGTGGTATTGCCGGATTTTCCGAAAGGACCAGCGCCTCAGCCTCGGCGACCAATCGGTTTCGTTCCGCCAGATCGTTTGTATGGTTGATACGATCGAGCAACGCGTCGTACCCGCTGTTGGAAAATCGAACATAATTGGTGGGCGCTCCCGTTCGATAATTTCGCACCCATTCGTTGGGGTCTTCAATTCCGCAAGCGCCTCCTCTCGCAAGGTCGAAGTCATTGTCCTGAATTCGAGTTAGAAAGGTTCGCCACTCCATGTTTTCCAAGGCAACATTGATCCCGAGGTTTTCACTTAACGACCGTTGTAAAAACTCAGCGATTGTACGGTTTAAGTCATAGGTATTGTAAATATAAGTTACTGAAGGAAATCCTTTTCCACCGGGGAATCCTGCCTCCGCCAATAGTTTTCTTGCCTCAGCCGGGTCAAACGACGGTCCTTTGGGTGATCGGTAACCCAACGTTGCCTCAAACAACGGCGGTAAATAATGATACGCCACTAAATCACCGCGATTCAGGATGTGGCTCACCAGCCGTTCTCGATCAACTGCCATGGTAAACGCACGCCGCACTCGAACGTCACTAAACGGCGTACGCTGCATATTTAAGTGAATGGTTGCATTACATAAGGTGGGGTCAACGTGCAGTTCAGGGTGATTTTCCGAACGCAGACGACCCACTTTTTCTACCGGTAAAAGATTTAGCCAATGTAGTTTGTTGTCTTGATACAGGCTCCAAGCCAATGCTTCGTTATCTAAGTGCCGCATTGTTGATTTTTTTAACTGGACATTTGCGGCGTCCCAATAGTGGGGGTTTTTGATAAACGTCATGTGGTCGCGTGGTTTCCACTCAGCGAGGGTAAATGCACCGTTTCCGATGAGGTTTTCGGGGCGTGTCCACTGGTCGCCAAACTTGTCAACCCCACGTTTCGGCACCGGAAAAAACGGCGGCGTCGTTACAATACGCGAAAAAGTAGGTGTTGGGTATGCAAGTTGAACTTCGAGGACATGTGTCGAGACCGCTCGTACCGCCAATTTGGTCACGTCAGGCTCGGACCCATTGATGATAGCATCGGCATTCTTAATCGGAGCGAAGTCTGTCGCGTTTTTGCCTCCGGTTTCCGGATGAACCGCGCGCCGCCACGCATACACGAAATCTTCGGCTATAACGGGTTCGCCATCACTCCATTTGGCTTCGGGTCGCAGCTCAAAGGTCCACGTCAGTCCATCAGAGGAAACCGATGGCTCCGCCTTTGCCACACCGAGTAATGGTTTTGTGTTTCCAGGCGCAAACACCAACAACCCCTCAAACAGGTTGACGGTAACCCACCACGCGGCCATATCCTGAACCTTCGCCGGATCAAGCGACTGTGGATCAACGGTACCCCAAACAAACCCTTCCGAGTCGATGTTGTCACCGACGGATTCTGTTGATCCCGATCCGCCGCAGGTGCCGCAACCAGCGGTTGCTGCTGAAAGAATTACTGCAAACGTCACCGCGTATGTGGCTAATTGACGGCCACAAGTCGCATTTAACATTCTATGGTAGAGCAATTTTCTCATTTTTGACTTCAAATCGCGACTTATTTGCAATTTCTGCACCATTTGTTTGCTTTGTCATTCTTAGTCGCCACTGCATCCGATGCCGGCGCCAACGTTGAATCGTCTCCGACTGTCATCCAATCCCACCATAGCCGCAGTTGGAAACCTTGGCGAATATTACGATTAACCGGTGCACATGATGCATGGATGCAAGCACAGAAAGGAAGTGGTACCATACCGCTGAGGTTCAACAAAGGATTGGGAGACGGAACCACATGAGCGAAGTGCTGACAAGCTTAGACGAAATCAGAAAACAATCAGAAAACGACGAATTATCCGAAGTGATGGTCCAGCAGGTAGACCTCCGACCACTCGATATGGCCGGGTGGCACTTACGTGGTGTGGTTCTTCAACGTGTCGGTATGGGTGGAATGAACCTAAGGCGTGCCATCATCACTGACGGACGTTTACACGACGCTTCCATGCGAGGCGTATTGATGGGCGAGTCACGGTTAATTAACACGAGTTTGTTTAACTGCGAATTATTGGAATCCGGACTACGTGCAACCAACATGTCCGGAGTTAAGTTTTATGATTGCCGTATGACAAACGCAAACTTCGGAGAAGCACGCCTGCTTTCGTGCGTATTTGACGGCTCAGATTTGTGCCGAACGCGGTTTGAAAACGCATTCATCGTCAACACGACATTTGAAGACAAACGAATTGGTAACACCAACCTCAATGATGCGGATTTTCGTGGGGCGGTATTGATCGATGTGGACCTGCGCGGGGCCAATCTTTTTCGCGCAAATCTCTCCGGCGCCTTACTCATCAACGTGGACCTCCGCGACGCCAATCTCTGCGACGCCAATCTGACCGGGGCTCATTTCATCGGTGTCAACGTTGATCGAGCAGACGTCGCGGACGATATTCGCCAACAATGTCGACCGGACCACCCTGTAAACCTGGCCGGGGCGTTGTTGGACCGATCCGACGTCATGTTGCGGGAGCTGTCGGCTCATCTACTGGGAACGTACGTATTAGCACGCCATCAGGCCCTTGACACCGGTGTGGGCAAGTCCAACGCACCTGGTCCAATGCGTTCGATGACATTTGCCCAGGTGATGAACACGCTGAAAATGCAACTCGATTTACCTGAGCTGGAGTTGTTCAGCGTCAGCGGTCGAGATGTTTTTGTTCGTGCCAACGGTCGTGAGGTGCTGCTGTCAACGTCCCCTCAAACAGGAAACACTCCAGATCCTTTGGATGCACCCGAACCGCCACAACGACCGACCAGATCAACCGCGGCTGGCCGCGCTACGGGAGGCGGAGGCGCCCCTGGCGCAATGGCGGCGGACCCGTTTGGTGGCGGGCCACGAACTTCGTCACGAGCGGAGCGGGCCGCTTCCGCAGCCGCAGAAAACGTTAGAACCCGCGATGTGGCACCTCCGCCGGCTCGTACCCGGGACGCAGCGCCACCGGCACCAACACAACGTTCGCGTCCCCCCGCACCAACACCAGCACCGGAACCAGCCACTCGAGAAGATCGTTTTGGAATGCTGGAAATTGACTAATTTTTGCCCCGCAGCACGACGGCGCATGTTGAGGACCAAAATGGTGTACTGTGACCGACGATAGTCGCAAAACAGCGCTCGTAGCCCCAAGCTTGTGAAAAATTACCGTCGGGG
>JABWCM010000116.1 GCA_013360285.1 Myxococcales bacterium
ACCTTCGGGTACGCCTCCGGTGGGCCTCAGTCGGCAGGCCCGCCTCGCTACGGCCACTGTCTCGCTCGCCGTTATTTTTTTCCCAAACACCCTCTAAGTTCACATTTGATCGTAAGGAACTACGTGAAGTTCGCAAACCTTGTCCCATGAGCGCAATTCCGGTTCGATGTCCGAAGCCGTACACACGACGGTCAGCGTAATGTTCGCAGGTTGTATGTGTCGACTTACCGCTTCGGCTGCCTTTTCCAAAGTGACTGCCTCGACGTTTTGTACGTAGGTTTCCACAAAGTTACTTGGACGCGCCAGCAGCTCGGTCTCCAACATCTGGCCTAAGCGTTTGGCTGCTGTCTCGATTCGAAACGGGAACGCGTTGGTAAGATAACTTTTTGAAAACTCGAGTTCCTCTGCACTTGGCCCTTCGAACACAAAGGTTTCAAGAAGTTGGTGTCCTAGTCGGATTGCTGCGACCGCGTCCTTGGTCGCTGGAGCATATCCCATGGTAAACGAACCCGTTTGTCGGTCGACACCGACGCGGCTCGTGGCGCCGTAGCTCCACCCACGTTTTTCCCGTATTTCTCGCATGAGTCGAGCCGTGAAAGTGCCTCCAAACGCGGTGTTTGCTGTCATCAGCGGAAAATAATCGGCGTGGCCGGCGTGGATACAGGGATGGCCCCACATGATTTGGGTCTGCGTCCGTTCCGGTTTGTCGACCAAGAATACCCTCACACCCTTGGCGGGCGTTGGCGTCGAAAGAACAGGAATGGTAGTGGCCTCGCCAGGAATTCCCGCAAGATATCTGGTTACCAGATCGTTGAGTTGGGCTGGTTCAATATGCCCAGCAGCGGCGACGATGAGATTGGAATCGCGGACATGTGCGGTCAGAAACGAGGCAATAGAACCATGTTCAATCGCTCCAATAGTCGCTGACGTTCCTTTTCCTGGTCGTCCGTAAGGGTGGTTGCCCCACATATGGCGGCCGTGGAAAACGGCACACAGAGCTTCGTCATTGTCACGGATTTGCTCTAATTCAGCGACTGTCCGGCGTTTCAACTTTTCTATTTCGTCTACAGACAAAGCTGGAAATTTAATGACGTCTCCGAGTAATTTAATGAACGGATCCAAGTTTCGGCTTATCACTTCGCCTTCAAGAATAACCGACTCCTTTCCCACCGAAACATCAAGGGATGCGCCGAGATAGTCCAGTTCATCAAGAAAGACCGCACGAGGCATTTCTCTCGTCCCTAACAAAAGTGTGTTTGCGGCAAGATACGCCATTCCTTCGGCACCACCCGGGTCAACGAGCGAGCCACTTCGAAGCACGATACTAATAAACACGTAGTCGGCCGTGTGGTCCTCAATGAGCAGTTGTTTCATTCGTCAAAGTCCTCGTCTGATGTTTCTTTGTTGTCGTCGGCCAACTCTCCGGACGGACGGGCGAACAATACGACCCGTCCAGCATCCGCGAGAAGATGTTTTGCGGTTTCGACCACGTCGCTGGCCGTTACTTTGCGGGTGTTTTCATTGAGGTGGAACACGTCCGAGAAATGGCCCGTCGTGCTCTCATACAAGCCGAACGCGTTGGCGACGGAGTTACAGGACAACAAATGTCGGACAGTGTCGGCTTCAAGTGTGTTGTACGCTTTTTGTAACTCCCGGTCAGTGATGCCCGCTGTGACAAGGCGGTGAATTTCTTCATCGATTACGGCTAACGCCGCCTCGGCCGAAACGCCGGGTTTCATTGTTACGTCGATTTGGAACAATCCAGAAAAGCGGAACGAGGCGGGCCAAGCGTGGACATCCGTGGCCAACTCATCGTCAAAAACAAGGCGTTTGGTTACTCTTGAGCTGTCTCCGTTGAACAGAATTTCATTCAGCACACTTAAGGAAAATGTCCGCGAATCTCGAATCGACGGGCACATGTATCCAATCAACAGTCTGTCGGATGCCAGTTGCAGTTCGATTTCCAGTCTTTGTTCCCCCTGTAGAACGACAGGTGGTACTTCGGCTTCGGAAATTTCCTGTGGTTTCATATGGCCGTAGTATCGGTGGATCAAATTCAGGACAACCGACGTGTCGACGTCACCGGTGACGACGATCGTGGCGTTATTGGGTGCGTAGTATTTCCCATAAAACTCCATACAGTCGGCCAGTTGAATGCTTCGGATGTCATCCATCCACCCGATGGTGGGCCAGCCATACGGATGATTCGAACCGAACGCGTTAGCGTACAACACCTCGTAAATCTTACCTTCTGGGTCGTTGTCGACCCTATAGCTGCGTTCGTTGATCACGACCTCGCGTTCGCTTTCCAACTGGTGTGTTCCGAGCACCATGTGTTCCATACGATCCGCCTCCAACCGAAACGGCAACTCAAGGTGCTTTGTAGGTAGTTTTTCGTAATAATACGTCCAATCCGTCCACGTGGCTGCGTTTGTCTGTGCCCCTGCATGCTCCATTAGCCTGTCAAACTCGCCTTCCGGCGTATTGATGGTTTCCTTGAACATGAGATGTTCAAAGAGGTGTGCAATTCCTGTTTTTCCGGGTTTTTCATGACGAGAGCCCACTTTGAACCACGTGTGGTAGGAAAAAACTGGTGCACGATGGTCTTCAAAAATGATAACCGTCAATCCGTTAGGCAACCTGTATTTTTCGACTGGGGCGGTACCACGGGCGGTACCGAACGGCACTCGCTCTACCAGTTCGATTTCGTTTAAATTAGTCATTCTGGTTCCTATATAAGTTTAAATTGTCGGGAAACAAGATTGCACGAATTGAACTCAAACGTGGTGACCGGGCTTCTTTGATTCTCCGTGCTCGGGCTTGAACACGGGTTGCTGAACGGTTGTTCGTATCAAAACCCTCATTTGAAGTAAAGAACCGGCCTCGTTGGGACGTGGAATCACCGATTTTCCAGAGAGGTCACCGTTCACTTTTCGGTGTGCTGATATTGAACGGGTACAATCTCCCACGGCGTTTGTGCGTAAGGTTATTGTCGTTCGTGACGTTCAATCTCTTTTTCCAAATGGAGGGCTATCGTCTCGATGGCCGATGGCCCAAAAGATTCCTGAAAAACGTATGGGATTTCAATGGCGGGTAGGCGAAATCGTAACTTAAGTTTTTCCAAGTACTCGTCCTGGAGTTTCCGGCGTCCTACCATGTAACGAACACACTCCGCTGCGCCGTCGGCTTGTTGTGCGCCGCGGTGACCGTCGCGATATGCATTGAGAATGTCCAGCTCGCGGTCGTCCATCACTTCCGGCCACACCTGGTTGATCAATAGAAAACCAAGCGGCATCTTGAGCACTTCTTCTGTTTGTCGAAGCAATTCGAGGCTTTCCTGATACGGCATTTCTTCCGGCAGCGTAACGATATTGAGCGTCGTGCGTCGAGGGTCCGTGAGTAGATCGCGGATTTTACCGGCATCTTCCGCCAACGGGCCCTTGTCCACTGCATCCAAAATGACATGGGGCAGCCGTAACAGCGAAATGCCATGACCGGTCGCGGGTGCATCCACTACGATACAGTCCCACACAGGCTGGCCACTACGATCCCGTTCTTGCTCAAGGTGCCACGCTTTGCCGATGAGCAGCAGCTCGTTCATTCCCGGGACAAGCCGCAGTAACTTTCGCATGAAATCGTTTTCGAATACGACGTTGTAGGCAGCCCGTATACGAAGTTTCATCAGACCATATTCCCGAAGCGCCGGTTCGGGTTGAATATTGAGGCAATACAGATTTTCGGCAATCGGTTGAATTTGGTATCCAACTGCTGATTTCTCAAACAGCAATGGGACTTTCTCGGTTGTGTTGAGTTCTGCGATGAGTGTCTTTTTGCCGGAACGCGCCGCGGCAAGACCAATAGACGCCGCCATGGTCGATTTGCCGACGCCACCTTTGCCAACCAAAACGATAAATCTTTTGCTGAAAAAACCGCTGTTCAACCGCCCGACTCCTTGGCTACGGGAGTTTCGACTCAAAGGTGCGCAATGTAACAATGCGTCTATGGAAGTCAACTTACCGAAGGCCCCACCGGGTGTGGTTCTCTCAAAATCTTGTAGGCATTTACCTCATTTCGGTCGAAACATGGTTACGTTTTCGGTGTGAGGGTTCACATATTGCACCGAGTCGAAACTTTGTCCCATTGGGATTTGGAACTTGGTTGCTGTATGGTATCGCCCGGGAACGATGGGGAAGGGGAAGTACGCATGTAGGAGGACTCAGTGAATAAGGTTGTCGTGGGTTTATGCTTGCTGGCGTTTGTGAATGCAGCCTGCGGTTCAGATGCGGATGGAGACGGTATGCCGGACACCGGGGGCACTTTGCATCCGGATGTTTCCGTCGCCGACTCGGGGGACGGGGATGACGTGGTAACACAACCGGACTCCGTTGGGGATTCAGAAGCGGAAACGGACGTCATCGATTCAAATTGGGGTACTATTGTTGCCGTGGACGGTATTGGGGTCGATAAGTTTGTCTCCGTGAACACTCCCGTGATTGATCTCGGGCGAAACGAGACCAATGTCGTGTGTACACGGGACGGATTGTATACGATTTCCGATGATGGGGCCGTTTCCGAGCCACTTATTTTGGCGGCTACCTGCAGCCGAGTAGACTTTCGTGGTCTCCTTTATGTTACTGATGTTGACGGGGCGGTTCATCACGTTAAATTACAACCAGCCATGTCTATCTCTAAGTCTTATCTTGGTTTAGGAACGGAATATCGCGCTCGTTCAGCGACGGGAAACGCCACAGATATCTACGTAGCAGCCGGAGCCGCAGGTCTGCTGCATGTCGATGCTGTCTCCGGAGCGGTCAGTCCACTCGATATGGCTTTCGGCGCGGTCGATGTTGTGCAGCTAGTAGGCGATGATGATGTTTTCGCCGTCGCCACTGCAACCGGCGTGTCCATTGTCGACGTTGGAGCGAAAACAGAAAAAAAAGTGGATATTTGGGGTGGGACGTGGCGTGTGACCGTTGTATGGCCTTCCCCGGAGTTGTCGTTGGTGGCTGCGGGACCGCTCGGCGCCCAATTCGTGCGATTGGACGCACAACATACACCAACGTTGGCGGGGGCAGCGGTGGGACGGGGTGTTCCGTTGGATGTCGCGGCGTATAAGGGGTGTGCGTTGGCGGCAGAGTGGAACAACGTAGCTCGTTATGGATGTACCGAGGAAATCGCTTGGGTGTTCGGCGAAGAATTGTGGGGCTTGGGGGGCGAGCAAACTGCCCGGTCTCATGTCTCCGCCATTGAGACGGACGCTAATGGTACCATCGTTGTCGGAACGGAGCTTGGGCTGGCTTGGCTAACCATGGGCAACACCGCCACCGGACCCGACGCATATTTTGCGACCAACCGATTGGATTTTCGCGGAGTTGCCGTGGGCGACTCACAATCACTTGGAGTCATACTGGCCAATGATGGGGATGCTCCGCTTCTGGTGAAGTCGATCTCTCTCGACAACCCTGCGTTCTCGATAGAGATTGACCCCGATTTTGCAGGAGACGTGGGGGGCTGGTCTCCGCTTCCGCTGATGGTGGTTGAAGCCCACAGTGCGCTCGGGTTCTTTGAGGTGCGGTATCGACCCGAGTCGGAAGCCATGGTCGGAACAACGTTGCGAATTGAAACCAACGATCTGGATGAGCCGATAATCGAAGTTCCCGTTTGGGGCAATTCGAAGAATCTCGCACCCGGTGATAACGCGCCCCACTTGTGGCTTCCCTCGCTAGACAACGAGCGTGCAGCGCTATCTTCACTTACTGGAACGGTTCATTATATTAAGTTCTTCAACGGGTTGTGACCGAGCTGCGCACTGGAGTTGCCAGTGCTCGCGGACGAAGTCGTTCCGGTTTATGGTCCTCAGGGGCTGGACGTTTTCATCGTACATACCGGCCCGGACGTGTCCTATGCGGTCGATTTGTTGCCGGATACCGGAAACACGTATCCCTTAATACTGGATATTGACGACAGTGCTTTGGCGCAGTACCAGCAGTTGGGGGGGGACGCATTGTTGTTTCCACTTGCCTATCTCGTCGATAAAAATGGTGTGATTCGCCACGTTTATAATGTTTCGGAACCCGAAGGCGTAAACCTGCCGCCAACACTTAAAACGGACATCGAAGCGCTGCTTGCCGAATAGGCGCCGCGCATTCGCCGGCACTTCTTTGTGTGAAAAACGGGGTACGCTTCCTACGGTGCCATCGGTTGTATGATTTTTTTTGCAAATTTTCTGTAATGATTTCCAGGGTCCAGGGTGTGGGAAAGCTGTGGGGAACCTGTGGAGAAGCACATACAATCATGTTTTATCTTGGACGCTTAGGCTGCACCGGGTCCATATGAGATTGACGGGTGCAATATATGGCAGTTCTTCCTTGACCCACAACGTCACCGCGTTATGATGCTTGTCCGACTTGTGTCCCACGCAACGTCGGTAAACCAAATTTATCGTCCGGCGACATTCAGACTTACACAGTCGGACTCAAACTACATGGCGGATGACAACTCTCCGATTTCTCCGAGGTTGTGAAAAAATATGGATCCGGTTGTTGGGCGTGGAGTTGCGCCAGATCGGTCAGGACAAAGGTAAGTAATAGGGCGAACTATTACGTAACCCCTTTTTCTGGCGCAGACGGCCCAAAGCCGCCCCGCAAGGGTCGCGAGCCAATTTTCACAAATTCTCTTGGTTTCAGAACGGCAGGCTGGAATCGATATACGCTTTTGCGCGAAACGGAAATCAACGGAGATCGCACACTTAATGGATTACGGAAATGACAGCGAACAAGCCCTCAAAAGCGGCGAAGGATAGCCAGAAAACAAAAGAGGCAAAGAAAGCAAAAGAAAAGGGGCAACAGGGTCTAACGGTGAAGCGGATGTTCACAGACGGTGTGATTCCGCCCCTTGAGACTGTGGATTACGAACTAAGGTCCTCAAGAATCACCAATCCTGATGGTTCGGCCGTTTTTGAGATGCACGATGCCGAAATCCCGACGACATGGAGTCAGCTCGCAACCGACATTATGGTGTCCAAGTATTTTCGTAAGGCTGGAGTTCCTCAGGTCGACAAAGACGGGAAACCCCTGCTGGACAAAGACGGGAACACGATGTTTGGCCCGGAGCGCAGCGTTAAGCAGGTCATTGGGCGGCTGACAAAGTGTTGGCGGCACTGGGGTGAGAAATACAATTATTTCGCATCTCCGGACGATGCGCACGTGTTCGAAGACGAACTGTCATACATGCTTGTACATCAGATGGCAGCGCCCAATTCGCCCCAATGGTTCAATACCGGCCTATATCATTCCTACGGAACACGAGGACCTGCCCAGGGACATCATTACGTCGATCCTGAAACGAATGCTGTGATAGCTAGTACCGATGCCTACACCCGCCCGCAACCTCATGCCTGCTTTATCCAAGCTATTGGCGATGATTTGGTTAACGAGGGAGGCATTATGGATCTGTGGGTGCGTGAGGCCCGTTTGTTTAAGTATGGCAGCGGGACCGGCACCAACTTTTCGTCGTTACGCGGCGAAGGAGAGCCGTTGAGCGGTGGAGGTGTTTCCAGCGGCCTAATGAGTTTTCTGCGGATTGGTGATCGGGCGGCTGCAGCGATCAAGTCCGGCGGGACGACCCGCCGAGCAGCCAAAATGGTTTGTTTGGACCTGGATCACCCCGACGTCGAAAAATTCATCTCCTGGAAAGTAGAAGAAGAAAAGAAGGTCGCGGCTTTGGTTGCGGCCGGTTATTCGTCCGACTTCAATGGGGAAGCCTATGCCACGGTCAGCGGGCAGAACAGCAACAACAGTGTGCGGATCCCGAACAAGTTTCTGCATCGAGTTGAGACCGGGGGTAGTTGGGATCTCAAGTGGCGAACCGACGGCCGCATCTGTAAGACGCTGGATGCTCGTGATCTGTGGAACCAAATTTGTAGTGCGGCGTGGTCATGCGCGGATCCCGGCGTACAATTTGATGACACCATCAACGAATGGCATACATGTCCCGCGGGCGGTAAGATACGCGCCTCGAATCCGTGTAGCGAGTATATGTTTCTCGATAACACGGCGTGTAATTTAGCAAGTATTAACTTACTTTCGTTCTACAATGCCAAGACCAGAACGATCGATGTTGCCCGCTATCGCCACGCGTGTCGGCTTTGGACAATCGTACTCGAGATCAGCGTGTTGATGGCGCAGTATCCGAGCCCTGAAATCGCGCGACGGTCATGGGATTATCGAACGTTGGGGTTGGGGTTTGCCAATCTCGGGACCGTGTTGATGCGACTGGGTCTGGCATATGACGACGACCGATCACGAGCGATTTGTGGGGCCGTTACCGCGATTTTGTGCGGTGAGGCTTATCGAACAAGCGCCGAGATGGCGGCAAATTTGGGGCCGTTTCCAGAATTTGCGCCAAACCGTAATGCAATGCTGCGCGTTATGCGGAACCATCGCCGAGCCGCTTACGACTCGCCGGCCAACGAATACGAAGGGTTGACGATTAGACCAGTTGGAATCTCGGCAGAACATTGTCCGGAGTATTTGCTGCAAGAGGCACGAAAGGTTTGGGATGATGCGGTGGACCTGGGAGAACAGCATGGGTATCGAAATGCACAAACCACAGTAATTGCTCCGACCGGCACCATTGGTTTGCTGATGGACTGCGACACCACCGGGGTAGAGCCTGACTTCGCGTTAGTTAAGTTCAAAAAACTCGCAGGTGGAGGATATTTCAAGATCGTCAATCGCAGTGTTGGTCCGGCTTTGGAGGCACTGGGTTACACTGCATCACAGGTCGATGACATCATCCGCTATGTGTTGGGGACCCACTCCCTTGCTGAGTCGCCGCATATCAATCGGGAGTCCTTGCGAAGTCGTGGATTTCGTGATGCGGACCTTGCCAAGGTAGAGGAAGCACTGCCGGGTGTGTTTGAGCTGAGCTTTGCCTTCAACGCATATGTGCTGGGTAACGATTGCTTAATGCGGCTTGGGGTTACGGCAGAACATCTCGCAAAACCCGGCTTTAACTTACTGCGGCACATCGGATTCACCCAGACGCAGATCGAAGAAGCCCGCGATGTCGTTTGCGGTACCATGACGGTCGAGGGGGCACCGCATTTGCGGCCGGAACACCTGGCGGTGTTCGACTGCGCTAATCGATGCGGGTCAAAAGGCAAACGATTTATTGCCTACACGGGTCACATTAAGATGATGGCCTCGGCGCAACCGTTTATTTCCGGAGCGATTTCAAAAACCATTAACTTACCTGGTGAAGCCTCAGTGGAAGAAATATCCCGGGCCTATATGTTGAGCTGGAAGTTAGGGCTGAAGGCCAACGCCTTGTACCGCGACGGATGTAAACAGAGTCAGCCGCTTTCGACGAAGAGTGACGTTGACACGGCTGCGGAGTCGGCTCCATCGTCCGCGATTGTGCCGGAAGTGCGACTGCCGATTGCCGCGGCGCCCGCCTTAAAGCGGCGGCCTTTGCCTAAAAAGCGACGAGGATTTACTCAAGAAGCCAAGGTGGCCGGGCACAAAGTGTACCTGCGTACTGGGGAATATTCCGATGGGCAATTGGGTGAAATTTTCATCGACATGCACAAAGAAGGAGCAACTTTTCGTAGCATGATGAACTGCTTCGCCATTGCGGTGTCAAAAGGCCTGCAGTATGGCGTTCCGCTTGAGGAATTTGTCGACACGTTCACGTTTACTCGGTTTGAGCCCCAAGGAAGGGTGGATCATCCCAACATTAAATACGCAACCAGTGTTGTGGATTTTATCTTCCGTCTTTTGGGGCTTGAATACCTGGACCGGACCGATTTGGTTCAGGTTCCGCCCACGGTGGAAGAGGGGTTAGTTGAAACGATGCAATCCCAGCGAGGATCAGACGGATCGCCAGAAGTTCCACCGCCTGACGTACAAACCGCCCCACAATTTGACACCTCAGTTGCCGGGGATAGCAGAACTTCGGTTCAGGCAGTTGTTTCGGTCTCGAAAAACGGCGCAGCGAGCGGGACGAACGGGTACGGGAAGGCAAACGGGAAAGCCAATGGTAGTCATGGAGCACTTGTATTTGATAGCCGGGGTTCTGGAGGGACAACCTCGGTTGGATTGGATTCAGCGGAAGTTGTCCTTACGACTTTAAGTGAGCATTTGTCGAGCATGATGGGTGACGCTCCTATTTGTGATGGATGCGGCCACATCACGGTTCGAAACGGCTCGTGTTATAAATGCCTCAATTGTGGTAACTCAATGGGATGCAGTTGATAAAGTACATGTGTGTTCCTGTAATATAACGAGTGCTTGCTGAGTGCGCCATGATGGTGACGCTTAGCAGACCAACAAAAAGTTGACGCGTCATGGCCTTTGCACTGCTCAGCGTCGCGCTGACCGGTTTTGTAGCGCTTTCCTACGAAATCATCTGGTATCGGGCTTATGCCTTTGCTTCGGGTAATCACCCCACGGGATTTGGCCTTTTGCTGGGGTTTTACCTAGCTGGGATCGCGATTGGCTCCTTGGCGAGTCGTTTTTATTGCCACTCCGGAAATCAAGTCGGAAATCCCAAACAAATTCGCGCGTTGGCGGTGTATCTTCTCATTGCCAACGTTATCAGTTTTCTGGTTGTGCCTTGTTTGGCGTGGATGGTTACGTTTACATGGTGGATATTTTCGTTCGGCTTGGTTTGGCTTGCGGCAACATTGCTGGGGGCCACGCTTCCGCTTATCAGTCACTTTGCCGTGAAACCAGATCATAAAGCTGGGGCGCGGTTATCTTACCTCTATTTGGCAAACATTGTTGGTTCAGCCGCAGGGAGTTTCCTGACGGGATTCGTTTTGTTCGATACTTGGCCACTGGAGGGAGTTGCCCTCTTTCAGCTCTGTGTCGGTGTTCTTATCGCAGCCGGAATGTATGTTTATTCGGGGCAATTTAGCCGCGTGTCCTATGTGCAGGCCGTGTTGACCGCCGGGATCCTGCTCGGTGGCTGTTCGCTGGCGATGCCGACACTGTACGGTGAAATTTACGAAAAGATGCAATTCGGGGCGAATTATGACCAGTCGCCTAAGTTCACGCGAATCGTTGAAAATCGTCACGGTGTAATTACTGTGACCAGTGATTCGCAGGTATACGGTGGTGGTGCGTATGACGGTCGAGTTACGACCGATTTGGTCGATGACCAGAACTGGATCGTCCGGGCTTATGCGATTAGCGCATTTCACGCCAATCCCCGCCGGGTTTTGATGGTGGGGATGGCGACCGGGGCGTGGGCTCAGGTTATTGCACATATGCCGGGTGTGGAAACCCTCACGGTTGTTGAGATCAATCCTGGTTACCTGGAGATCATTCGGCACTACCCAGAGGTTCAAAGTTTGTTGACCAACCCGAAAGTCGAAATTGTGATCGATGACGGGCGCCGGTGGTTACAACGGAATCCCCACCGGCAGTTTGATGTCATTGTGCAGAACACAACATGGCACTGGCGTGCACATTCCACCAACATTCTATCAAAAGAGTATTTGGAGCTTACAAAAAGCCGCATGGATTCAAGGGGCGTGCTTGTGTACAACACCACGTGGTCAGACGATGCACAGCGAACCGCTGTTGAGGTGTTTCCGTTCGCTGTTCGCTTGTTCAACTGTATGGTGGCATCCGGCGCGCCGGTTGTTTGGGATGACCAGCGGCTTGCGGCAGCGTTAACCGCTTGGGCGATCGATGGGCAGCCGGTGCTTAACTTAAGCGTTGCAAAACACCGCACCCGATTGGAACAGGTCCTAAAAATTGACGATACCATGGCACTGGCACCGCGGCGGGAAGGCGTCGAGTCCGTTGAAAGCATTCTTTCGCGCACAAAGGATGCCGTCGTGATAACAGACGACAACATGGCATGTGAATGGGCTTTCCTGCGGAGCAAAACCAAAGACAGCCTCAAATGACAAAAGCAACTGTTTCCCGAAGCGAAGTTGCCGTCTACGGAAAAAATGCGGCTTTGGCGGTATTTCTACATCGGCCGGAGGACATCGTGCGGGTGTTTTATGCCCCGCGAAGCCGACCTTTCATTGGAGAGATGCTAAGTCATTGTGCGCGCCGCCGTGTGCCTTATCGCGAGTTGTCCGATGACGAGTTGAGCCGTATCGCGAAGGCTGGACATCATGAAGGTTTGGTAGTCGTTGCGTCACCCAAATGGTTTGTGGACTTGAATGGTCTGTTGGATACGGTGTATTGCCCCTCATCGGTTTTTGTTGCCCTTGAAGATGTGGAGAATCCACACAATCTAGGCGCAATTATCCGTTCGGCGGCTGCTTTCGGTGTAAGTGGGGTGATTGTCTCGGGGGCGATTACTCAATCGGGCCGAATATCTGCCGCGACATTACGCGTGGCCGAAGGAGGAGCGGAGTTGCTACCCGTTGCCGCAGTATCGGACATGGGCCAAGCCGTTCTGTCGTTGAAGCGTCAAGGAGTGTTTACTGTTGCGACCGACGCACAAAGGGGCAGCGATCTGTTCTCCGCAAAAGTTCCCCGGCCTGTCGTGCTGGTGTTTGGAAACGAAGGGCATGGCACCCGCGCAGCAACACGAGCCCAGTGTGATCGGTCAATACGGATCCCGACCACCGAACGAGTTCAGTCCCTTAACGTTTCGGTAGCTGCTGCCGTGATCATGGCCGAAATGTGGCGCACGCGTGAAGAGGGTCCGCGGAAATAGATGCGTGACCCTAGACGACCGCTTTTGACGGATTTGTCCAGTCTCGTCCTGGCGGAATATTCCCGGCATCCCTCAGTCCGGTCCCCGACCATTCGCCTCAAAATCGACCCGACCAGGGATACTTCTTGATTTTCGCTGACCCTGTGACTGGCTAATTTAGGCTGCCTTGGCCATGCGCCTCCATGCGGCATATGCCAAATATTGCCTAAGCCGGGTCCCTGTCAATTCAACGCTAAGTTAGCTCTCTCCGGACCACTTTCAGCGTGAAGCTGACCCCTCATTGCCTAGATTTGGCCAGCCGAATTTGAGCCGGATCGTTCGGAAAAATCCTGAGGAATATCGGGAATATGGCGCAGGGATATTTACGGGTGAGAGGGCCAAAGGCGGTCAGTGTGTGGAATTCATCTAAAAACGCCGCACAACTAGGCGTTATCAAAGGTTGCTTCCACGGGAGCGTGATCGGATGGTTTCACACCCTTACGCTGGTCGCGTACAACTCTGGCACCGAGCGACAGGTCGGCAAGAGGTTGGCTTGCAAGAATGTGATCAATACGCAGGCCGTCGTTTTTCGGAAAAGCGAGTTGGCGATAGTCCCACCATGTGTAGATCCGCCCGCCGGGGTGATGTTTGCGGACCATGTCGGTTAATCCCCAGTCCCGGAGGTGCTGCAAACGACCGCACACCTCCGGGTTGTAAAGCGATGTGTTTTCCCAGGCCGATAGGTTAGCAACGTCCAGCTCGTCCGCCGCGACGTTGTAGTCCCCACATAGGATGATTGGTTGCTGCGGTGTGCATTCAGTTTTAAGATACAATAAAAAATGGTCGAGCCACTCCAGTTTGTATTGGTACTTGTCTGAGTTCATTTCCCCACCATTCGGTACGTAAACGGAAACGACCCGCCAATTTCCAATTGTCCCCGCGATCAGTCGCGCTTGCGCGTCATCCCAGCCATCAGGAAAACCACGCTGTATGTCAACAATTGGGAATTTTGATATGATAGCTACACCATTATAGGTACGTTGGCCAAATATAGCAGAATGGTATCCCAACGCGCCGATTTCGTCGGTAGGATACTCCGAGTCCTGGCATTTCAATTCCTGTAAACACACAATATCTGGAGCATCAGACGCGATCCAGGATTGCAGACGCTCCAGACGTGTTCGGATGGAGTTCACGTTCCACGTAACGATTTTCACCAGATCCTCCTGATAACAGACACAGCGAGCACTCGACACGGTTGCGAGAACCAGGAGTCGAGTTTCGTTTCTCGTTTCCATCAGACCCTACAATGTTACCATACACCGATTGATTCCACCTATCCTCCCGTGTAGGTTACTTTTATGAAAACGTACCATTTTCTCTTGTTGTTTGTGATTTGGGTCGCGGTGGGTGGTTGTGGTTCGAACGGAAACGTGTCCACGTTGGACGGTTCTTCTGAGCCCGACACAAAAAAGGTGGATGCGACCACCGACGTAATCGGCGATGAAGTGACTCCATTGCAGGATACTGGTTCAGAAAAAGGCGCCGATTCCCACCAAGCTGACGGGCACGATGAATTGGTCGACACAGCCGTGTCTGATGCCATCGGTCAGCGGTCGTTGCTGTCCGCTGGTAAGTTAACAGACCCGGACATGGTCCCGGCTGGTTATGGCGCGTACGCTCAGCCGGGTACGACCTGGTTTATTCAAAATGACGTGGCCCGTTTTTATATTCAAGACAGCGATGTAGCCGTTGGACTCGATCTTTATGGTGGTAACTTAATAGACGGTGTTCGTTTAGATAACAAAGGGGGCATGGGAACCGAGTTGTTCCGCGAAATGTTCCCTATTGTTGCTTTCCGAATTCCCACGGCAGCAGAGATTGCTGTAATTCAGGATGGCTCGTCGGGCGATGAGGTTGTGCTAAGAGTCACAGGGACGGACGCCAAATCAAAGATCGTAGATCTGCTGGACGTGCTTGTGGGCGATCTGGCTGAAGCGCAAATCCATACGGACTACATCATGAGGCCTCAGGTTCCCGGTGTGTTGATTCGTACAACTGTTTCCGATCCCAAAGGGAAGCTTGGTGACCTATCCTCAGTGCTTGTGGGCGAAATGTTGGCGTTCGGAAAAACTCTTCGGTTGTTTTCTCCAGAAACCGGCTGGGATGAACCGGGAAAGAATGGTCCGACTAGCGCGTTGGTCGGTGTTGGCAACGGTGTTTCGTACGCTTACGCCAGGGTAACCGGTACGTTTACAATTCCCGTTGTGGATTCAAGCGGAACAGTGGCGCTGTACGATGGGTCGAATATTGTCGATGAATCCGGAAAAATGATTTTTGAGCGATGGTTTATGGTTGGAACAGGTGATGTTGCGAGCGTGTTGGATCCGTTGCGTGCATTACGGCGCGATGCCGGCGTTGTCGCGCAAGGAACCGTAGTTGATTCCGTGACGTTCGAGCCAATTCCAAACGCTTCGGTTCATTGTAGAGATTCAGTGACCAAAAAGGTTATAAATCACTCGAAAACAGGCCAGAACGGAAGATTCCAAATGGATGTTCCACCTGGAGACGTGGAGTGGGTTGTTCTGGCGGAAGGGCGTCCACGATATGTTTCGGAGCCAACAACAGTAAATAAACCATTTGATGATCGTTTTTCGCTGCTGGCGCCAGGCAAGCTCGCCTTGTCACTGAAGGGACCTGCAAAAGTGAGTTTGTTGGGAGAAAACGTCGAGAGCCCGGATCCACTACTTGGCGAGGCATCGTTTGGGGGGCAAACTTTGGTCTTGCACCACATGGAGGGGAGCCCGCCGTGGATACTCAAACCCGGCATCTATAAAGCGACGATTTCACGGGGACCTGAATACGAACGCATAGTGACCACAATTGAAATCCAGTCCGGCGTTACGACAACGTACGAGGGTACACTGGCGCGAGTAATCGATACTTCCGGATGGTTAGGAGGTGACTTTCACCAGCATACCGTAGGTAGTCTGGATTCGGAGCAGTCCCATTTAGCAAAAATAAGAGAAAACCTGGTTGAAGGCGTGGAAATAGTGGCATCCACCGATCACGACAATACTACAGACTATAAGCCAGCAATTGATGCCTTAAACGCGAAAAATCTGATATATTCATTGGTTGGAAACGAGATAAGTGTCAATCTTGTCGGTCATTTTAACGCCTATCCGTTGCCGTTGGATCCGAGTGACCCCTATGCTCTGGTGGGTTCTAAGCTGTGGGCCGGGCGAACGATCCAGGAGTTGTTGGATTTCTTACAGACGTTGCCGTCTGATCCGGTAATTCACATCAGTCATCCGCGCTCTGGCGGAAAGGGGTACTTTACGTGGCTGGGGTTGGAGCCCGCAACAGCGACGTCCACGAAAGCCGGTACGCCACTGGCCGATGGTTTTGACGCCGTAGAAGTCAACGCGGAACTAGGAGAGCCGTCACTATTTGTTCCGGAAATGGACGATGTTTTAGCTGAGTGGTCGAAATCCGGAAAAAACCGAGTCCCGGTGCTTCGAGATTGGTTTGGTCTACTCCAGGCTGGCAAAAATATATGTGCATTGGGAAATAGCGACTCACACAACTTCAACGATGGGTCTGGGTATCCCAGGACCTACTTGAGGGTTGGCTTGGATGAACCGGCATCGCTGACCGATACACTGGTGACAAGTGCGATCCGGGCGCAAAAAGCTACCGTGGCCCGCGGTATTTTTGTGACAATCTCGGTCGGCGGCTTGTCCCACATGGGGTCTACCGAGCCTGTAGAGGTAGCGCTGGGTGATTCAGTTGACCTTTCGGTACGGGTTCAAGCTCCCGATTGGGTGACTGTCGGCACTTTGGAGGTCTACGAAAAGGGGCGGCCACTTCGATTAGCGCCTCACAAGGACTCGGCTGTGTTCGTACCAGATGAGCTCAACGGAAGTTACACGATCGTCGCTCCAAAGCTTGCAGAAGGACTTCCGGCGTTGGATTGGAATGCTGTGGTTCGTGTTTCGCCGACTGGAGACAGTTGGTATGTCGTAGTGGTCCGCGGGTCCGGTGATGGGAAACCGGTATTCGATGGCCAACCATTCGGGTTCACTAATCCAATTTACGTAAAAGTGAAAGGCAGCGAATGAAAAACAAGTGGAATAGCACTATCGAAAATGAAAAGTGTGAAGTTCCGGCGAAATTTGACAACGTGGCATCTTCATACGACTGGTTGACGTCTCTGAATCCGGGTTACCGAAAACACTTGACGTGGAGCGCAAAGAGACTGGGGCTCGGACCAACACCAAGGATATTGGACCTATGCTGTGGCACAGGAATCTCGACTGAAGCGCTGCTCGACGTGTATCCAGGCGCCAAGATAGTCGCCCTGGACGCGTCGTTGCAGATGTTGGAATGCGCTAAGAGAAAGAGAAGACTGTCAAATGTTCAATTTATACATGGCAACGCTGAAAATCCGCGACAATTTGGTGTAAATGATTCGTTTGATGGAATTATGATGGCCTACGGAATTCGGAACGTTCCAGGTCGGGATACATGTTTGGCGAACATTTTGACTCTATTACGTCCCTTGGGACGGGTATGTTTTCACGAGTATTCCGTTGTAGACTCGCGTTTAGCTTCTGCTTTGTGGAATCTCGTGTCACTGGGCATCATTATTCCATCTGGTCGACTGTTTTCAGGTGATGCATCGATTTATCGTTACCTTAGACGAAGTGTTCTGGAGTTCGATGGGGTCAGGCGGTTTGAGGAGCGCCTTAAGGAACTGGGGTTTGTGGGTGTCCACACTGAGCAGATGGATGGTTGGCAACGCAACGTCCTGCACTCGTTTGTTGCCGCCAGGCCGGAGGCACCCGCATGAGGTTTATTTTGCGACCAGAACGTCTACTTCAGAACTCGCCCTCAGCGTACCCGTCTATCCGGGGTCACCAGCATGTTGTTGTGATCGGAGGCGGGTTGGCTGGGGTTACGGCTGCGGTGGCATTGGCAGAGCGGGGAGCCTCCGTAACACTGATAGAAAAGCGTAGCGAGCTTGGCGGACGGCTCGCGGCATGGAGCGAATCGTTTCCGTGGGGCGAAACCTATCAGATGGAGAGGGGATTTCACGCATTTTTTCGACAGTACTATAATTTGCGATCACTCTTACGAAGAATCGACCCAGATCTCTCGTTCCTGACGCCGCTGGCCGACTATCCGATTGTCTCACCAAGCGGGGCTCGTGAGTCATTCGCCGGTTTATCGCGGCAGCCACCATTCAACGTTGTTGATTTGGTAGCTCGGACCAAAACCCTGACATTGTCGTCGCTGGCAAAAGTGAATGCAAAAGCAGCATTGGAAATGCTGCGATACGATCCAGATCGTACATACGCAAAATTTGACGATATAAGTGCTCGTGAATATCTGAATTCGCTTAGCTTTCCGGAAAACGCTCGCCAAATGCTCTTCGACGTTTTTGCGCACTCGTTCTTCAATCCAGAGAATTCGATGTCGGCCGCTGAATTGCTGATGATGTTTCACTTTTATTTCATGGGAAATCCGGAAGGACTAGTTTTTGATGTCTGTAATGAGTCGTTTTCGGACTGCATTTGGTTTCCTTTTGAAAGATATTTGTCTGAATTGGGAGTTGAAGTTCAATTTGGAACACAGGCTCAGCGGATTGAACCGACGGGAAAAAAAAGAGAATGGTCTGTATTGCTGGATAACGGCCAAAGGCTGGAAGGAGACGCCGTTGTCTTGGCGGCAGATGTCGAAGCGTTGAAGACTATAGTTGCAAGAAGCGACGAGATTGCGCATTCGGGATGGTATGAGCGTATACGTACCCTGGAATCGGCTAACCCCTTCGTCGTATGGCGCATGTGGCTCGACCGTCCGGTACGGCAGGATCGCGAGCCGTTTGTTGGAACCGTAGGGGCAGGAATTCTGGATAATATTTCAATTTATAGCCGTTTTCAGGGAGAAAGTCGACGTTGGGCATATCGAACTGGCGGTTCAGTTGTTGAATTGCACGCTTACTGCGTCGAAAACGATCAGTCTATCGACTCGATTCGTCATCAACTGCGTAACGCATTGTTTACTGTGTATCCCGAAACGCGAAATTCACGTCTTGTTCATGAATCCTTTCTTTACAAAAACGACTGTCCGGCGTTCGGTCGGGGGCGAAACAAGAATCGGCCGTCCACTTCCACGCCTTATCCTACGCTTGTTTTGGCGGGGGATTTTGTTCGAGTTCCTGTGCCGTGTGCGTTGATGGAGCGTGCTGTCACCAGTGGCTTTTTAGCGGCCAATCATCTTTTGGCCCGGTGGAATGTGGCTCCTCACGATGTTTGGATGATTCCACGCACGGGAGTTTTTGCGTAACTGTGATGACCGCTATTTCGTCGACTTAGATGTGTTGCGCGCACCCATGTGCAAAGTTCGTGGCCGGCCGAGTTTTTTCGCCCAGAGCTGGGAATGTAGGTCTTAAGCGGGTTTCTTACGCACCAAACTCATTTGCTTTCATAACGTTACACAAAAATGCGCTGAGAAGAAAAAACGACTTGACGATTGGCGTCGTCCTACGTAAAGTCCGCCCCACGTCGCTGCCCGGACCGCCGGTTAGCAAAAAGAGGCCCGAAGGGAGTGGCGCTGAAAAAAACCGGACATGTCAGCAAAAAAAGTTGTTGACACGTTAATCGTTTTGCTGATAAATTCCCGAGCCCTGTTGGTTGAAAAACCAACAAGGCAAATGGACAGATTGTTCCTTGACAACTAGATAGCAAAAGAAAAGAGCATACATCGTGCCCTTTGAAGAGCGTAGAGCTGTGCCAGCAGATCTACGCAGAGCAGAGCTTT
>JABWCM010000117.1 GCA_013360285.1 Myxococcales bacterium
GTCTGGTCGTGGCGGCACATTTCATCAACTACAGCAACCAATACACCTGGATGGCACTGTGCTGCTGGCGGGCGAGGCGGTTCCGGAAGTAACAGAACCCGTCTCCAATTACCCGGCCATCAGTTCATCAGAAAGGGCGGTGGAGGTCGCTTGGCGGTTTGATCTTGTTTACATTGTTCCGTACTTTCTCGTGCTCACGTTAATCCACTTTCTCCGCGTAGTACGATGGGGACCGCTCCTGCGTCCCTTGGGCCACGTACCTTTTGCGGCGTTGAATCGGATCGGCGCAGTCGGAAACATGGCGGTGTTTCTTCTACCACTGCGTCTGGGCGAATTTGTTCGCCCTTATATGTTGTCAAAGGAGTTTCCCAACATCCGAATCAGTGAAGGACTAGCCACCATCGTAATCGAAAGAGTCGTCGACGGTCTGATGGTCAGTCTTGTACTGTTTGCAGTACTATTTCAAATACCTGACACGGCACCATCCGCAACAGAAATTCGCATCGGCGCTTATTTGGCTTTGCTGTGTTTCCTCGGCGGCATGGTTTTACTTGTATTTCTTTATTGGCAACGTGACAACGCCGTCGGAGCGATTGACGCCACCCTACGCAAGATCAGCACAAAGTTAGCAGATAAATTCAGTAAATTACTCAAATCCTTCCTTCGTGGTCTAGCTGTGTTGCCACAATGGAAATCATTTGGATTGTTTGTTGTCTACACCGCAGCATATTGGGGTATCAACGCAATCGGCTTGTGGGTATTTGCCCACGGATTTGGGTTGGCTATTCCACTCGTTGCCGCTTACGCCATGATGTCTTGCGTTGTGGTCGGAATGATGATCCCAAATTCGCCAGGAAACGTGGGAACGTTCTGGTATTTCCTCTTATTGCCTCTTGCAGTTTATGGAATCCCCAGCGATGTCCCTCAAGTAATGATTTACGGCTTAGCGGTATATTTGATGCAGCTTGTCCAGCAGTCCTTGTTCGGCATCTACTTTCTAGTTACAAAAAAAGTGAGCACTCAAAGCATTGTGGACGCTTCACGAGCCGGTGAGACGTTGGATTTGGAGGATTCATAATAGCAGTGCGAAACCCGACACTATTGCCCGATATCGGCTAGCCTTCCTGAAGGCATAGCATCTTATAGTATATCTTAATTTTTTGACCCTCCTGAGGCATGCACACACCCATATCGTCAAAAATCACGCTATTCGACGGAATATCGTAAAACCACCCCCCCGCACACTCAAAATCATCTACCCACACTTTGACCGTTCCCGGCTGCGCTACGGCCGACAAGAAAAACTGTTCCTTGAGCCCAAACGCAACGTTACCAATAGTCGACAACGCAGCAGCAAAACTTGAATCACAGATACTCGCGACTTTGCCGCCCGTCTGTGTGGCAACCTCAATGTACCGTTTTCCGGCATCCGCACTTCCGTCCGAGGAAGTACATCCACCTGGTGAATCGCCAACAATTGCGTGTGCATGCATGAGGTTGTCATTGGCGAATCCTTTGATACTTTTCAAAAAATCTACGTAGAACGACACCGGCGCCGGCGACTGGTCTTCTTCGTCACTTACAAAAACAACTTCCAACGCCGCTTCTTTTCGTAGAAATCCCGCATTGTGCCCACCACAGGTTCCCACAACGCACTTGTCCGGCGCAGTGCAATCGCTATCAGATGAGCAGGCGGTCGACGTAGTATGGATCAACGGCAACGTCAACGCGAGATGAGCCGCTTCCAGTCCGGCTTCTGAGCCACTTCCGTTTTCTCCCACCTTCGCATTTTTCTCAAATTGAGACTGGGCGTTGGGGCTCGGTATGACAAAAAGAGGCGATCCCTGGAGCTTTCCGGATTTATTGGGTGAACCTGCATCAGTTGTGATCACACCGATTTGATAATTCGAATTCCACGTCGCCGCTTCTTTGATCAGCGATTTAAAGTTATCAGCCAAATTGGATTGTTCTTCCCCCATCGATCCGGAATCATCGATTACAAACAAAATGTCGACGTCCTTGCCGCTTAACTGAACGAATTCGTCCGTATTTTCGGTGTCAAATGTCCCTTTCCCCTCAAGCGGCACAGTTAACAATGGCTGGTCGGTGTCGCTGGATGTCACCGCCAAAGTACAATAACTTTTTCCGGAAATCTGAGGCTTGTAGAGTACCCAAACCTCAACTGGCTTGGTCTGGGTCACCTCAATACCCGCCGGCGGAATCGGAGGGATTTGCGTAATGGAAAATTCCGGAGTGCAATCAATCAACTTGATATCCTCAATAACCAACGGAGCATTGCCGTTGTTGTAAATTGTAACCTTGGTTTCTGGCGATGTGCACCCGATAGTCGTTAGACCAAAGTCAATATTGCCGGGTATCACACTGATGTCGCTGATTCCGCTTTTTGCAGTCAGATTCGACAAAATTTGAGACGGTGCCTGCCCTGGTGGCGCGGCAATCTGCGCGCCACCATTACTTGGGTCACTCACCAAAACCTGAATCGCCCCATTGTATGTATCGAAAAATTCGATGATTGGTGCATTTTCGGGTGGTACAAACATCACCATAATGTTGGCTTTTCCCCCTTGTGGAATCCCTCCCGGAACTGGAGGAGGCTGTGCAATAATCTTGAAATTTTTTGCTGAGTTACCAATACCTGTCGAGCAAGCACCGGGAATTCCAAGAAACGACGCACAATCGTACGTGGTCGCAGAAACAAATGTACAGGGTCCCGTTCCGACGTTCTTGATTGTCATCGGCATTGTCTTTGTGTGCCCGTGAGGCACGATTCCATAATTTAGTGCACCGGGAACAAGCTCGATCTCACACTTTTTCGAACCTCCTCGTTTTGCCTCAAGAGGCAACACTTGGGATGACTGATCGGTGTCTGTGCTTGTGATTGACATACTTCCGGTGACAATGAGATTGGTTCCTCCCTTGTTGGTAAATGCAAGCGTCATTATCGCCGCCTCGTCTGCAGCCAGTATTCCCGGCGGCGAAAACCCCGACGGGCTCCATCCAACCAGAGAAAACTCGCCATTGTGATCGTCGACGAAGTCCACGGACTTGATTTCCAACGCCTGTTTTCCCTTGTTAAGTAAGTGAACTTGTCTTGTAACCACGTCGCCGGTGGCAACAATTCCAAAATCAACAAAGTCCGGACTCACCAACAAGTCCGCGGTGGCGACGGAGCCGTAAATCGGCACCACCATCAAAGGCAAACCTGGATCGTTCGACGCAACAGCCACGCCTCCGAGTGCGTTCAATCCAACCGGCAACGCCACGTCGGGCCGGAACACGGCGTTGACGCTGACGGAGGCTCCTGGATCGACAGAAACCGGCAAATCCGGTAAATCCACAACCGACACGGACTCAACAGTGCCTGCACTCGGATACACCTCCGAAATGGTCAGCGTAGCGGACCCTGCATTCTTTAATTCCACGGAAATCGTCTTTTTGGAGTTGATGTCGACAACACCAAAATCCACGATGGCCGGAATAGCGAGAAGCTTAGGACCAATCACGTTACCAAGCAACGGCACGATGACTTCCCCCCCCGATTCAAGATTCGCGACTATTCGAAGTTCACCGAGATCCGTACCCTTGCCGTCGGGCAGATAACTCACGTCCACCGAATTCGTATCGCCAGGCCCAATTTGGAACGGCACGGGAGTAGACAACACTTGAAAGTCATCCGGTGTCGTGTCCGTAAGCTCAATCCCAACGATTTCAACCGGTTCGGTACCAATGTTATTGATGACGGTAGTCAATTTCTTTGGTTGCCCTACCGCCACGTCACCAAAATCCAGAGAGCCCGGAATGACAACAATAGAGCCCCCCGTGGTCGACACAGACAACGGTACATGTACGGGGCCCCCATCCAATCCGTTGTGATTGATTACGACGGTTCCCGTCGGCGACGGTTGACCTGGTGTAAACTTAACAACAAAAGTCGTAAATCCCAGCGGAGGCAACAACGTTGCTTCCGGCTGCGAAACGGTGAATTCCGGTGAAGAGCCCACTTTCAGCCCCACCGAAAGCAGCGTTAAATTACCTTTATCTCCAACATTCTTAACCGTGACTATGCGCTCGGCCTGTGTCCAAGCATCGAACACGATCGCCTTAGGGCTCACCTCTATCGACGCATTGGCTAACACTCCGAAGTTGTCCGGGCCACCTTCACCGCCGTTCGTGCCGTTTGTTCCGGCACCGTTTCCATTTCCAGCGGACGTGGAGCCCCCATCTTCATCCGAACATGCGGTCACCAGGACCAGCGCTAGGAGCACGAAGAAGCACAGCCATGTCGTTGTGTTGATCCGAACTCGTCTCATCACGATTCACCTTGCTGAAAAGCCATTGATTACCGGAAATACGACCTGTAGCGGTTGCACATTGGTGATGCCTGTAGCGTAAGCAAAACCAAAACACTATTTGGTATCCGACTATGAGCTCGTTCGCAAGGACAAAACGAATCTGCGACCACGCAACCGGTACGCACGACTCCGATATCAGACCAGTATCTACCAGTAGGGAATTTTGGTTAGCGTCGGCTTGTGCCGTGCCCACAATATCCGACGACGTGCGTCTACTTACCGTAGTCCCGTCATCCACAACGGGAGATCCGGATACGGCGGAGCATTTGTTTGATACCGAAGCGCACCATGTCCGGAAGCGTTGTTCCGAGATGTCGGAGTCTGAACCGAGGTCTGCAAATTGCAAACGCCTACAGGATGGTGCTAATCTTTTGTGCCCAACTCAGCGGTTGCTGGAGATCGGGTAATACGCTTATATAAGAGATGCGAATATTCACTTAGGAGGTTTGAATGCGTGCTCGCGCGAAAAACGTTGTCTGGCTTGTCGCGATGATGTCGTGGCTGGTCGGTGCCTGCTCCACGGACAGCGGAGTGCAAAAAATACCATCTTTGTCCGTGTCCATTGGCCTTGCCGGTCAAGGCGGCAACGCGTATTCACCCACAAAAACTTATTCGATACCGGCACCAGACAAACTACAAGGAAATGCTTCGTTTACCGAAGTGACCTATTACAACATCGGTGAACGAGGAATGAACCTCGTAAACGTCTATATCGCGGAGGGTTCAAATCCGTACGTGGAGTTACTGTGGGCGGAAAACGACCCTACCGGCGAGTCCCTTTATGTCTCCGGTAGTCCAGTTCTATCGTGCCATCCAAACCTCTCCAGTGTATCTGACCCTGCATTGTTACCGCCTGCACGAGACGGCAGCCCAACCTGTTCCTTTCCGGTGTCAATGACGGCCGCCTCGGCTGATTCAAATTCTTATGGCCGACGCAAATTTTGGCTCAAGTACACGTTTGACATTGAAACCCAAGAGCCAAATACTTCTCCCGTTAAATTAGTGGCACAGATTGACTGGAAAGAAGATTCATTAACCCAGGAGGGTGTTCTGGTTATCGACTTCGATGTGGAAGCCTGCACCGGCAATCTGGTTGCGGCGCCGTCCCAGCTTGATTTTCTGGCGGCCACTCCGACGTCCGCGGAAAAGTTGGAAATCTGCATGATCAACGAAGGCTGCGCTGATCTCGAAATTGTTTCGATCTCCCTACAGAATCCGTCCCCCGGTGAGGAATTTAGCCTTGAAGATGTTCCTCCTCCTGGCACCACAATCGAACCCGTTTCGATCAACCCGCTCGCGCAGGAGTGTTTTAAGGTACGCTATTTACCGCAAGATGGTGGAAAAGACACAAATTTCGTAGTAATCGAAACAAATGACCCCAAAACACCTATAAAGACCGTTCCTATTCAATCGGATAGTTGTATAGAAAGTTACGAACTTACGCATACCGACCAAGTAGATAGCGGTCTCGTGTACATGGACTTTAGCTCGGTCACATTCCCGGATTCGCAGGATAAAATTATTCATTTGCTCAACACTGGGCAGTGTCCCATTACCCTTAACGAGGTAGCTTTTCAGAACCTAAACGACTTCGCTACAAAAGGGGGCCCCTTCTGGGTGGAGGTACGAAAAAATGGCTCAAGTATAGGTTTTTACGGGAAACCAGGCGCTCCAGTAGCAAACAAAGTAGTATTGCAAAATCAAAACGACGCCTTGGACGTTTTGGTACACTTTCAGCCGATTGAAAACGTCGAAGTTGAATCCACCGAAGTCATTCTCAAGCTGAAAAACGGCGGAGGTAAGGCGTTCAACGAATCGATTCAGATCCAAGCTGGTGACCCTGTTGGGGAATTGGCGCTGGCTCCTCCGTCTCTTGGTGGTTCGTCAATCCTTTCACAACTATGGTTCTATTCGGAACAAACCGAAGCAAAAATGGGTGAACTGACCTTCTATAACTACGGTCTCGCGCCGGTGACCGTAACCGCCGTCACGATGGATAATGGATTTGGCCAGCCACCCCAAGATTTCTCCCTTGTCGATGATGGCAACGCAGTGGTTGACGGCAATTTTGTTGAACAGTCCATCGACGGATTCGGATTGGTGAACCTGACGGTCAAATACCAATCGGTGTCTAACGCGTTTAAGTCCACCGCATTCTTGTACGTGTGGACAGATGAATATCCGCTCGGAGGGGGTGAAAAGACGCCCTACGTTGTGAATTTGACTGGTTTTGCTGGATTTCAGAAGATTCTTCCGATCGCCAATGCGGGCGACCCGGCAAACTATCAAGGAGTAACTGCCGGAACTACCATTACACTGGATGGTAGCGGTAGCCAAGATGGGGACGCGGAGATTTTTGACACGGGATACCAGTGGTGGCTTAGTGCAAAACCCGCTGGCAGTGCCGCTAAGTTAAACAAGTTGGGTGGAGCATTAGAGACGTTAAAAACCGACCTTCCGGGCACTTATCGCGTTAATTTAATTGTCTTTGGGCAGACTTCCGACAGCACCGCTCTTTACAGCGCCCCGCACTCGATAGACATCATCGTGCAGTAAAAAACCAATCGCAAAAGCCGGTTTCTCACTTTCGCCGATTTAAATGACCAACATGTGATGAACGAGAACAAACACGCCTGTCCCCGACGCGCAAAGTTTGCCTCTTGAATTCGCATTCACTTACCAAGTCACGAGCGGCGTGTATCGACAACAGGAATACGAACTTGCGGCCCCAGCGAAACCTCTACTCGACTGACCTCCGGGTACACCTCTCCGTCAAAGACCGGTCTCAAGTGTGTACCCGACGGAACTTCCATTGTCAGTGTCGAACCCGCACTCTCGACGATGTTGGGTGAGTGGATGGCACTCCCCCTGAAAATGCTGGGTAAGTTGCGAATAATATCCCATGGTTGGAGGCTCCCTGCCTGGAGATGTAATTTCCCCGCGGTTCGTGCCAACGGAAACACACGCACTACCCCCCCAAGATTGATGTCGATGGCACCTGCATGTACGGCAGTGAAGCTCGAGTATGGCAAGAGCAGTTCATCTATCTTGACCACGCCAGGCACCGCCCCGAGTAAACCGTTCGCTAATTGGCGCAGTCGATCCGCTCGCTTTCCCCCAATCGATTGATTTGCTTGAAGCAATTGTCCCAATACAGCTTGTACGATAATGGTTAAAATTGTTGAAGCGTTTGGGTTGGACTGAGCGTAAAAGTAGTCAAAAAACTTCTGACCTACGCCCGCAATCGCAGCCGCAAATCCAACGGCATTGATTTTGGCGGTCGAATTTTTTTCCCGAAATCCAAGCAACCGAACGGTATCAAGTGTCACCGTTACAGGCGGTCGTTTGTGCTGCACGGCAAATACCAGGCGGTCGATAATTCCCTTTACATCTGTGCGTATACCTACCTTTCCGGCGACAAAATCAATCGTACCACCATTGGATGGCGAAATTGGCGGCAACGCCGCCCCAGACACGGCGGAAGCACGTAAACCCTCGTTTAGCATCCAATGCAGCGCCCCGTCTCCGCCATCAGCCACCCAGTATGCCAAGTCAGCCTCGAGAAATTCCGCTACGACGTCTTTCACTTCCTCTACACTGCGTGTGCGGCGAACAATTCCCCAATCACCAACAACTCGACGCAGTTGTTCTTCGTGACCATGTTTTGTTTTATTTTTCCGGGAGTTTGGGTTGGTTAGCACACCGATCTTCATCAAGACCCTTTACCATCGCCAAGCGATTCGTTAACATAATGAACAAATTGGATAGGTTAAAACAGGTGAACGTCACATCCTCGACGTGTCCTCAGAAGGGATCAGCTCCACTCCAAAAACACTGCAACTTACAAAATTTTCGTAATGTTCATTACCTGCCATGTTCATCGTGCTCCATACCCGTCCTAAATACCTTTCCAAACCCTAGGCTCTTACTCGCCAACACACATACGATATCCGGCAAGGGCAATTGGGGGCTCAACGACGTGGCCGCCACCCACTCTTGGACCATGTGACCTATTCCCACCACCTTTGGCAATATACTTTGGGGAATCGCTGCAAGCCCGGACGCTGCAAGGCAAAACGTATGTGGCATCCGATGGGTTTCATGAACCTTGACTATGGTTGCAAGTTCATCAAGAAAGGATTCGAAAGGAATCGACCACGTGTCGACATCGCCGCCCACAACGAAACGATCCAGTTTTCCATATGCCCACTTTTTTACCGCACCAAAGGAACGTAGCCCCTCGTTTCGCACTTCGTGTGCCGACTCAGACAGATCGCGGCTAGAAAATCGCAGCAGCATATTCCCCCCGACCTTAAGCTCTCTTGCGCATTTGCGGACCACGTTTCCAGCGATCGCAACGCGGTTAACCTCATCAAACAACAACGCCAAATCAAATGAAGATGTTTCAAACGCGGCCATTCCATAACGTTTTTCAACGACAGACAAGTGGCGCATCAACCCACCGTCTAAAACACTCCGACGGAGGGCAGCAGCCCGTTCTGGATTTGGGTCCACTGCCTGAATTTGTATTCCCTTAGCGGCCCACCGAATCAAAAGGTCTTGTGGAGCGCCGACCGCCAACACTCGTTTGGGTGCGGACTGCACAAGGCGTTCAGCCAATTCAACTGCCTGTTTGTCCATCCACTCACGTAGAAGCGGAATGTCGTAATAATTGGGAGATTTCCTTTTGAGATCCCAATCTAATCCATCGATTTCACGCCTTAATCGAACCATTCGTTATCCTACTTTCTGCAACGACAAATACGGTATCGCGTTCGGGATGTCAGCCAAGTCACTCGTTATGTCAAATGGCCCCAACGCTGTATACTACTTTCACCGGGCGATTTGCGATCGCGACGGAACCATCTTACCGAGTTGCCGGTGACCAAGCACATTCCCACAGATGCTGCTTTCTTAACGCGAGGTATAACGTTATCTTGCTGGGAGTCCGCTAAATTGCGTATCGTTCATGTCTCTGATTTGCACGTACTCTGTCTTCGCGATGTCAAGTGGCGACATTTTTTTTCCAAAAGACTGATTGGAGCGGCGAATCTCATGTCATTTCGCGCAAACGCTCACCCTATCGAAATTTTTGATACGCTCATTGACGACGTAGTTCAACAACGCCCCGACCATGTTGTCATCACCGGCGACTTAAGCAATTTGTCGCTCGAGTCCGAATTCCGGAGGTCGCTCAAGTCACTTGAGGCCTTGGGAGGCCCCGAACGGTGGACGCCCATCCCTGGAAATCATGACGCATACACCTATGAGTCCACGAAATCTTGCGAATTTGAAAAAACTTTTGCCCCATGGTTGCAGTGGACCGATCAGGTCAGGCCGCCCTACCCTGTTATCAAAAAAATCGAGGATATCGTCATTTATGGGCTCAGTTCGGCCCATCCCAGCCCACCGCTATTCGCGTGGGGCGCGGTTAGCCGGAAGCAACTAACCTACTTGGAGACCCATGCGCAGAGCATTCAAGATTCCGGGCTTTTCAAGATCGTGCTCGTCCACCACAACCTGCACAAACGCGGTGGATGGGCAGACGTAACGGCTCAATTACGAAACAAACAACTCTTCATCGACATCCTGTTTCGTATAAACGCATCTGTCGTACTTCACGGGCATACACACAAAGCCCACCGATACGTCTTGGTCAAAGACAACAAAAAGATTCCGGTTTTGGGCAGTGGATCATCTACGTGGTCCAATCCGCACCACCCCGCTAGATACAACATTTTGACCATCAACCAAGGTAAACTCGAACGGATCACTTGCCGCATCTACAACCTTCAATCCAAGCAGTTTGAAGACTACGGTGAACCTTTAGATACGGACACACACGGAACACAATTGGTTGACCGATGACAAAAACCACAACAGTCGGCTCGCAGAGTCGTACCCGCAATGGCACACGATAGGATCGGCGAAAATAGATATTTGAGCCCTGGTCAGCTAATTTAGGCCGCCTTGGCCATGCCCGTCGGTGCGGAATATACCCGATATGTACTCAGTCAGGTCCCGGACAATTCAACGCTAAATTAGCTTTCCCAGAGCGTCAGCCTCAAGACGGAAGTGTCCCTGGTCGGATCGATTTTGAGCCGAATTGTTAGAGGGTGTTTGGGTAAAAAATTACGTTACGCGAGCTACTGGCTTACTCCGTCGGTCCTGTCTCGGTCGGCCCATCCTCGACATGCCTTTGGGAACGCCTCCGGTGAGCCTCGGTCGTCAGGACCGACTCGTTACGGCCATTGTCTCGCTCACCGGCAATTTTTACCAAAACACCCTCTTAGGGCGCGGCCGCTGACGCGCAGACAGATTCGAGGATGGGTGCTTTTTTTGCGCTCGAGGTGTGTGGTGTTAAACAGGGGTTTTCATGATCCAGCCGAATTTGAGCCGGATCGTCTGAAAAAATCCTGAGTCATATCGGGAATATGGCGCAGGGATTTTTGTGGGCGAGACGGCCAAAGGCCGCCAGGACAAAAATTTCATCAAAAAACACCAACCACCTAGCCCAGATTTCTTACGAGTCTTTGGCTATGATCGCCAGACTACGCTTGCGTTGGGGTCGTGCTCCCGCCGTCAACCCGCTGCAAGCCTGCCATCGCGCGGCCGTGTTCTGCACACGACGAATCTGCTGGAAATTAGGCGGCATCGGCACGGAACTCAACGAAAAATCTATCCTAACGATAAAATATTACACATGTACGTGCAAACGTTCGCAGCGTGGATAGTTTTCGACTTTGTCGCGGTTATAATGTGGTGCAGTGCTCTAATATGAACAACTGGGATACTTGTGTTAGGACTGCTACCAACCTGGATGACTTGGTGTCAACCTGTTAATAACCCAAGTTGTTTTCTTTTATCTAACGTTCGCGAACACGTGCCCTCATAGCTTTTCTACGGCGACGAGCAGCTTCGCGGCTCTTTCGTTTCCGCCGTTCACTTGGTTTTTCGAAAAAGCGACGCCTTTTTAGCTCTTTGAAAACCCCTTCCGATGCCATTTTGCGTTTTAGCTGCGAAATGGCACGCGCTAAATTGTCGCCTTCAACTTTCACTTCAAGTGGAGTAAAGTCTTCGGTAGTTCGCCGGTTCGCCATGATCACCCTAGAATCGTTATCAGATATTACGTGCTCTACCCGACATCGTTGTCGCAGACGGAAAAGCGCGGGGAGTATCACTGTTTTTGTGTGCACTTGTCAACGCCGTCTCATTGCTATCCAACATTCCGAACGAATTACTCTTTGTCCGAGCGGTCAGGTTCATGACTCAACATGATGCGTACCACCGACGCGGGTTATATGACCCAACACCGGTCGCCGCTATCAGAGTCATTACGACTGTGTTAACTCGCGTTTCTTACAGGCTTGCGGCTACTCACTTTACGACCCGCTCGACCGCAAGTTCGTGAGAAATTCGGGTAAAACCAACGAGATATGGACCAAACAGAACCATGAAACACACTGATTCAGAGTTTGTACGGTATTTTCAGCAGTCCGCAAACCTGCTGACCGGGTTTGTACTGATCCTCCCGCTACTCATGTTTTACAATGCAGGCCTCATTCTGACAGATTGGCGCCCCCTTAATGGCGCAGATTTCATTACAACGACGGTGGTGCGTGTCGGTGGACTAACCGGTATGTTTTACCTTCAGGCAACACTGTTTGTCGTGTTTGTGTTTGCAATTGGTTACTTAAGAAAAAAACAGAAATTCACAATTGGCTACTTCGTACCGCTCTTGATCGAGTCGGCGATTTATGCCGGCGTCATGGGCACTCTCATTTTGTTTGTCATGTCGGAAACCCACATGTTATCGATATCCAATGAGCCTATGGGAATTTTGACCGCACTGGTGATATCAGCCGGCGCCGGTGTGCACGAGGAAGTGTTCTTCCGACTCGTCTTAATTGGTGGAATTGGGATAGCATTTCGCAAACTAGGGGACTTTTCGCCAGGAATATCCGCAGCGTTTGCAATTTTGATAAGCTCAGTTATTTTTTCTCTCGCACATTATTTCGGACCTGAGGATTTCGCATTTTTCACTTTCGTGTATAGAACCTTGGCCGGCATTTTTTTTGCCTCCATATTTGTACTCCGAGGAATCGCCGTCGCCGTTTATACACACTTCCTGTATGATGTGTTCGTGCTGGTGTTACGGTAATTCCGTGGTTCGTGGTGGCTTGCTCGACGCATCGTTCGTCTGCACCGGTGTAGCAACCAAAGAAATCGTTAGAAAACAATAGACTTAGTAGTCACCTGATTGGTTCACAACGCCAGCTTTCAAAAGTGCCAAACCTGACAATACCGCGTCACGGCGGTAACTCTCTTCGAGTTGAGCCAAACGGGCAGTAAACGATGTCGGAAAAACTCCATGTCGCCATTTTGTGGCACATGCACCAGCCTCCGTACGAAGCGCCAGATACAGGAAAAATAGTGCTGCCCTGGGTCCGCCTCCACGCCCAGAAAGACTATTACGACATGGCATTGGCAGTGCAGCGCCACGCCAAAATGAAATGCACATTCAATTTTGTGCCATGCCTCCTTGATCAACTGGAGCAGGTTGCCCAAAGCACCTATGAAGACCGTTTTACACAATTGAGTCGACCGCTACCACATACTCTGTCACCAGAACAACGCCACAATGCTGCAAAAGAGCTGTTTTCAGTTCACTACCCAACCATGATCCATCCCTTTCCGCGATTTCGTGAATTGTGGGAGAAGCGCCAGAACAGTACCAATCAAAACGACTTTTCAGTTCTTTTTACCGATGACGAGTTGTTGGACCTACAAATGTGGTTTGAACTGGCATGGAGCGGCCCAACACTCCGAAAAGATCCCGATGTCGAGCAACTCATTAATAAGGGGGTTGGATTCAGTCAGGATGACAAAGAGTTCCTCTCAGCCAAGCAGCGAGAAGTGTGCAGAGGAATTGTTCCAATGCTGCAAAACCTGTCTGAACGTGGACAAATCGAGCTGTCGACTTCACCCTATTATCACCCGATATTGCCGCTGGTGGTTGATACAAATATCGCTAAGGTAGCAAACAACAACACGAAATTACCAAGAAAGAGGTTTAACTATCCTGCCGACGCGCGCAACCAAATACTCCGTGCGATTCAGGCACATAACCACCGATTTTCGAGATTGCCGATGGGAATGTGGCCATCTGAGGGTGCGATAAGCGATACGGTATTAGCGATGTTTGCGCAACAGAGAATAAGCTGGGTCGCAACAGACGAACACATTCTCTGGAAATCACTTCCTGACCCAATTCCAACCGTGGATTGGCTCTGCAGACCGTGGAAATCGCACGGTGTTGCGCTGTTTTTTCGTCACCGGCAACTGAGTGATCGAATCGGTTTCACCTATTCTCAGTGGGATCCGGCCTACGCAGTTGCGGATTTTGTCAAACATCTCCACGAAATCAGGAAACAATCAACATTGGCTGATCCAATTGTTACGATAGCTTTGGATGGAGAAAATGCGTGGGAGTATTTCCCTGATGGTGCAATCGGCTTTATAAACGGACTATATGATGTATTATCGACCGATTTGAGACTCATACCCACCACATTCTCCGAATATCTTTCCAAGCCCCTCCAGGATAGTTTCAAATCCCTGCTTCACGTTGCTCCCGGGTCGTGGATCGACGGCAATCTCAACACCTGGATTGGCGATGACCACAAAAATGTGGCTTGGAGTATGCTTGCAGAGGCCAGGCGGTGCTTTGATGATGTATGTTCGACGTACAACGAGCTGCTGCCACCGAATCTCGAGGAGGCATACGAACTTCTGCTGCGAGCGGAGGCCTCTGATTGGTTCTGGTGGCTTGGGGACGGACACACATCGGCCCACGATGCAGAGTTTGATCAACTTTTTCGCAGCACCTTGATCCAGATTTATCGGCTGCTTCGACTGCCGGCCCCCCCCACCCTGTTTTTTTCGATAGCGAGCGCAGACTCAGCTCAAGACTTCGCCCACCCCCTTCACTTCACGCGACCCGAGATCAACGGTCGTTATGACCGTTTCTACGACTGGCGAGGCTGCCCTCTCGTAACGGCACACCAAGGAGCAATCCACCAACATTACACAAGAGTTTCCACAATTCAGGTAGCTATCGGAACAACGGGACTTTATTTGCGATTAACCGGTAACCGACCGGCGTCTGAATGGTTCTCCTTTCCAATCACGCAATTGGTTATCAACTTTCAACAACCCGTGCTCTTTCGTGTTCACATAACACGTGACATAGCTCACATAGAGCACAACAGCGCGCACGCTGAATCCGACCTCCAGCACCCACTAACCTTTCTGGATAATAAGTTACAGCACGCGATCGATGACACACTGGACGTTGAAATTCCGTGGGTTTTCTTTACTCCAGCGTCATTGAACAGTGGTTTTCCGGTCGAATGGTATCTCGAATGGCTTGGCGCAAACGCGCCGATTGAGCGATTCCCGGTATCGGGAAATCTGTCCATTCATATTTCCGGTGAGGAGAACATCCGGACGGATTGGATTGTATAGCCACTCAAAACCGAAACGAATTTTGCCTGAGGTCGCAATCGTGAGTCCCACATCGGAGTTTCGCTATAACCCTCTGGACGGTCGCTGGGTGATTCTTGCACCGGAAAGATCAAAGCGACCTCAGAATTTTGCAAACTGGGTTCCCAAAACCACCGATTTAGACTCAAATTGTCCTTTTTGTCCGGGAAAGGAGCATCTCACAACAATTGAACTACTGAGGTTGGGAACTAGTCACGCCGCGGGTTGGACCGTTCGAACGGTGGCGAATCGTTACCCACTTCTCCAGGTGGAAGGGAACGTTACCCGCACTGCGCAAGGCCCATTCGGATTCCAATCAGGAGTAGGAGCACATGAGGTGGTTATCGAAACTCCCGACCACACCAACTTATGGCATTGCCGAAAGCCGGACGAAAACTTTCTCGTTCTCGCCGCCTGGCGTTTTAGGCTGCTCGACTTGGCAAAAGACTCTCGACTACGGCACTTTCAGGTGTTTTCCAACGTTGGAGCACTTGCGGGGGCGACTCTGGACCATCCACATTCTCAAGTCGTCGCTTCATCCATCGTGCCTGTCGATACCATGGCACGGCTTTCACGATATCATTTCCACTGGGCGAAAACCGAACGCTGCTTGTGTTGCGACATAGTGAATTTCGAGGAATCCCAAAAGCACCGTATCGTGATTGACGATCACGATTTCTGCGTGTTTTGCCCCTACGCCTCAACCAGCCCATTTTCGATGCTTTTCGTCCCCAAACGGCACGAAGCGCAGTTTTCTATGGCTACCGAAGCGGAGATCACAAAGCTTGCCAACCTTCTGTCGAAAGGATTGTCAGCCTATGCTGCCTCTACCGGGAACGCCCACTACAATCTTATTTTACATACCTCCCCGCCAGGCGCTCAACACGAGGAACACCACAGCGGCGATATACTGAAATGGGAACGCACCCATTGGTATATTGAATTGATATCGCGTTATATTACATTGGGTGGGTATGAATTGAGTACAGCAACGGCGGTTAACGACGTACTGCCCGAAGAAGCAGCCGCCCACATGCGAGCGCTGTTATTACGCCGGGGAAACTGACACCATGGAACGGACATCTATTGCCCCCAATGTCACTTTAAGCCCACGCCTTCTGGCCCGAACCGTCACTGTGATACTAGCGGGCGGGAAAGGCGAAAGGCTTTGGCCACTCACGCAGCATCGATCAAAACCTTCCGTTCCATTTGGCGGAAAGTACCGAATAATCGATTTTACTCTGTCGAATTGCATCAACAGCGGATTTCGACGCATATATGTGCTCACACAATACAAAAGTCAGTCACTACACGAACATCTTCAACACGGCTGGCAGTTTCTGAGCCCACAACTCGGCGAATTTATTACCGCTGTTCCCCCGCAATTGTTGAAGCAAGACAGGTGGTATGAAGGCACAGCAGACGCGATCTACCAAAATCTGGTGCACCTGGAGTCACAGGACCCACATTTCGTCGTGGTATTAAGCGGCGACCACATTTATCGCATGGATTATTCGTCAATGATGCGATTTCACCTGGAACATGGTGCAGACGTCACGATCAGTGCAATGCCGGTGCCACGGCAAGAAGCCACACGTTTCGGCGTCATGGGCATCAACGACAAGCGACAGATCACTGACTGGGTAGAAAAACCGAAGATTCCACCCGGCATGCCCGAAAACCCGGAGCTTAGCTTGGCAAACATGGGGATTTATCTGTTCAACGCCGACGTGCTCTTTCGTTTTCTGCGCCAAGACGCCGCAAGCGACGGCAGCCATGACTTTGGGCGTGACGTGATTCCGAACATGCTCAATGCGGGGATGAAAGTTCTGGCGTTCCCGTTTACGGACGAGTCGAATGCTACAATTCCGTACTGGCGGGATATCGGTACCCTTGATAGCTACTACGAAGCCACCATGGATCTGATTTCCGTCACTCCCCACTTTAACCTGTACGATCGAAGTTGGCCTGTATGGACCTATCAGGTGCAACGAGGACCAGCAAAGACGGTATTTAATGACATCGGGTTCCGTCAGGGTCTTGTCGTCGATTCGTTGATATGCGATGGAGCAATCGTAAGTGGCGCGTCGGTGGCACGATCAATCCTTGGACCTGGCGTGCGGATTCACAGTTTCAGTCAGGTGACCGATTGTATCCTCATGGACGGAGTTGAGGTGGGACGTCACGCCCGAATCCGACGTGCCATCGTCGATAAGGATGTTGTCATTCCCCCATTCACTGAAATTGGTTATGACTTGGTAGAGGATGCCAAACGATTCACAGTGAGCGAAGGTGGGATCGTGGCCATTCCAAAAGGGGCAGTATTACCCGAGATTCCGGCGAAAAAGGGCGGCTGAAACTGGACATAAAGTATAGGTATCTGCTGTGTCTACATTACGTCCAATATTATCGCTGAACGTTCTGCAAGGTGGCAACAACATGGATTTCGAACCAAAAGGCATTATGAAAAATCTCGTTGGAAAAAAAATCTGGGTAATCCAGTACGACGACGAAGACGATTCTGTGCTTGGAATCTGCGAAGGCTTCGACAGCAGCTTTGTCGCGTTGCGGCAAGAGCTGGAGACCGAACCAAGCCTGTACGTCAACCTCGCGAATGTGAAGGAGATTGAGGTGTTTCGTGCGTCGGGAGAAGGGGAACTGCGAGTCCTGAAAGCGGTGAAAGATGACGACGTACCGAACTGATCGAGAGCTTGCGAAAATAGCAACGCAACTCAGTACTGGCGGACTGAGGTAGGTTCGGACCGCAAAAATCTGCTGAATATTCCCGATATCGCCTCAGGACTCTCCTGGACGGTTCGGCGAAAATCCGGCTTACTAAAAAATACCCCTAAAAAACACCAGTCACCTAGTCGGAACAAGGCGACGAAAATACACGTGCTGAAGTTGAAAGCCCCCATGTTGTTTGTGATAAATGAGTACCGGTCGATGTAACTCGCCGTGATGCGGGAACGCCACACGTCCCTTTATGGTTAGAAAAGACAAACAACGGGATGTATGAAGGTTAGGTAAGTTAATATGTCGCTTTATGTGATGAAATTTGGTGGCACGTCGGTTGGAACAATTGAGCGTATACGCGCCGTCGCGGACCGAGTCATACGTACAAAAAACCAAGGGCACGATGTGGTGGTTGTCGTGTCGGCTATGGCCGGGGAAACCGACCGGTTGGTCGCCTTGGCTCACTCGATCAGCAAGATTCCCGACCAGCGGGAATATGACGTCCTGGTTTCAACGGGAGAACAAGTTAGCATCGCGTTGTTGGCCATGGAACTAAAACAACGAGGTTACGGTGCCACGTCATTTCTTGGACATCAAGTCACAATCCTGACCGATGCCGCATATAGCAAAGCGAGAATAAAGGAAATTCATGCACCAAGGCTCCTTGAGGCTCTTAGAAGAGGCGAAATCGGTGTATTGGCGGGATTTCAGGGGATCGATGACCACGGAAATATCACGACGTTGGGGCGCGGTGGTTCAGACACCACCGCCGTAGCTGTGGCAGCGGCAATCCGCGCTGACGTCTGTGAAATCTACACCGACGTCGACGGCATCTACACAACAGACCCCAACGTGTGCCCAACTGCCCGTAAATTATCACGAATTTCGTACGAAGAAATGTTGGAACTTGCGTCACTCGGGGCTAAGGTACTACAACCTCGCTCAGTCGAATTTGCAATGAAATACAATGTCCCAATCCATGTAAGGACATCCTTCAGCGATGTGGAAGGATCATGGGTCACCAAGGAGGTCCCGGAGATGGAAGCAGTTCTGGTCAGCGGAATCGCATATGACCGTAATGAAGCAAAAGTATCGCTAATTGGCGTGTCCGACACCCCAGGAATTGCCGCGAAAATCTTCTCAACTCTTGCGGACGCCAACATTTGTGTCGACATGATTATTCAAAACATCAGCGCGGAGGGCAGAACAGATCTCACGTTTACTGTGCCCAAAGCCGATTTAGCCCGTGCGGTCAATCTCATTGACGGGATCAAAGACATTGTAGGAGCACGCGAAGTCAAAACGTCGACTGATATCGCCAAAATTTCGATCGTAGGAGTGGGAATGCGAAGCCATTCCGGCGTAGCAGCCCGAATGTTCGAAACTCTTGCAAATGCGAAAATCAACATTGAAATGATCAGCACAAGCGAAATCAAAGTATCGTGTATCATCAACGCACGATACCTGGAACTGGCGGTGCGAGAACTACACGAAAGTTTCGGGCTCGACCGCGAACAAGTCGCCGAAGAAAACTCTTTTGCCGGTGCCGGCTGAAAACAGACAACAAACTGCAACACACCACGATTCGGAACTTACGCCGCGCGGCGCCGAAATTGTCCGCTAGGTGGCTGGCGTTAAATAGGGGTTTTCATGACCTAGCCGAATTTGAGCCGGATCGCCCACCAAAAACCTGAGTCATATCGGGAATATGGCGCAGGG
>JABWCM010000118.1 GCA_013360285.1 Myxococcales bacterium
TACCCGAAGGTACGCTGAGGATGGGCCGACCGAGGCAGGACCGACGCAGTAGGCCAATGGCTCGCGTAGCTTATTTTTTTCCCAAACACCCTCTCAGAGAGAAAGCTAATTTAGCGCAAAATTGGCCGGGACCCGACTGAGGCCATATCGAGTATATGCTACACCGACGGGAGTGGCCAAGGCAGCCTAAATTAGCCGAACATGGTTCACTTATCTATTTCCGCTGACCCTCTCAGTCCGCATTTTTCACAAACTTGAGGCCACGAGCGCCGATCCACGTGTTTCTGCAGACACGGTAGATGTTTTTTGTCCGCTATATGGCGCTGCCATACTTCCGGCAAAAAACATTACCACACCCGTCCCCCGCCATCTCGGCGCTCTCGCCCACAACCGAAGTTTGTGAGAAATCCAGGCTAACGCGGCAAGAAATGAGCGGTATAGATCAGACGCCCTCTTCTTCTTCTTCAGCTTCCGGCTCGTCGTCTTCAAATTCGAAGTCGTCATCTTCAAATTCGAGTCCATCCTCGCCGGGATCGACTGCGTCGTCATCAAACGAATCATCTTCGTCCGGCGGCTCTTCCACAATCGGCCGAGGCCGAATCGGCGGGGCTTCGATCGGCTGAGGTTCCACTTCCGGCGCATCCTTCTGATTTGCGCCGCATTTAGGACAAACGGCCTCGGGCTTGTTCAGGTCGTAAAATTTAGTGCCACAACCGTAACAAGTGTGTTTCGTGCCAAATCGCGACATGTCGCGCATGGTCATGGTTGCTCCTGCTGGTTACCAAGGGTGTCGAACTACTGCGCATAAACCGTTGATCTAGTTATTAAATCCACGGCACAACGCAAAATCGGGTGCTGATTATCGGATTGAAAAACGGATTGTCAACTGCACACCTATCGCTGTTGGTGCTTGGTTCGTCACCCACAATCGGTCCCTGTATCGATATTGCCGTAGAAAATATTGGAAAATAGCCGCGTATTTCGCCGCCGTGTTTCACCGGTCAAAAACATCGTCACGTTATCTTACCAACAGTTTCTGTCCTGCGATGGGCATCTGAAACGGATGTGAATATGGTCATTGTGACCCGGTTCATGTTGAATCAATGCCTCTGGATTGGACAACGTCGGATACTGAAATATGGAGTCAATCTTGTCGACACTGGCCTTCTTCTGCTTCACCGCCCAGTCTCTGAGCCATCTTTGAACATTTTTGTCGACAAACATATAATCCACGGCGTCCGATTCCACCAAGTGCCATAGAAAGGCCCAAGTCAATTCATAATCAAGATTTTCCTTAGTTGTTCGCACCAACTCGGATTTTTCGCCGTCCATGTAATAATACCCAATGTCAACATCACGGCCATTTTGATGGGATTTATGAGGGGGCAGCGGCCCGCCTCCTTTTTTGCTGATGTCACCAATTACAATTGGGGCAATTTTTTTCCGGATTTTTTTTAGTTTCTTGTCTTTATGTAAGTGGGCAATCGACTTAAGCAACAACGTGATGGTCTCATTGGTCCCATATGCCAAATCTCCCCGTTTGATCACATAACCGGGTCCTGGTTGAAGTTGCTCTCCATGCACCAATTTGCCATATTGAGCTTTGCCTCTCGCCTCACTCGCTTTCTCCGGTCCTTCAACCAGAACCCGTAGAGACATTCCTGGACGAATTTTATCGGGATTTTTGATTTGATTCAGGGCGCTGAGTTCCTTCACCGTCATCTTATGTTGTGCGGCAATACCCCCTAATGTATCACCTGGTTCGACAATATAAACCAGTTCCCTGACAACACGGACCGGAATTCGGGAAAATACGATCAATTTTCTGTCGATATAAATTCGATCGCTTCTTAGCTTGTTCCAATTACGAACTTCGGCGACCGTCACCCCGTAACGCACCGCAATACCGGACAGTGTGTCGCCGGGAAGCACTACATGTTCAATACGCTGACTCCGGTCTTGCGTTGGCTCCGGCCGGTCGGTCTTGGCCTGCCTGCACAACAACGGTCTCCGAATTGAATACCCATCACCCCAAACATTGGCAGACACCAAGTTAGGACCCATCGCAATCAAACACGCCAGCAACACCGCTCTTGTGTATCTATAGACGGCCACCTTACCTCCATCCCCCAACGATCTGTTTGTCATACCCTCCATTGTCTGTCGGAATCAACCGAAACCCTCTCTAGGTGGCTGGTGTTAAATAGGGGTTTTCATGATCCAGCCGAATTTGCGCCGGATCGCCCGGGAAAATCCTGACTCATATCGGGAATATGGCGCAAGGATTTTTCCTGGCGAGACGGCCAAAGCGTGGAATTCATCTAAAAACACCAGTCACCTAGGACCTCGGCGAGTCCACGCGACAAATCATAGGGCATTCTGATATCGTACGCCGCGACAGAACACGAGCCACCCGTTGGGCTCTTGCCATCGAAACATAGGCGCAGAAATGTACGAATATCAGGTATTTGGAACCCAGACTCCCTTTGTCGGTCGCCGCGTGGAAATGGAGACCCTCTATAACGCAATGCGTCAGGCAGCGTTGGAACAAAAAGCCCACATCGTAAACATTCACGGACAAGCAGGCATCGGAAAAGACCGACTGACCGACGAATTTATCCGCCTTGTGGATAGCGGGAAGCGGCGTGTAAAGGTGTATCGGGCTCGTTTTCCCGAGCGGGAACTCGGGACGCCGTTTGCAGCCTTTACCCAGATTTTGCGACAGCGTTTTCGAATTGAACATCAGGATACCGATGCGCAGGCTCGCGATAAGTTAATTGCCGATCTGGCACGCATCGTCGACGGCGCGCGGCTCAACGATGCCACCCATCTTCTGGGCACACTGCTACAGCTTCCGTTTGCAACAAAGGCATTGGATGCGGAACGGATCGATACGCGGCAATTTTTGCGCCGCGCATATCGAACTTGCTTCAATTTGCTTCGTACTGAAGCTTCTCGCGGTATTTTGATCATTGTATTTGATCGTTGGGGATCGGCCTCCGACGCCGCTCGCCAATTGGTAGCGGATATGATGACTTCCCTGGCGCAATCCCCCGTCGTTGCCGTGATTCTGTCGCACGAACGCGCTGTGTTGCCGCCGATGGGCGATCTATTTGTTCCGTCCGTTACAATTCAGCTCCGGCCACTGGAGGATCGCCATATTCGACGAATTCTCGAAGGTTTTCTGGAACCGGGTACCGAGATTACGCCAGAATTGCTCGATTTATGTATCACTCGCTCCGCCGGAGTACCGCGAGACCTCGAAAACGTATTGCGGCTTTTGGTGCAACGTTCGGCGATTCGCCCCGGAGAGTCGCGATGGACCGTCGATCTCGACCGGCTGCGCGCACGACCCGTGCCGGAAAACATGACGGGCATCGCCAGAGAACGGGTTTTTAGTCTTGGTGCCCCGGAACGGCAGTATCTCGAGGCCGCCGCCATCTTGGGATGCCATTATTGGCACCGCGGTGTTGTCTCGATGTTGCGGGCTCTGTCGGACGAGGTCATTGACCCCGTTGACGGCGGCGATCCGATCCTGGAAGGGGCCGACCGGAGCCGAAATCTCGCTCTGGAACTCGAAATGGTGCAACCCGTTTTAGGCGCAACTCTTCAGGGCGAAAATGAGCTGGGTTTCGTCAGCAACCACGAACGCGATGAACTGCTGCATGGTTTACGCTCCGCAGAACGACCCATACTTCATCGCCTTGCTGCCCAATGGATGAAACATGCCAAACCCCACGAACCGGCTGCGTGGCGCATCGCAATCGCCGACCAATTGGCCCACGGACAAAAAACCGAAGAGGCTGCACGTCATTTGTTGGCTGCCGCGGAATTTGCCCAAGAGGTCTTTAACAACAGCCGCGCTATCGAATTATATCGGCGTGCATTGAGTTTGCTTGGTCCGGACAACGCCGAAGATCGACTGGTCGCGTTGTCAGGACTGGCTTGGTTATTGTTGTTGGCCGGTGATTATTCCGGAGCTGCCTCCCTGTATCAACAGTGTTGTGCATTGGGAAAAGTGATCGAAAGCCCGAAACACGTGGTCGCCGGCCTCGCTCACCTCGGAAAAATACAGCGTTCAGAGGGTCGATACATTGAAGCACGGCGCCATTTCGATCGGGCACTGGCGCTGGCGGAGGCCAACGAAGAAATCGCCGCCATCGCCGGCTTAAAAGAAGATCTCGGTAAGTTAATATGGCATGTGGGAGCCAAAAATGCGTATCAGGAAGCCATGGAGTTTTTTTTGCAGTCCATGGCCCTGTACCACGAACAGGGAGACGAAAAAAACGTTGCCCGGTGTTTGACCGACGTTGCCAATATTCAACTGCTGCAAGGCCGAACCCAGGATGCAGAGGCCTGCCACCGCCAAGCGCTCGAGTTACGACGCAACATGGGCGACAGACGTGGTGAGGCAATGACCTTGATCGGGCTTGGCGCTACGTTGCATGACCGCGGAGAACTTCACGAAGCACGGAACTTGTGGACGGACGCGTTGCGGTTGGCCACCGAGGTGGGCGACCGTACACTGTACGCTCAAACATTGAGTAACTTAGGAGAATCGGGGCGGCTTCTGGGTGACTACGACACGGCGGATAGGCTCCTGCGCGAGGCAGAAGAAGTCGCTCATGAACTAAAAAATCGCCGCATCCTGGGATATTCATTGAGAAACCATGCCGATTTGCTCGCGGTCATGGGTCAATTTGCGCGTGCCGAGGACCTATGTGAAGAAGCGATTCGAATCGCCGAAGAAACCGGCAACAACCACCTCTTCGCAATTTGCCTAAGAACCCGGACAGAAATCATGTGCCGCAAAGCAGTGGCGGCGCAAACGGGAAGTACGCTCCCGATGCCAACTACGTATGACTTTCGCCGAGCAGAAGAAGATTTGGACGAAGCGTTTCGCCTCATTGACGAAATCGGCGATAAATTAGCACTTCACAAAACACTGGACGCAAAATCGAAGTTATTGGCGTTGACCAATCGACCGGATGAGGCCGCTATATTGCAGCAAGAAGCCCATCAAGTACGTGAACAGCTTGGTTTTCGCGCTGAAGCTCCTATCGTTGCAGTCGCGCTACCACAGGAAGATGATCGCTGAGTGAACCGGCTTCGGTCACAATACGCCCGGACTTCAACTTAAACTTAGCGCCCGCATATAAGTAGTCCAACCGCCGAGTCGCTTTGTCTGCAGGAAACGTAAATGTTTCCGGGTGGCCACGGCCCGCGAGCGCCTCCGTCAATCCCGAAATCCCGTCAATAATCTGAATTGTTTTGTCCGTCGAAAAATCGACTTCCGGTTCGTCCACAAAGCCGTTGAGTTGTGGCGCACCCGGCGGCGGGGCGTTCATGTCGCCCAGCAAAATGGTCAACTCCTTTCCTTTGTCACCAACAATAGCCGCCACCATTTTGGCATGTTGTTCTCGGGTCGCTTGGTCGTAGGCTTCCAGGTGAACGTTAAAAACCTCCACTTCTTTGTCCGGCATCCCGACTGTGACATGTTGAATCGCTCGGTGTAGATAAAACGTATTGTAATAGAAAGGATTGGATTCGGGTTGTTGCAGCCGGTACCGCACATTTTTTTTGATAGGAAACCGGCTCAGCACACATTGGCCGCTTTTCATCTGCCCATATTGCTTAGATAACGGCCAATAAGGAAATGGAATATAATTGGCTTGCCAAGTCGTAACGCACGCAAAATAGGGCCATCCAAGGCGTTTGGCGATATAAAGAGCTTCGTGGATGTCATGACTCCTCTGAGCCCCCAAATCCACTTCCTGTAATGCTGCAATGTCGACATTCAACGAACGAATCAGCTCCGCAATCCCATCAAGATGCCTTTCGATGTGTTCTCGTGGCCACGGGCCGGACAAGTCACCTGCCGCACCACGTCCGTATCCGATATTCCAGGTAACCACTCCCAGTTCCCCAGCCGACGCATAGCCCAATGCGGCATCGGGCAATTCGGGGACCTTTTCTGGCGGGGTTTCCAATATCGCCGAACCATCACCACGTCCGGATGCGGCCCAAGCAAGATATCCCAGCACAACGACTAAGATAGTAGCCACCAAAGTGAACAAACTTGCCATCAACCTTCGCACTTCCTTCCCTCGTTCAAACACACCGATACGGGCGAACCGTCCTGTCAGAACGCTAGTTTATCGCCCAAGGCGGAGATCAAGGCAAAAAATTCGGAAGTCGATGTTTACCGAACCACCTCCCCAAAAGTGAAATCAAAAACTCAGACATCCTATTTTTTTTGTAACCGATAACGGGTCCCGTTATTACAGAACGGGCAAATTGTAGCCGACAATGCATCCCGTTATTACAGGAGGGGTGGTATGTAACCCAAAAGGCGTGGTGTGAATAACGGGACGGGTGTTTGAGAGAACTGAACCCGATCTTGTGATAACGAGTCGTCTTCTGAGCAAAAAAGATCCCGACCTTGTGATAACGAGTCGCCTTCTGAGCAAAAAAGATCCCGACCTTGTGATAACGAGTCGCCTTCTGAGCAAAAAAGATCCCGACGTGGTCATAACGGGTCGCCTTCTGAGCAAAAAAGATCCCGACGTTGGACTACGACAACGTGTTCTTAAATCAAAATTCGCATCATGCTACGGGAAAACCGCACTTCCACCCCCAAAAAGGGCGTCAATCGCTGCGAACAAGTTTTTTTCGGTTCAATCAGCGGCCAACCACTGGAGCACTGCCGAAGGAGGTGGCCCTTGGCTGGACAATTGGGAAAACGTATGCCCCACACCTGAAACCCACACATTCTGGCTGGGATGGCCGGCGGTGACCCATTGTTGAAATGCCGCCGAAATCGGCTGAAACCCGTAATCAGTGGTCCCGCAGACATAATAAACCCGAACCGGATTGGGTATCGGAAAGGTTTTCCCCCCTACCCCGCCGGCGTATGGAGCAATACCTTTTATTTTTCCGTTGAGGCCCCATCCCGCCAAATCAGCGAATGACGCTCCTTCCGAAAAGCCCATCCAAAGTACCTGGTCAAGCCGGATATCCCACTTTTGTCCGATGGTGGACAACACACAATCCAAAACACTGTCCAATTCCGCTTTTGTGTTCGGCCAGTCCAACGAATTGTCGGGTTTGAGGTAAACAAAACTGGGACGAACGGGATTTTGGTGCGCCGGTACAACAAGCAGCGCCCCTATCGCTGCCGCCGCATTCGGCCATCCGATCACGTTCATGGTATTTGCAAAATTGAGATAGGTATCACCCAAACCGTGAGTCGCAATCACGACCGGAATAGGTCCGTCTTTCGCCGGCGCGAAAACACGATAAGGCCTCAACCCACAATAACCGTCCGATACGCCGGAACTTCCTCCACTTCCGCCCGTGCTTGGCGGTTGAACCACCGGTACGTCGAGTTCGGCGTCAACGGCACCCGCTTCGGCATCCACCGGAAAAACGGCGTCAGACGGGGTGAATCCATCGGGCACAGAAACGGAAACATCCGAACCGGATAACGCTGCGTCCTCGGGCGCCGCCACGTCGACATCCTGGTGGTCCTCCGCCGTCTCAGGCACGGCGTCATCGATAACGAGGGCGTCCGCCGATGCCGACAAATCCGTTCCCCCTGCATCCAGCCCGACGAAATAAGCATCATAATACGGCACTCCGCCGGCAAACCGGTCCCCCACATGCCCGTCCGTATGCGGGTCACCCCCGTCCGGCACACCCAGTCCGCCGCCCGCCGATGACCGCCCGGAGTCGCAAGCCATTGCGGCTAGAAGTGTCAGCAATACCCACGGAGTGGTCTGATTTGTTTTCGCCGTCATAACCGATACCTAACGAGTCAGGAAAGACACCAACGTCATGTCACTACTCAACCACGTTTCCACAACAGACACCATTCCATGTTTTCAATTTGGGTTCACCCCAGTTCACCCTCTTACGGGAATGGCTCCCTACTCACCCACGCCGTCTACCGGTGCAAACCGGGCCTGGAAAAACCGCAGATATTCCGGTTCGTATATCATCCTTAATCCTTTGATCTGATTTCGTTTTTCGTATATTTCGATCACGGATTCAGCAACTACGTCCATATGCGCTTGAGTGTAGACACGCCGTGGGATCGTCAACCGCACCAGTTCCAGCTTCGGCCGGCGATTCTGTCCGGTTTTGGGATCACGGCCGGCGGACACGTTGCCTCGTTCCATCGATCGAATTCCGGAATCAACATACAACGCCGCCGCCAAAGCCTGCGCCGGGTACAAATCTTGATCTACATGCGGCAAAAAACGTTTCGCGTCCAAAAAGATCGCGTGGGAGCCCAACGGTTGAACAATGGGAACACCTTCTTTTTCCAACAGGTGCCCCAAATAATGAACCTGGCCGATTCGTGCTTTCTGATGTTCATCCATCACGCTTTCGCGGATACCCTGCGCCAGCGCCTCCATATCGCGCCCGGCCATCCCACCATAGGTGTGTAACCCCTCGTAAACCACCACCAAATTGATCGCTTTGCGGTAAATCGTTTCATCGTTACAAGCAAAAAACCCGCCGATATTGACCAGGCTGTCCTTTTTTGCGGACATCGTACATCCTTCGGTCATGTCACAGATCTCGCGAAGGATTTGTTTCACGGTTTTGTTTGCATAGCCGGCTTCCCGCTGTTGAATAAAAAACGCATTTTCAACCGTACGGGTCGCATCCAGCATGATCAAAATGTTGTATTTGTCACAAAATGACCGCAACTGCCGCAGGTTTTCCATAGAAAACGGCTGCCCCCCGGCCATATTGACGTTTCCTTCGAGGCTGATGTACGGAACCTTGTCGGCGCCCACTCGGTCGACCAAAGCCGCCATTTTCGCCATGTCGACATTACCTTTGAACGGATGTTCGTTTGCCGGATCATGGGCTTCATCAATAATCACATCGACGAATTCTCCCCCCGCCAGTTCCTGATGCAACCGTGTCGTCGTGAAATACATGTTGCCGGGAATATAATCGCCCTTTTTGATGAGGATCTGAGACATAATGTTCTCGGCACCACGCCCCTGATGGCACGGCACGAGATACCGATATCCGTAATGCTCCTGGACAGTTCGCTCCAACTCATAAAAATTTCGCGACCCAGCGTATGCTTCGTCGCCACGCATCAACGCGGCCCACTGGAGATCGCTCATCGCCGACGTGCCGGAGTCGGTCAACAGGTCGATGTACACATCTTCGCTGCGTAATAAAAACGTATTGTATCCGGCTTCCGCGATCGCTGCTTCGCGTTCCGCCTTGGTCGTCATCTTCAACAATTCTACCGACTTGATCTTATAGGGTTCGGCCCAACTTCGTTTCACCATGATTCACCTCAGTTGTACCCGACACATCGCGGGAAACCGCAACTTAAGATCCTTCGTCCCACGGGGTCAAAGGATGTGCTCATCTTGGGACTTGATCGCGATCAAGCAGGTTGTTTCATTTGCCTTGACCGCACTCCAAATCCTTCTCACAATGGCAAAGACTGGCCGCGGATATCGGGGTCAGACCGAACAATAAAGTGAGTTTAGGTATGCCTAAAATAAGCAAACTTGGAGCGATGTTGTTGTGTTTGTGTCTTACTTTGGGCACACACGAGGCGAAAGGTATAGAACCGGTTGAGTTTGAAGCCGGGTCGTTGATTATTCCAATGGATACAACCTATCAGGACATGGGAATGCTCACCGCCTTTGGATTGGTTTATTCGTTGTTAAAATATGGAATACCTGTCCACTGGGTTATCGCTCCGGGCAAACAACCCGGGGACGCCGATTTCGTCGTCAATGCAGCCGATCACAAAACAAATCAACCGTTTACCCATGCTTATCGCGGCGGGCCATTTGTGGTGGAAGCCGCTTATGCCTCCATGGCGCACGCGATCATCCACGCGTGGCAGGTCCAACATACGACGACGGTTCACCACAGCAACGAGCCATTCGTGGGTTATGTACGAAAAAAACTGGTCTCCGCCCCAACCATCGCAGTGTTTGCAGACGGAAACGAAGACATCGCATTTGGTTATCTTAACGCCGCCGCCATTCCGGATTCGCAAGGAAATTCTTGGCCTATCAAAAAAGACAGCTCCCTGGTGTATCCTAACCATCCCGACGTTTTGACCGTTGCAGAAATCGCCGGCCCCACAACTACGAACCACGCGGACGGCGCGTTGTTCGATGCGTGGGGTAACCCGACCTATTGTCAACTGATGACCATGCATTGGAGTGTAAAAGATGTAGTCGACGAAGTCGTTGCGGAAATGCGGGAATACCTGCAACATCCGGTACATCTGTTTGCCGAATGTCAGGCTGTTAACGCGATTGAAAACAATCCATACGGACGGTTTTTAACCCCAAACGGCTTCCTGATTGACAAAGAACCATCCGCCGTCACGTTTCTCAACTTTGACCTCACGTTTGCCCAACTCGACGGACCGTGGGGGATCACGGGTGGAAGTGAGCCATCTTATTCGTTACCCGCAGGAGACACTTACTTTGACAAGGACGTGGTGATGATCACCCAAGCGGGTACGCCAGTGGGTAAACAGGATGTTTGGATGACCGGTTACGTCGATGGAGCATGCCCTATTGTATACACGATCGGCATGCCCGGAGCGCCGGTGCAAAATACGTGTCAATCGGCCGTGGGCAAAGTCAGCTATCTGGGTGGACATGCTTACGACACCAAGGTGCCTATCTCGCAGAATCCCAAAACCCAAGGAACACGCATTTTTTTGAACTCCCTGTTTGAGGCTGACTGCGCAAGTGAAGAAGGCCAGCCGAAAGTCACGATGACCCTGGACATGCCGGCCGTTACCAATACCCCGGAAACAACTGTTACCGTCACCCTGGTCAATGCTGGACCCGGGGTGTTGCTCAAACCACAGGTCACGGTTCTTCATTCAACCGACATGATCGTCACGGCGGGTACCGAACCCTATGTTTATGAAGAGGCGGATCAGAAATTGACGTGGGAACTGCCGGTGCTTGGTAACGGCGGGGTCTTTACAGGCCAAATTACGTTCCAGTTAGGGGAACCCGGGCTGTACATCGCAACCGCGTCCAGTCTGTACACGGTTGGAGTGACCCCAAAGGTGACTCTGCCTCTGTCTAAGGCGACCGAATACAACCCATTGGCAAATCCGGACTGTCCAAACGGAGACATCAACGGAGACACCGAAAGCAATGTTCTGGACGTCCAATGCCTTCTTCTGTTGGTTCTCAATTCTCTTGGCGATGGGACCCCATTGGAATGCAACACCAACTCGTCTGCAGCAGACCTCAACTGCGATGGAGCATACAACATCACCGATATTCAGTTGGCAATTTTTATTGCGCTGGGTCAACCGTTTTTTGCGGAAGTCGACGCGGATGGAAATCAATGTGTGGACTTGTGTGAGCTTGAGTAGAGGCCCTCAATCGGCTACAACCGAGATGGGTCATCCATTCCTGGTTTTACTCCACCGTTATTACCTCCTTGCGTTTCCGCGGGAAACTGGACCTTGTTGACTTCGTTAAGGGCCTCAGTCGTGCAGACTTTGAACCCCAACCGACCAATGGAGTAGATATAATCTTCCATGAGTACACTACGACGGACCTGTTCGTTGTAGTAGTTTTCGCCGATGTCACCGTGATTGATAAACCCATGCTCCTCAATTCCGGTTTCGACGTCGATTTTGAACACACCGAGCCCGACTTTGTACTCATTTTCGGGTTCCGGAGCACCCACATCCGGTCCACCACCGTTTATCGGCAGCCCATAACCGGATACAGGGATGGCCAGCAGGCCTTTTTCGGCGTGGAACGTAAACGCCTTGTGTTCATATAAGGCCTCGCTGTAGTAACCTTGCTCAAACACGTATTTGTGAACCGATGTTGGATTGGCAAAATCCGTCACGTCAAACAGCTCCAACTTCATTCCTTCCACACCAACCCACGTCCCATGATCGACTGTTTCTTGACCGATGGTCAGCAGATGGGTATCCCCCACCGGATGAATGTAGGTGGAAAATCCCGGCACCTTCAGTTCGCCAACGATTTTCGGCTCAGCGGGATCGGCCAGGTCAAGAGTAAACAGCGGATCGACCTGCTGGAAGGTGACCATAAAACCTTTGTCCTCAACAAACCGTGCCGAATAAATCCGTTCTCCAATCGCAATTCCGCCGATTTGACCGGTCTGTTGGAGTTCACCATCATTGTAAGTTAACACAGTCACAAAATTATCGTGAGCTGCTTGTCCGACCCACAGTTCTTTTGTGGTTGCGACACGAAGGTGGTTTTGCCATTCACTCATTGAAAATTGATTGAGAATACGCCCCGGCACCTTACCGCTGCCGATATACGCCACCGGCTCGCCGGCCGCCGTAATGTCAAAACCATGGATTGCCGTAACCTGCCAATCCTGTTCGGCACCGTCCATCAAAAACAGACCACTCATGTAGAGATCATTTGCTACGTACAACCGACTCGGTGACGCATACACAAGATGCCCTTGCCCGAACACCGCGACCGCAGGAACGTGCACGGTTGGTTGCGACACATCCACGGTCACCACGGTCAAAAAACCAATACCGCCAGACAAAGACTGTTTGTAGTGGTCCTCACATTCCGCCAACTGATGTTCGACAACAGGTGAGGTATTGTCGCCGGGAATCGTCACTTCCCAACGACGAGCCAACCAGTCGGCCAGACTCGTAGCATCAATCGTTTGAAGTAGTTTGGTTTTCGCTTCCTCCAACGCGGGGTCTTTTGGCTGTGGACCGCTGTCGTCGTCAACGACCACGGTATCCGTCTCAACCGGAATCACAACATCGATCTCGCCCGGTTCCGTAGAGCCTCCATCTGCCGGATTGGGGTCTACCGAACCACCGTCGGACGGTTCTACTGTGGTACCCCCACCCGATGACGTTCCGCCACCCCCAACAGCATAGCCGAAGTCATAGATCATACTGGCGGGCGTCCTCAGAACGACGCGTACGTCGGTGCCGACCATCCGCGAAGACACGTATTCCCCTTCCAGATATTGTTCTCTAAGCACGGTGGGTGCTTCGGGATCACCGACATCGAACACCGTAACCTTCACCAACGAGTAACCGCGGTAAACCACTTCGTTTTCGTGATCGATCCCCAGCCGTTGTGCAACTTCAGGATTCCAGGGAGAAACAGTTGAAAAAACAACCAATATCCCGTTGTTGTACAACATCTCGAGACCACCTCCCTCGATTGCGGTCGTGCTCAACAACTCCGCATCTTCGGGTGGCCACCCGTCGGCTATCACGAGATCACCGTACCTCAGCACATACAGAATGTTGCCGTCGGTTTTTACGATATCCGCCTCGTCAACCCCTTGTTCTTGCACATTTGTCCCGGTGAAATCAGATGCCCCTTTGTCTTCACCTCCATTGGAGGGTTCCTGACCTGAACCACCTGTCGGCACCCCAGTATTGGTGTCGACCTCAATCGCCGGGTAATAATAAATCGAACCGCCATGTTGAAATGCCAGTTCTACCTGATCGCGGGCGGCATCTTTAATCGTTGCCTCCAAATCGCCACAACTTTGTACACGGGACAAAGTAATCGCCCCTTGCAACTGGTCGGTAATCGATTCACCGATTTTGTCCCGATCGTGATGTTCACAGCTTGCTGCAAACAAACTCAACCCGCCTATCATCAGCAGGGTGAGCGTTATTCGTATGATGCTTTTCATAGCAACCTCCTTGTGTTTGGGAAAACACATAGCGAAGTGCGTTGCGGGCTAAGTCACCTTGGTAGATGACTACCCTACTTGTACCTTAAGCAGATGTTTGATTTTGGCTGTACCTATGAGAGGGTGTTTTGGGAAAAAACACAGCCAGGTTCACAAAGGGGGGTTCTGGAGGTCATCGCAAGGACTTCGTGTGTCTATGGGCGTTTCAAATTAGCGATGTCCCCGCCAAGGTTTTCGTAGGAGTCGAACAAAAGCTGGCCCATGTATTTGAAGTTATGTGCGTAAGCCCCGGGTTCTTTGTGATAGAACTGGAAGTTGAACGAAGCTTTGAGCAATTCCGGTGTCCAGTTTTTGTAACTATTTGCCGACACCGCTTCATCGGGGTCCAATACGCCATTGCCGTTGGTGTCCGCAAAGAAGTACGGGTAGGACGCTTCGTTGTACAAAATGGGTTTTCCGGCGGCGGCGGCTACGGTTTGCATCTGTTCGTACACCAGTTCCGCTAACGTACTCAGCTCATCACCAAGGCCTTCCGTGGTGTTTTTGTCGCCGTCGTAGTCGAGCACGCTACCCATTCGATAACTCTTGATATCCGTGGTGCCGTGGCAGGTTGAGCATTTGGCTGCGTTGTCAAACACGCTAAATGAGTGGTTCGTCGCAATGCCTGAGTGGCACGACATACACTCGGCGCCACCGATATGTGTTGTTTTTCCGGCGTACGTCTTTCCGTCGTATTCATAACCGACATGGGCATCCGCCCCCTGAACTGTCGCCGCAGCGGGCAAGTAGTGAATATTCTTAAATGACAGCTTGTTGGTGGAGATCGCCGTATCGATCGACGCTTTCGCTTCGCGCCCACTATGGCAGGTCGCACAAATATTGGAACTGTTACCCGGATCGGTGATCGTAACGGTGCTCGGGTACACCACCTTGTCGACCTTCACCAACTCAAATCCCGGCATCGACGTATGGCACGTCGTGCAGGCCAATCCGTGGTCGGGTTGATGCGGTGTGGTGACACCATAGGTCACAAAATCCTGGAATCCGGCTCCGGTATGGCATTTGGAACAATTGGCAGGTACCGTTCCCGACGAGTCCCAGTTACGCCACGGCTGACTATCACCGTCAAAGTGCCCTCCGTCCCCTCGTTCTCCCGCAAATGCGACCGGCTCCGTCAACGCCGAATTTAGGTCGGCAATGGAGTCATGCAGCAGTTGTACGATGTATTTTCCGTTATGGGCGAACGCCCCAGGGTCTTTTTTCCAGATTTGGTAGTTGTACGTTGCGCGCAGCAGCCGAGGACTAAACGGGGAGTATTTGTTTGCACTCACCGCTTCGTCGGTTTCGGCGGTGCCGTTTTTGTTCGTATCGATAAAGAAGTAGGGGTGTGTAGAGTCCGAATAGGCGATCTCTTTACCCAATTTGTCCTTTGCATACTTCTGGATCGCCACAAGCAGTGTAGCCCCAAGACCCGCCACCTCATCACGAAGACCTTCGGTGGTATTTCCATCACCGTCATAATCTCCAGTTGAGCCAAACATACGCAGATCATCCAACGCAGCAACGCTCGTCGCTCCGGTGTGGCAATCTCCACACACTCCCACACGCACCTCCAACGTGTGTTGATTGTGGCAGTTGATACACGTATCCATTCCGGGAACGTGGTCAAACTTCGGCGTGTAATATTGACCCGCGTATTCATACCCACCTTTCGCCGTGGAACCAAATTTGGTTGCCGCGGCGGCAAAATAATGAATGTTCTGGAAAGTCAACGTGTCGTTTGTCACGTCATCGTCGGCAAGTGCCAAGTCGACAATCTTCTTTTCAACCGTCGGTCCGGAACTACGTCCTTGATGGCAAGCAATACATCGTGCATCGGGACCCAGATCTTCCACAACAACCCCCGACGGGAACGCGACCGCCGAAAGTTCAACTGCTTTTGCGTTGTGGCAGGTTAAACACGTGACCGTGGTGCCAAGCGCCGCGGGCGCTTCCACTGTTCCTGCCGGCGACCCGTCCGCTCCCAGATAATCAAGGTAGCCGCCCTCGCTGTGGCATTTGGCACAACTCGCCGGTACGGCACCGTCGTCGTTCCAGTTGTTGAATGCTTCGGCGGTCGTGTCCGCATGCGCCGAACCCTGCCATTCTTCATGTTGAGGAGGCAGCGCAGGACCGGAACCGATCACGACCATGCCTATCTTACCAACCGCGCCGGTATCGATACCGACGGCTGTAATCACGGCTTCACCGATTCCATCACCATGAACCAACCCGTTTTCAACGGACGCAACATCGGTTGCGCTGCTGGACCAGATATATCCCGAATCCGTCCCGTTAAAAGTTGTCGCGGTTAACTGGCTGGTCTCACCTTGTTTCAGCAGATATTCTCCTTCGATTTCCACGGTGACGACGGGTTCCACAACCGATTCCACCACAACGATCCCTATCTTACCTTCAGCGCCCGTATCTTTACCGGTCGCAGTAATCACCGCTTGGCCTGGAGCGACCGCCGTCACAACCCCTTCGGCCACCGTTGCCACGTTTTCGTCGCTGCTCACCCAATCATAGCCGGAATCCGTTCCATTGACGGTTTCCGCGGTCAACGTGGTTGTTTCACCCATTTGGACAACATAATCCCCATCCAGAACAACCACCGGCTCGCCTGGATCGCCGCCTTCTGAAACCACCACAACCGGGTGTTCACCCACAGCACCGGTATCGTCACCGGTTGCCGTAATGACCACCTCACCCGCTTTCACACCCGTTACCACACCATCCGCAACCGTGGCGATGGTATCGTCGCTGCTCGCCCAACTGTACGTGGCATCCACACCGTCGGTTGTGGATGCGGTCAACGTGGACGTATTGCCCACGGCCACCGCATAACCACCGGCGATGCTCACCCGCGGATCCGGCGGGATGACGCTACCCTCTTCGGTCACGACCACGCCGCGGTCACTCGACAATCCACTATCGACTCCGGTCGCTGTAATGATCGCCGTACCTGCTGCAACACCCGTCACGGTGCCGTCTTCGGCAACGGTCGCAATCGCGGTATCATTGGACGTCCAGGTATAAGACGCGTCGGTACCGGCAACCGTCGTGGCGGTCAATGTGATGGTTTTGCCCACCTCCACGGAATAGTCACCACTGATTGCAACACGCGCTTTTTCAACTTCAACTTCAACGGTTTTGGTCGTCTCTTCACTACACGCAGTAACAAGTACCAAAAATGCCAATAAACAACCGAATCGTCTGCACAAAGATGACAACACTCTATTTCTCTGTTCGCTCAACATGTTTAACCTCCGCGCGTCACACTACTCGGAGTGACACAGACGGCACCGCACACAGGACAAGATTGGTAAAATGACGGAGCCGAGAGCAGCGCTTGAGCATATGTAACAAAAAAACCAACGTTCCCTGACTTGTCGCGAAACTTCCCCAAAAACGATCCGCGAGACGTAGAGTAGTCAAGGCGGACCTTCGAATCCGGATTCTCGCTAAAACGCAGCCAACGGAATCTGTGCGCAACATCGGAGCACAATCTTGTTTGGCAATAAAATACGGACGGTGGTTTAAAGGAGAGTTTCTGAATCTGGCAGGGTCACTTTTCTCAGTCATAATGGACCTCCCCCAGGAGAAATCGCGGCCATCATCGGCCGTATTGATTGAGCCGTCAAGAGATACACGATGACTTTTATTCTTTTTTGTGCTGGGTGATTGAACACCAGAATGGGCGATTTTGGGAACACTCACCACCCAGAAATATCGGAGACGGATATCACTGGATCTGGACACCAAGGCGCTGAGCAAGCCGCCGTAAGTTAGCTCGATCCAAATCGAGTTCCCGGGCTGCCGCCGACCAGTTGCCGTCATTCCGCTCCAAAGTCACCACAATTAACCGTCTTTGAAATTCATCGGTTGCATCACGCAACGACTTGTTGGACGGACTTTCCAACAACACGGTCGACAGCGGATCCGAAACCCCATGACCCAACGTGCCTGGCAACGCCAAATCGCCAACCGAAATGATCACGCTGTCTCCCCGTGGCCCCCCTTTTGCGGCGCACAGTGCCGCTCGCAACAGAATATGTTCCAATTCGCGTACATTTCCGGGCCAACCATACTCATGCAGAGCCACACGCGCTTCGCTGTCGAGCCGCAACGGGCCGGTACCGAGCCGCATCCGTGCTTTATCAAGAAAATATCCGCAATAAAGATCAATATCCTCTTGCCTTTCGCGTAATGGAGGAATTGTCAGCGAAAACACCGCCAAACGATGATATAGGTCGGCTCGAAATCGACCCGATTCAACTTCGACGTCCAGCTTCCGATTGGTGGCGGCAATGATCCGCACATCCACCTGCCGCGTGTGATCGGTGCCAACACGTTGGATCTCGCCACTTTGCAACACCCGGAGGAGTTTGGGTTGTAACGACAGCGGCAATTCTCCGATTTCATCAAGAAACAACGTTCCACCGTCCGCCGCTTCAAATTTGCCGGGACGTTCTCTTTCAGCACCCGTAAACGAACCACGCACGTGCCCAAACAGTTCGTCTTCGGCAATCGCCTCGGGCAACGCCGCGCAGTTAAGGTGCAACATCACATTTCCGCGACGCGCGGACTGCCCATAAATCGCCCGGGCTACGACCTCTTTTCCAGTGCCGGTTTCACCCGTGATCAACACGGGAAGGTCTGTTTTGGCCACCATCGTAATTTCCGAACGAATTCGTTGTACCACAGACGACACGCCGAGAAATTCATCTCCGAGACGTTCCCCCAAGTCCCGCCGTACAAAGTGGACCATGGTCTGCTGATGTTCCCGTTGTGCCTTCATGGCATCCGCGGTCATCGCCGCATAAACCGCCGATGCGATAACCGCGGCTACCACATCAAGAAAATCCCTATCCAGAGCATCCAACGCCCCCGGATCCTGGCTGTCCAACGTCAAAACCCCAATCGTCGCCCCTTCGGCACAAAGCGGAATCACCCAACAGGCATGCACTCTCGATGTCGCCGTCTTATCGTTGGTCAGCAACCCATCGTAGGGATCGTGAAGGGGACTGTCCGGAGCGAACCGGATCGGTCCGTCCGCGGCCAAACCCTGCTGAAGTCGGGGTTCGTCGGCAAGTACAAACCGGCGTCCACTGAGTTCCGCCAAAAGCCCCACCGCGGCCAACGGTACAAGAGCGTTTCCTTGTTTATACAATACGGCCGCAGCATCGTAGTGAAATCGGTCTTGGAGAATCGTCAACGCGGTGTGCAAACGGGTTTCCAACGACGCCTCGTTTGAAAGTGTTTTCGTAACCTGTCGTAATATTTCCGTCATCACGCACCCTTCTCATCTAACCCGACACCGCCGGCAGGCCCGACCCTATCGTGTCCTTACCATGAGTCAAAAACACCCACTGTGTCAATCTGACTCGTCCCACCTGAGTCAAAATGACTTCACTGGGTTCCAAATTGGGTCCGCCCTCCACCTTCTTCGCAGATCAAATCTTTTTTATTATAGCCACTTACAAGCCAGCAACACAGATGGCACGTATGATGCAAACGAGAAGAATCG
>JABWCM010000004.1 GCA_013360285.1 Myxococcales bacterium
TACCTTCGGGTACGCCTCCGGTGGGCCTCAGTCGGCAGGCCCGCCTCGCTACGGCCACTGTCTCGCTCGCCGTTATTTTTTTCCCAAACACCCTCTAAGAGGCTCAGCGGAAATAGATAAATGAGTCTTGACTGGCTAATTTAGGCTGCCTTGGCCATGCCGGTCGGTGCGGTATATACTCAATATAACCTCAGTCGGGTCCCGACCAATGCAGCACTAAATTAGCTCTCTCGGGGTCACTTTTGGCTCGAAGCTGACCCCCGCTATCTTGTTGGAAATCCGGGTTAAAACGAACCACACTGACACGGTGTAGTACACGCACCTTGTGCCTGCTCGACGCATGTTGAGTCCCAAGCTACGTCGCAGCAGAACGGATCGGTTGGGCAGATACAATCTTCACAAAACGGATTTCCGCAACCGGGTACATTGGTGCCCAACACGCAGCAAAACTCGGTCGGGAAGGTTTGGCACAAGGCGATCGCTTCATCGGCGCACACGGCATCCCATGCTGCTTCGCAGCAAAACGCGTCGACATCGCAGACCTTTTGGCAGCAGTCGACATCATCGCAACCCGTTGTTCCGTTGGGTTCGTAACACGACCCCCCTTTTCCGGGGCATCCCAATACCGCACATCCGCAGTCGTTGGGACAGGATAGGTTTGCAAGTTCCACACACGCCATGTCCCATGCCACGTCACAGCAGAAGTCATCGAGTTCGCATACGCAGGCTTCGCACGCCGGATTGTCGCATCTCGGCAGTGTTCCCGGGCTTAAACAACAGTCGGCCAGAAGCGGACAATTACACTCAAACGGGCAATCGCCGTTGGCTTCGCCGACACAAATTTCGTCCCAGGCCGTGTTGCAGCAAAATGCGTCCAGATTGCAAACACAGGTTTCGCATGCGGAATCCCCGCAGCCGGGATTCGGGCCGGCGGCGTCGCAGCAGCCGCCGCTGGAAGCCGAGCATTCACAACCTCCTTCGGCCACCAATTGAATCTGCCCGCGGATTTCCCCGCCTGGAAAGGCACTGGTGTGGATATTGATGTAATAAAGCCCCTGTAACAACGTGGTTATCTGTTGGGCGGTTAACGATAAAATGCCCGATTTGACTGCCCCGGCCGGCAACGGAAACACCACCGGACCATTTGTTCCCACCGGGGCTTGATGAATGTGGGCCGCGGTTTCCGGCGCGGTCAGGCCTGAATGAAGGATAACATATCCCAACACACCATCGCTTAGGGTCAAAAACGCTTCGCCCGTGGCCGGTGAAGCGTTTGGAGGTACCTCTGACGCACCGGATAGTGCGGCATAGAACAGAGTGTTGCCCACAGCACAGTCGATGATGGCTTTGTCGGCACAGGTTTCGTCCCAAACCACCTCGCAACACAGTGGATCCAGGGCACAGACGCATTGTTGACACGCGATGCCGCCGTCATTACACCCCGGTGAGTCAAACGCCTGACAACAATCATCGGTGAGCGGAGCGCAACTGCCGCACCCCAGTGTGGCGACTTCGACAACACAAAGATTGTCCCATGCGGTGTCACAACAATAGCTGTCTTCCGCGCACACACAATCGACCCAGGCGGCGTCGGCACAACCAGGTGTTTCGGCAGGCAGGCAGCAGTCATTGGTACAGCTTCCACAGTCCTGCGGACAACTAATACAGTTTTCGGAATTCAATTCGCTGCAAAATCCGTCCCCACACACATACAACTGGCAGGCGTCGGGGCAACCATCGCTGTTGGAGTCAATGGCGACATCCAGCGACTGCCCCAGTGTATAGGAAATCGTTAACTGAACATCTACGACGGTTAACTGATCATCACAGTTGGCGTCGGTCAACGTTGGGTCGACGCCGCCAATACACCCCGGAGCCCCGCCGGTATCTCCACTTAAGCTCCACAGTGCGAGCAGCACCTGGCATTGAACATCGACTACATTGGTTTTGCCGTCGCCAGTCACATCGCCCAAAGGTGTCAAACAAGCGGCACCGGCAAGCGGAATGGGTTGAATCAGCGTGACAATAACTGCTGTTACCACCATAACATAAGTAACATAACGTACCTTGAACTTGTCCATAGGACCTCCGCAGGACCTCCGCCGATGATGTATACAAACGTAACCATTACGAAAACCGAAGCTGCGTTGGGGCACAATCCATGCTGTGAGGGTGTGGTCCCGGTTGAACTCGGTGGTTGTCTCATTGGTATGATGACCTTTCCCGGGGCCAATTGCAATCTGTGCCGCACACCGGACAACCCGCTTGTCGGCGTACCTAATTGGACTGGAAGCGTTCGCCAAAGGTCAAAATCGGACTTACAACGTCCGAAAATAGCCGTCCAGGGTTTGCGAATGTCCCGATATGGCGGAAACGCCTGTAAAATTCCGGTCGCACCGCCTTTGACAGAAAACGACCATCGTCCTACGCTGCAAATCCAGCGGGAGAAACTTAAAAACCTTGCGGCGTCAACTACACCGAACGGAGAGGTCGCAGAGGCGTTGATGTGGGCCGGAATTGCCTCACGAATTTGTCCTTTTTTACCCGGAGATCACTCATGGAAAATCCTGTCCAGACCATGAATTGTATAGTGCCTATCAAGTCGCCAAGGTGGCCTCTTGCTGCCTTTTCACTATGGGTCGGGCTTCTTCTAATTGCCGTCGGAATACCTAAGCAAAGCTTTGCAGGGCAATGCCTTAGCCCGGTAGGTGATGTCAACGGCAACGGTGCAACCAATATCGTTGACGTTCAATGTCTTATATTAGCATCGTTGTGGTCCTTAAATAATCAGGAAGGGTCGCCACCGGATTGTATTGCCGGAACACCGGACACCGCCGACGTCAACTGTGATTTCCAGTTGTCTGTGGTCGACGTTCAAGTGCTTGTCAATCTTGCACTCGGGTCACCGTTATCACCGCAAATCGACGGCGACACCGACGGTTGCCCCGACGCCTGCACCGCTGTATGTGGAGATGGGGTGTGCGAGTTCTTTGAACAGTGTGCTACGTGTCAATCAGACTGTGGATCGTGCACGGGATCCTGTTGCTCCGCCCATCCGTCGATAGGGTGCGACAGCGACGGGTGTACGGCTTGTGTTGTCAATATCAATGATGGTTGTGCCACCTCCAACTGGTCAGGAATTTGCTCGGCCATCGCGTTTGAAGACTGCGCCGACTTCTGTGCTTGTGCATTGGTACCCAGCAACCCTCCGCCGGGTGTTTTGCCCGAAGAAAGCAAAGGAAGTGCCGTTGCAATTACCGCCGATGATTTGTTTTTGCTCATGGTCAATACCGATGACGGGTCCATTTCCGTGATCGATGGCCAAGACTATACGTTGCTGCGCACCATTTCGGTTGGGGGAAGCCATTTTGAACCGACCCAATTGGTCATTGGCAGCGACGACCGAACTGTTTATGTGACCAACAAAGCACACGGTTCGGTGACCCGCATCACCGATTTTGATCAGGATAATCCGCAGGTGGACCCTCCGCTTGCCACGGGCAGTGAACCGGTAGGGCTTGCTTTGACCCCTACCGGCGCGACCCTGTATGTTGCCAACTCGGTAGACGGGACTATTACGCTAATCGATACAGCCACTTGGCAGATAGCCGGGGTCATTGATACCCCAGGCGTCCCCTGGGCCATTGCGGTCACCAACGACTTGGACACCGATGACAGCGACGAAACCGTTTTTGTTACCCGGTTTTGGTCGGTTCCATCGGAGATAGTTGACGAAACCTTTACACCCCAGTCGTCCGGCGAAGGCACCGACTTTGGTCGTAAGGGGCTTGTCTATTATTTCGGAACGGGTGCCACGGAAGTGGAGGGCACCATTGACTTGTTGCCGATCCAAAACGTGGGTTTTGATGATCCGTCCACCAAAAAACTTCCCCAAGGCTGTTTCCCCAATCAGTTGTCGTCCATCGCATTACGTAAGGGACGTGGGTACGTGGTGCACACCTGCGCCGGTCCGCGTGGCCCGGTCCAGTTCAACGTCAACATGCAGGGTGCGGTTTCGGTGTTCGAAATCGACTCCAAACAAGAACTGCCCGACAAAGGCGGCACCGTCAACTTAAACGCGCTGGTGAAAAATCAGTCCGCGGAAAACGGCGGGCGGCAGTTTATCAATCAGCCGACCGATATCGCGTTTATCCCCAACAAAACCATTGCTTATGTAACCGCAGGCGGCAGCAATCTTATTTTGCGCGTCAATTTTGCGACAACCAAAGGCAAAGTCGAAGTGGGCTCGGCCTTCAACTTCCATGTGCCCGTGGGCGGATTTCCGCAAGGAACGGCTGTTTCTCATGACGGCAAACGGTTTTTTTCCGCCAACTTGATCGGTCGGTCATTGTCTGCGGTTGTGGTTGCAACCCAATCGGTTGTTGCCACAACTCAGTCCACACCGCTACCGCTCGACGGCACGGACGAACATACGATTTGGAACGGAAAACGGTTTTTTAACACGTCCACCAAACGGTGGTCTAAAGAATCGTGGGGGAGTTGCGTCTCGTGCCACCCAGGAGGTTTAAGCGACAACGTCACCTGGCATTTTGCCGCCGGGCCGAGGCAGTCGACTTCGCTGGACGGCAGTTTTTCCAAAACCAATCCGGCCGACCAGAGAATCTTTAACTGGACCGCGATTTTTGACGAAGTGGCCGATTTTGAAGCCAATACGCGGGGTGTCTCCGGCGGCAAAGGGGCGATTACCGATGCGAACGACAACGTAATTCCGCTCAATGCCGCCATTGTGAACGGAGTCGCGCAGAACCACCAACAGCTCAATGGTTCTGCGGAGTTTCTTGTGGATCATCTGGCAAGCTTAAATGACTGGAATGAAATCAAACGTTACATGCAAACCATTCGGGCTCCACGAGGTGCAACCAATCAGGATCCGGACATGGTAGCAATGGGGCGCCTGTATTTTGAGTTGTTTGGGTGTACCAACTGCCATAGCGGCCCCAAATGGACCATATCGACCCGGTATTTTACGCCGTCGTTGGCCCAAAACGATGCCCTCAAAACCATGGCGGTCAACGCATCCAGCCTGCCTTCTGGGTTAAATACCGAGACGATTCAACTCGGTGCCGAAGTGGCAAATGGACAGACCATTGCGCCACCTCGATTGGGTTGTGCCATACGCAACGTTGGAACTTTTGGAGATGCCGCGGTGGAAGTAAAAGCCGACATGGTGTCCAAAGCACAGGGGCAAAACGGTTATAACATTCCGTCGCTGCTTGGGTTGGCCTACGGAGCCCCTTATTTGCATCATGGTGGTGCCGAAACCTTAAAGGACCTCTTTTCGTCGGCTTATGCCGACCACCATCAAGCCTACGCACCGGGTTTGTTTGACGCCGTAGATACCAATGTGGACGAAGCTATGTCCCGCGACGCCTTGATCGCCTTTTTGTTGACGATTGACGAAACCACTGAACCGTTTCCTATTCCCGCAGGCGCCAATATTTGCCCGGATCTCGGGGAACCGCCGCCTGCGATCTTACCAGGAGAAAGTAAGGGCAGTTCTGTTGCAGTGAGCCCGAACGGCAAGTGGGTGGCCATGGTCAATACCGATTTAGGAACGGTCAGTATTGTCAACGCCGACACGATGGCTGTGGCACACACAGCCGATGTAGGTTCCAGCACGTCGGAACCGGCCCAACTGGTGTTTGGACCGGATTCAAAAACGGTTTATGTAACCAACAAAGCAGACGGTACCGTCGTGAAAATCACGCTCAACGGCGCGTTGACACCTACGATTTCGTCGCCGCTGGCCACCGGAAGCGAGTGTTTTGGACTTGGACTCTCTCCTTCGGGCCGACGGCTATACGTTGCCAATACTGCAGATGGTACGGTCAGCGTGGTCGATACCGTTACATGGACCAAGTTATACGACGTGGACACCCCTGGTTTGCCGTGGGCGATTGCGGTCACCAACGACTTGGATGGTTCGGACAACGACGAATCGGTGTTCATCACTCGGTTCTGGTCGGTACCATCCGGCATCGTTGATCCGGATTTTGCCCCACAAAGCAGCGGCGAAGGCACGGATTTTGGCCGCAAAGGGGTCATTTATCGGTTGGGCGCGTTGGACTCAACACTTTCAGGTGAGATCGATCTGTTGCCGATCGGCGATGTTGGATTTTCCGCGCCGGCCGGACCGGTTGTGCCACAGGGGTGTTTTCCCAACCAATTGGCCAATATCGTGTTGCACAACGGGCGCGGATACGTGGTGAACACGTGCGCCGGCCCTCGGGGACCCGTTAACTTTAACGTCAACGTGCAGGGAGTGGTGTCGGTATTTGATCTCGACACATTGGATGAAGATCTGTCGGGTGTCGGCACCGCCAACCTGAACGCCCTGGTCAAAAATCAAAGCGCTGAAAACGGTGGGCGCCAGTTTGTAAACGTTCCTTGGGATATCGCGTTTATCCCCGGAACCAACGAAGGTTATGTAGCGGCCATGGGCAGTAATTTACTGCTTCGGGTGGTATATGATGTGGCCAACGGTAGCCTGTCAATTGGTGCGTCCGGTGCGTTGCATGTTCCCGTAGGCAGCGCACCGACCGGAATCGCCATTTCTCCGAACGGGAAGATGGCGTATGTGGCCAACGAAATATCGCGAACACTGAGTATTGTCGACTTAAACCAACAGAGCGTGGTTCAGACAATCCAATCGGCTCCGCTTCCGACTCCCGGCAGTGACGAAGCAAGTGTGTTGGCGGGGAAAAAGTTCTTTAATACCGCGACCAAACGTTGGTCCAAGGAATCCTGGGGCAGTTGTGTTGCTTGCCATCCCAATGGTCTCAGCGACAACGTGACGTGGCATTTTGCGGCGGGTCCCCGACAATCCACGAGCCTCGACGGCAGTTTTTCCAAGTCGGATCCTTCGGACCAGCGGATTTTTAACTGGACGGCCATTTTCGACGAAGTAGCCGATTTTGAACTCAATACGCGTGGTGTTTCGGGTGGGAAAGGGGCGATTGTAGACGCTTCCGACAATCCGATTCCGCTAAACGCCGTCAACGTGAACGGGGTGATCGAAAATCACCAGGGGTTGAGCGGCTCCACGGAATTTGTAGTCGACAATATTTCGAGCCTTGCGGACTGGAACGAAATCAGGGACTACATGCGAACGATTCGGCCTCCGAAAGCTCCGTCCAACCTGGATCCAGCGTTGGTTGCCGCTGGTCGCCAACGTTTTGAAGACGCGGCCTGCCAAAACTGCCACGGCGGTGCGAAGTGGACGATTTCCAAACGTTTTTATACACCGTCGGTCACGACCAATGCCGGTTTAACCACGTTGGCGATCAATGCAAGTTCGTTGCCGCCGGGTCAAAATGAGAACGCGGTTGTGCTGGGAGCCGAAGTGGTCAACGGTACAACCATTGCACCGCCGCGGATTGCATGTGTGCTGCGAAACGTCGGTACATTTGGGGAAGCCGCGGTGGAAAAAAAGGCGGACATGACGTCGATAGCCCAGGGTCAAAAAGGCTATAACCCGCCGTCATTGTTGGGTTTGGTCTTTGGTGCTCCCTATTTGCATGACGGGTCGGCAGAAACACTTGAAGAGTTGTTCAGCGAAAAGTACGCGGCTCATCACCAAGCCAACAGCCCGGGATTTTTGGCGAATGTGGATACCGATCCGGTGGCGCAGCAAGCAAGGGCGGAACTGATCGCTTTCCTTCTGTCGATCGACACGACCACCACCCCGTTTCCGATCCCACCCGGCGCGGTGATTTGTCCGTAAACCTTCCAAGTTCCTCAATCGGAAATACACCGTCCGTTTCGGCATCCTCCCGGGGTTAAACACCAAGGTCCCGGGCCGGATGGGTCGGTGCAAACCTGACCTTTTCGTTGCGCCCGCACACACTTTCCTTTCCAGCAACGCCCTAACTGAGTGGTTCCGTGTGAGTCGGGAGTCGACCCCCAAATGGTGCAATACCGGTACCCCTTTGGTTTGTAGGGATTCGGATGAGGCCAGCCGTCGCATGCTTGTCCTTCTCCGACGGATTGCACACACTGATGGTCGAATTCGTAAGAGCACCGCAGGCCTTTACCACACTCCGATTTGGAGCCAAGAGTGCGGGACCACACTCCACCATTGTAACAACTGCTTCCAACACCCCGAACGGTGGTGGTACCGCCGAAACAATGGGTGAACCAAAGGGTCATCAAAACAACACAAAAAGGCAAAGCCGCTTTTGAAAACGGTTTCATGTCTATCTACCCTTCAACATCGTAGGCAGGGGCAACCCCAAGTGGTTGCGGCGGCGTAAACGCCGACGGCAGTAGATGCTGCATCAAGTGAAGGAAAAAGCAAAAAAACTCCGAATTTGTGGAAAAATATGGGCGCGGACTGTGGGCGTGGATTTTGCGGCGGATTGGACTCGAAAAACCCGAGTCATATCGGGAATATGGCGCAGGGTTTTTCTTATGGGCAGTGGGGCCAAAAGCATCCGTCCAAGTTCGTTCAGCTATTTTTTCCCAAACACCCTCGCAGAGCGGTGCTCGTGGCCTTAAGCTTGGGGGAAATTGGGTTAGCCCGTTTGGGCTTGGTGAAAAAGCACCCGTCCCATACGTTCCTTCGCCGGTAAACTCCCTTTTCAACCCCGATCACGAATGGCGGTCCTGCCGCGATGTCGGGGCAGGCTGGTTTCTTGGCGTCCGATAGGGGGTGTCAAGAAATGCTGCGACCGATTCCGGAAATGATTTTTGATGGGTGCGCAAAAAGTCGCTCGCCAGGATGGTTGCAATCTGTTTGGATGGATAAACAAGGTCGTTGGTTAAAAACAAAAACAACTCTTCAGCCAAGGTGGTCAACGCAACCGAGTGCGAGCGGTGGTGGTTTCGATACACCTGGTGGGTGAAATCCGAAAATCGTTGAAATGGTGACCCTCCATTGAACATCCATACCAACGTTTCCGCAAAATAACCGCTGTTTCCCACCCGATCCCATAGCTGGGAGAACCGTTTTAAGTGCTGCATCGTAGGAAAGTCCACGTCGTGGGTACACAACACCTCATACGGAGGAACAGGACTGTACACCATTCCCCAATCTATGTCGTGGCGGGTAATGGGGGCACCTCGCAGGCGTTTCAAAATCCCCACTTGAATTTCGTGGGGGCCGAGACCTCTCAGGCGATCAAAATCCTGCGCGATGGTGGCGACAGTTTGCCCCGGAAGTCCAAAAATCAGATCGGTATGAAGGTGGACTCCGGTGTGTTGATTGAGAAAACGTAGGTTGTCTTCGGCTACGTCGACTTTTTGGCGCCTGCTAATTCGGGCCGACACGTCGGGATCGAAGGTTTGTATTCCGATTTCAAACTGGAGGGCCGCTTTGGGGAACCGGGATATGACATCCCGAAGTTCTTCGGGAAGACGGTCCGGAATCATTTCGAAATGGACAAATAAATCGGGGCGTTGGTGGCTTAAAAAAAACTCCAGGATGGAACGGCTGGTCGCGATATCTAAGTTAAATGTACGGTCTACAAACTTAAATTGTAAAAGCCCACGGTCCAACAATCGTTTCAACGCCGGCAACAGGTTGTCGATGGGGAATTTTCGCACCGATTTGTCCAACGACGAAAGACAGAATTCACACCGAAACGGGCACCCACGTGACGCTTCCACATACACCGTTCGCTGGGCAATGTCGGTGTCGGTGTATTCGTCGTACGGCAAAGACAACTCCGAAAGCAACGGCAGCCCTCCTTCCCAAATGTGCTGAGTTGGGGTGTTTCCCGACAAAATTTGTTCACAGAGCCACGCAAAAACAACTTCTCCTTCACCACGGACCACAAAGTCCGCAGCGTTGCACACGGGTTGATGTTCGGTTTCGTGGCTGACTTCGGGCCCTCCCAACACCACGGTGATTTCGGGACGGATTTTTTTCAAAAGGAACACGATTTCCGTAATGGGGGCCGTGTTCCAGATGTAGACTCCAAACGCAACAATACGAGGATTTTCGGCAAGAATTTCCTCGACGATGTCAATAGGGCGCTGCCCAATCGTGAACTCTCGGATTTGTGATCGGTCGCGGTAATGTTTGAGATTGGCTCGAAGGTAACGTAACCCAAACGAACAGTGCCCAAATCGGGTGTTCAGGGTGGAAAGCACAATATCGGCGGGCATACGAAACCTTGATGTGCCGGGGTCAACCCCGATGAATAAAGTGGGCGCCGGGGAACGGGGCGGAACCTTTGCCAAGAGCGACCAGCACAACGTTTGCAGCACACACCTTGTATTCGGCGGTGCCGGTGACCGGGTCGCCGACATCGGTCGTCAGCAAGTTGGCGCGGGCTTCGGCAAAATGAAACGGCATCCAGATGCTGCCCAATTGCACCTGATGAGACACTGTGGCAATACATTCGACGGACCCGCGCCGAGTAAACACACGTACCCAATCCCCCGTTGTGATATTTCGCACCGTTGCGTCGTCGGGGTGGATTTCGATAAACGCTTCGGGTTGTTTTTCGGCCAGTTCCTCTGCCCGCCGAGTTTGAGTCGCAGCATTATAATGATACAACGTGCGACCGGTTGACAACACGAGTGGGAAGTCGTTGTCGGCATGTTCCGCGGAAGGACGGTAGTCGACTGCGACGAATTTACCTTTGCCGCGCAGCACCCCGTCGCGGTGCAAAAAGGTTGTTCCAGGATGGTCCGAAGTGGGGCACGGCCACTGTAATCCCCCTTCCTCATCGAGGCGGATGTGGCTGATACCACGAAACTTTTCGGTATCTTGCGCCATTTCCGCATAAATGTCGCCGGCCGAATTATACGACCAATCGGCACCACAAAGACGGGCCAGCGCCACCAGAATTTCCCAGTCCGCCCGGGCTTCACCGGGCGGCGACACGGCCTTTCGGACCCGTTGGACACGGCGTTCTGAATTGGTGAACACACCCTCTTTTTCGGCAAAACATGCGGCAGGAAACACGACGTCAGCATACCGGAAGGTTTCGTTTGGAAAAATCTCCTGAACAATGACCACTTCCAGGTTTTTCATTCTTTCTTCAAGCTCGGCGACATTGGGCTCAGACAACACAATGTCTTCTCCCATCACGAAAAGACCTTTGATCTTACTGCCGATCTTTTTCATCATTTCGTTTAAGTTAAGACCCTGGGTCGAAGGCAAAGGCACGCCCCACGACTGTTCGTATCGGGCTCGGGTCTGCGGGTCATCTGCCCGTTGGTACCCGGGGTAAAACACCGGGGTCGCTCCCGCATCGTTGGCGCCTTGGACGTTGTTCTGGCCACGCAAAGGATTCATGCCGGCCGACGGTTTACCCAAATGGCCGGTCATCAAAACAAGGTTCGACAACGCGTAAACATTGTCGGTTCCGTGAGAATGCTCAGTGATTCCAAGGGTGTAATAGATCCCTGCTTTGGGGGTGGTTGCGTAAAGGCGGGCGGTCCACCGGATGTCTTCCGCAGAAATTCCCGTCACGTTTTCCGCTTCTTCGGGGGTGTACGCCAACACGGTTTCCAAAACCCGATCAAAACCTTCGGTTTGCCCGTTGATAAATGACTCATCACACAGGCCTTCGGTGACAATCACGTTCGCCATGGCGTTGAGCAGCCAAACGTCGGTGCCGGGTTTGAGCTGCAAATGCCGGGTTGCGTGGTCCGCAAGCCAAATTTTACGGGGATCCGCCACAACAAGGGTAGCTCCTCGGCGCATCGCCCGTTTCATCTCCATCGCGATGACCGGGTGGGCTTCGGTGGTGTTGCTGCCGATGACGAACAAAAAGTCGGCGTTTCGGATTTCGCCGATGCTGTTGGTCATAGCTCCGGCTCCAAACGTTGTGACCAGACCGGCCACGGTGGGAGCGTGTCACGTCGCTGCGCATTGATGTACGTTGTTCGTAAAAAACACCGCCCGCGATAACTTTTGCACCAGGTAGTTTTCTTCCACGGTGCATCGGGACGACGACACAAATCCCAGCGCATCGGCGCCGTGTTTGTCCCGAACCTCCATCAGTCGTTTGGCGGCGGTGGTCAACGCTTCCTCCCAAGTCGCGGGATGAAGCAGGCCATCCGTGCGGCGGACCAATGGGGTTGTCAAACGTTCTGGATGGTCGATGAATTGATAAGCAAATCGACCTTTTACGCACAAATTGCCGTCGTTGGTCGTCGATCCGGGCGGTGGGGCGGTGATCTGTACCACTTTGCCGCGCCCGTGGTTGGCCTTTTTGTCTACATGGAGGTCCAACTGGCAACCCACGCCGCAGTAGTTGCACGTTGTACGGACTTTTTCCAGTTGGGACCGAGGGGGAGCGTCCATCCGGGTCGGGAGAACCGCCGCCATGGCGCCCGTGGGACAGATGTCGACGCAGCCGCCGCATAACTCACAATCCGTATCCCTTAACTGATGGTGGTCGACCGTCGCGATGGTGGTTTCTGGGCCACGATAAGCCAAAGTAATCGCGCTGGCAGCTTCGATTTCCTCGCAATAACGGGTGCACTTGGCACACAAAATACATTTGTCGGCTGAAAAAGTCAGAAACCGGTTGTCGTCGGTATCCCGACCCGTGCGTAACGGTTCCACGTGTTGCCAGTGTGTCGGTGCATGGTACACGTCAGCGAGGGCGTGTAGCTCACAGGGACTGTGGCGTTCACATTGGGTACGGTCACTTGGGTGATCGGTAAGATAAAGGCCCAAGAGTGTTTGACGGTGTTTGTTGACCTTTTCTGATTTGGAGCGGACGACCATCCCCGGTGTGGCAGGTGTGGCACATGACGGAACCATCCGCCTTTGCCCTTCGACCTCCACCAGACACAATCGGCAAGCCCCGGCGGGTTCAAGGCGTGGGTCGTGACACAACGCGGGAATATCCACACCTTGCCGTTGAGCGACATCCAAAAGGGTGTCACCAGGGTAGACGTCTACGAGGCGCCCATCCAAAGTCACACATGCTTTTTCAGTCATGGCCAAACTCCTCAGGAAAATAGTGAAGGGCACTTTCCAGCGGCAACGGTGCTGCCTGCCCGAGCCCACATATCGATCCTTCTTTCATTTGCCACACGATGTCCTCGGCTGTCGACCGTGAAAACGAGCCGGGCTTGTCCTGATTGGATCGAAGGGCGGTATGAAGCCAGCGGGTCCCAATGCGACACGGGGCGCACTGACCGCAACTTTCGGCTTCAAAAAACCGGAGTTGGTCCAAAGTGGCGGAAACAATACTGGCCTCGGTATTGAGTACAACCACTCCGGCTGATCCGAGCATAGACCCGATGTCGGCAAGATGTTTGAAGTCCAGTGGTAAGTGACTGAAACGCATCGGTAAAAAACCGGAGCTGGCGCCGCCGGGAGAAAAGGCTTTGGGGGTACCGATCGGTCCGCCGGCCGTGTCGATCAGTTCATCCAAGGTGATTCCAAGTGGCAATTCATACACCCCCGGAGCGTGTACATGGCCGGAAATACAATACAATTTGGTGCCTGGCTGGGTACGACCAAGGTCGCGAAACCATTGGGCACCAAATTGGATGAGGGCCGGGACACACGCGATGGTCTCGACGTTGTGAATCAAGGTTGGTTTTTTGAATAAACCCGAGGTGGTGGGAAAGGGTGGTTTTAGCCGAGGCATTCCACGTTTTCCTTCAAGGGCCTCAAGCAACGCCGTTTCTTCGCCACAAATATACGCTCCATCGCCCGCATGCAGATGAAAACGGATGTTCCCGTATACGCTGGTGGCCTCGGCTTGCCGGGTGAGGTGTTCGACAGCGGCCCATGGGTGTTCAAATTCACCACGTAAATAACAATAAACATCGGTGGCCCCGGTGACCCACGCGGCGATGGCAAGGCCTTCGATGACCAGATCAGGACGCCTAATTAAAAGTTCACGGTCCTTAAATGTGCCGGGTTCGCCCTCATCGGCATTGAGTACTACATATTTCTGCGGGCTGGTTTCGGCGGCAACGGCGCGCCACTTTACGCCTGCGGGAAAACCGGCGCCTCCACGCCCCTGGAGGCCCGAGTCGGTGATCAGATCGAGAATCGGTTTCGCCCCGATCGATTTTGCCCGTTCAAACCACGTACCTAAGGGCTCTTGTTGTTCACTTAAACGAAAGACGGAACGACAGGGGTCTAACTTTTCTGGGCCGATGGTTCCAAGACAAATAGTGGACGGTCGGGTCGGTGTATCCGGCGTGTTGAGGGCCATTGTAATGTCATCCACCGTTGCGCGAGGCACCGTGCGGCGAAAAACAAGAGCGGCTGCGGGTTGATCACACATGGCCAAGCAAGAACACGGCGCGGCGGAAACCCCGGAAGCTGCAAGTGACGTAAGTAACGCATCGGCTCCGCCAAGACTGCAGGACAGACCAGTGCAGACACGTACGTGGGTGTCCGTATCGGCAAGTAAATGATAAAAGCTGCCTACACCAAACACGGTGGCGGCCGGGACGTGGGTTTGCCGGGCCACGGTTTCCGAGGTACCGGATTTGAGTCCACCTTGGCTTCTTAGGTGTTCCAGAACGTCTGGTGATGAACGTGGGCGTGACATGGTGCTCCGAAGAGGTGCAAATTCGAAAGCGTCCCTGGAAAACTCCAGGTTCTATATGGAGAGCATGCCACAAAACGGTTGGGGGATCCAAGTCAGGCGTTGTGGGGCGTTGCAGTGTAATCGGGTGTGATTGACACGGACTGACGTGCTCTTTTAAGGTCCACACCTGTTGAAGAACGGTTGCACACGATAAGGACTGATGTGGAACAATTTCGAAGGGCCATGGCGGGTTTGTGGAGCAGTTCGGTGTTTTTGCTGCTGCCCTCCGGTGTGGTGATTTTGTTGGGAGCGTGGTTTGTCGCGGATCCGGATGGTGCGTGGCACCGTGATTGGTCCTATTTTCACCACCAGGCCCATGTGGCGATTGAGGCGGTTTGGGGTGGGCGGCCCCCGGATCTGAATCCGTGGCATTGCGCCGGCACCGATATGACAGAAAACCCCCAAGGGTTCACGTCGTCACCGCTGTTTATCTTGCCGCTGTTATTTGGACCTGCGTTGGGGATGCGTCTCGCCGTGCTCGTCATGTTGGCGGTAGGCGGGGCGGGAATGGCTTGGGCGCTTGGCCGTCAAGGACTTGGAAAACCCGCAGCGATGGTCGGGGGGCTCTTGTGGGCACTGACCCCGTTTTTTTCGGTCCACTTGTCCGAAGGCCACGTTCCTTTTGCGGGATTTGCTCTGTTGCCGCTTGGATTGGCTTTGGCCCGGTATGCCGAAGAAGGAACAGATGGCCGTCAGTGGTTTTTGCGTACCTGGGGGCTCGGCGCGGTGATGGGGGCACAATTGACATTCGGCGGGGTGTATGCGGTTTCCTTTGCGGCACTATTGCTCACTTTAGATGGCGTATGGCGTACTTTGCGCACCCGTTCATCAAGACCTGTGGCGACGGTGATGTTGGCCGGAACCGGGGCGGCGTTGTTTGGGTTACCCCAACTGTTGCCTTCGGCCGACCTAATGCTGCGATTTCCGCGGCGACCGGTTCATACCGATCGATTGGATTTGTCGTTGTGGTTTGACTCATTGTTCTCAAGGCATGTCGGGACCGAACGAATATCTGGGCACCCATTCGATTGGCCGGAGTACGTGATCCATCCCGGGGTAATAACCTTGATTCTGGCTGGATTTGGTGTGTGGGTGAGTAGCCGTCGTCGCAATGTCCGAAGTGCCTTGCCAACCGCTCTACTCGTCGTACTGGGTGGTTGGGCCATGTTGGGGGATGTTTCGTTTGGGTTGGACGGCCTTCGCCGGGCGTTGCCGGTCATTGGCGATTTACGCGTTCCAAGCCGGTTTGGGATTTTTTTGGTGTGCGGTCTGTGTGTGTTGGCGGCAGTTGCGGTGGATCGAGCTCTGGCTGGTGGAGGCCGACTGAAGTGCCTAGGAGTGATTTTGGCGGTGGTTGCAGTGGTCGAACTGTGGACTCTGGATATTGCCTGGCTCCGTGCGGCACCGACCGGTCGCGAAGTCGTGTCGGGTGCCACAGAAGTGCCTCTGACGGCGGGAATGCTTTTGGACGCACCCAACCGTATCGCGTTGGCTCCAGAACTACGCCATGTGATCTCCAACTGTTATGAACCTGGTCCCCATTTTGTGCCGATAGCAATCCTTAAGAAAGAACCCACGCCATTTCTTTTGCCCGACGTCGGGTCCGGCGTGCCCGAGGTGGTTGGGTTTGTCCCCGGAAGAATGGAATTTTGGGCGGCGGATCCATTCTCGGTTGTCATCGCCCAAAGTTACCATGAGAGATGGCAAAGTGAGGGAGCAACCGTTTCACCGGCCCCCGGTGGGTTGATGCGCATCGGTAGTGATGGCGGATTTGTGACGTTGACCTACTCCAATCCGCAGCGTTGGTGGGGTTTGGGCGGAGCATTGGGCGCTGCGGTGTTGTGGTTGGCGGTCTATGTCAGCCGTAAACGGATGTTGAGCACCACTACGTGACTGCGGGTGTGGATTTCGGTATCCTGTTTCCGTGGCAAATATTGGATACATACAAGTCGTTCGGCATTGTAATCACTTCTGTGGGTTTTGTTCTAACCCAACCACACCGTATGTACATACGTTTGAATCGATGCGTGCCCTAGTCGATGACCTCAAGGACCGCAATTATTTTGGCGTTATCCTGACCGGGGGAGAGCCGACCTTACACCCGGAACTGCCCAAAATCGCTGAGTATGCACGTGCGCAGGGACTACACGTGCGGATGATCACAAACGGATGGCGTCTTGCAGAGCCCGACTTTGCCTCCCAGTTGGCAGATGCAGGCCTTCAGCATGTCCATGTATCTGTTTATTCGGTGCGTCCGGAGATCGAAGAGAAACTGCGAGGTGTCGCCGGTACCCTGCCGCGGGCTTTTCAGGCGGTTGATTTGGTTTCTCGTCTTGGGATGACGGTCGACATCAATTGTGTCATCAATCGGCTCAACGCCGATCATCTGGATGAAAACATTGATTATTGGATACGTAATCACCCACAAGTGCGCCATTTTGTCTGGAATAACCTGGATCCATCGATGGGGCGTGCCGAAGTCAATCAGGCGCAGTTTGTTCCGCGGCTTCGGGATTTTGAAGTATCGCTGCACCGTGCGCTGAAACGGTTGGCCGAAACAGGGCGTACGTTTCGGGTGGAAAAGGTGCCCCTTTGTTATATGACTGAGTTTGCGTGGGCGAGTACCGAGACCCGTAAAATTATCAAAGGCGAAGAACGGATCGTACATTTTCTTGATGAGAAACAGACGGTTCGACAAACAGAATGGGACCACCTGTACGCGGAGGCGTGTTCGATTTGTAGTCTGCGAACGATTTGCGGCGGGTTGTTTGATCGCGGTAATGCCTATGATCCAAACGAGCTGTATCCGTTATTTGTGCCGCTTCGTTCCGTGGTGGAGAAAGTATTGTCCGACCGTTCCGACCCATCGTTTTCCGGACAAAGTTACCAAGATTGGCTCCAAAGTTTTCGGCTACGCCTAACCGACGCCCGATCCGAGTGGGAACGAACAAAAACGAACACGATTCCGGTGGGTCAGGTTACCGATGAAGGGCAAAGGTTGTACCTAAAGAAGCGGCGGGCAGAGGCACGACGAGCGGGGCAGTTGGGGATCCGCATGGAGTTAGAGAGTCAGCGGAAATAAGGAAGTGGCCCTCTCAGGCGAACCGTCGCGTACACGATGACGCCGACCCTTCCTGTGAACGTTAGACCCGGGCTCGAATACGTCGCAGGGCCACAAACGCGACAATGGCGCCAAACCATAACGGAAGTGAGCTGGACGGGCTCGATGTTGCCGACCGACAACCGGTATCATCTTTGTTGTCATTGGTGTCGTCGTTGCCTGAGCTGATTGGCGAAACACCTCCTTTGCTGTCGTCCGAGCCGGTTGTGTCACCGTCACCGCCGCTTGTGTCGTTCTCACCTTCGTTTCCCGACGATGGACACGCCTCGGCGCTTACGCATCCCATTTCCGGGTCCCACAATGGAGCGCTTTCGGGACATTTACATGTCGGACCACAACCCGCTGCGGCACACTGGCTTGTGTCGGGCGCCGGGTTGGTGCAGGTCGGAGTTCCGCAGGCGTCACCACATTCGTGCCATTCGCCACCGGTTGTTTTACACAACGTGATGTTGGCCGGCTCTTCGGTCTCACATCCATCTTCTTCGTCCACAAGACCATCGCAGTCGTTGTCGACCAGGTCACACTTTTCGGTCGCTCCGGGGTGAATCATGGGGTCTGTGTCGTTGCAGTCGTCGGTATCGGCGGTGTAGCCGTCTCCGTCTTGATCGTCTCCTTCCGCCGGGCATTGGTCTTCAGAAATACACCCCTTGATGGTGTCCCATAGTGGTTTCTCGACTGGACAGGCGCACGCAGACAGGCACGCTATCTTATCAGATGTGTTGGCGTTCTTGTTTTGACAGGTCGGGACCTCCAAGACGTCGCCGCACTCCTTCCACTCGCCGCCGGTGTCGTTACAAAGGGTGATCTCCGACGATTCACAACCGTCGTCAACCAGTCCATTGCAGTTGTTGTCGATTCCGTCGCATTCTTCAGCAGCAAATGGGTGAATTGCGACATTGTTGTCATCACAATCTCCTTGTGCAACCGTAAAACCATCCAAATCGTTGTCAATCGGTGGAGGATTGGAACTATTGCATTCATCTTCAGAGATACATCCTTTTTCTGTGTCCCATAACGGTGTCCCTTTGGGGCAAAGGCACATCGGCATACACAGGGCATCACACTCCACCAGTTGCGCGGATTCGCACGTGGCCGGGTAGCAGTAGGTACTGCACTCAGTCCAAGTACCGCTACTTTGAGCACAGAGTTCTTTCTCCGCAGCCCATCCGCTGCAAGCGCCGTCGTCGATCAGCCCATTGCAGTCGTTGTCGGTGCCGTCGTCACAGGTTTCGGTGGCCGCGGGAGAAATAGAGGAGTCGTTGTCATCACAATCCCCATCGGCGGCCGTGTAACCATCGCCGTCACCGTCACCCACCATCGTGGCGCAAACATCGTGGGGTACGCAGCCCTGGGCGGTGTCCCAAAGGGGCGAAGCAGCGGGACACTCACATAAGGTGACGCAGACCGCTGGGCAGATCGGCCCAGGTTGGGGATTGGCACAAGTGGCCGGTCCGCAGCCGCTTCCACAGTTGTTCCACGTACCGCCGGTATTTTTACAAAGAAGATCCGGAGGCATTGGGTCGGCAAATGGTTTGGCGGTGGCGGTCATCGCAAAAAGAATGAGTGCTGCGAACAATGTCGAAAATGTTACTCTGTGTGTAATATGTCTACAATTCACTTTGGACTCCTGACGGCGGTGACTGAATCATTAGGCAAGAAAACGTGGGTTTTCATTGCACCTACCAAAGAGTAAGCAATCCTTGTGCCAGGGTCGGGGGTGGTTGTCGATAGTTGAATTAGGAATCGGGAAAATGACCTGTTAGAGTGTGTTTGGGTAAAAATTGCCGGTGAGCAAGGCGGTGCCGTCGCGAGCCGGTCTTGACGATCGAGGTCCACCGGGGGCGTACCCACAGCCACGTCGAGGACGGGCCGACCAATGCAAAATCGGCGTAGTAGGCCAGTGACTCGCGTAACGTAATTTTTTACCCAAACACCCTCTCAGCGTTGTGATACATGCCGCCCTGTTGCGCGTCGGCAAGGAGTGATGATGGACAGCTATTTTTGGTTGGTCGGCGTTGTGTTGTTTATTTCGGTAACGTTGGTGGGAGTGGCGTGGTCCGCCTGGTGGATACAACGTAAACGGCAAGCGAAACAATTTAGGGATTTGGAGCGGGACGTGGATTCGAAGTAACTTTGTGTTGTTGGAACCGTTCCGGAAAGGTTGAAATCAATGTCTTTTCGTTGTGCTTTGGTATTGTTTCGCCGGGATCTGCGGCTTGAAGACAACGTTGCGTTGTTGCGAGCGGTAGAAAAGAGCGCCACGGTGATTCCTGCGTTTGTGTTCGATCCGCGCCAGACCACCCCCCATGCTTATTTTAGCGTGCCGGGGTTTCAATTTATGGTGGAGTCCTTGGTGGACTTGGATCGTGAACTGGTGCGGTGGGGTACACGTTTGCGGTTGTTTGTGGGTGAGGCCGATCAAGTGGTGGGGCGGCTCATTTCCGAATCAGGAGTTGATGCTGTCTTTGTCAATGAGGACTACACGCCGTTCAGCGTGGTGCGGGACGACACGATTCGTCGTGTTTGTATCAGTCGAGGTACTGCTTTTTTGCCCCATTGCGGCCTGGTGCTTCATCGGCCGGGCGCCGTGATGACGCAACAAGGCCAGCCATTTAAGGTATATACTCCCTTTGCAAATGCAGCACGTAAGTTGGGCGTAGGTCCCTCCGAAAGCTTTCGCGGTGCACGATTTTATTCCAAACCCATCGGGTTTGAGGAGCCCGACGGTTTCTTGGAACGCGTCTTAACTTACCGGTCGGAGACCCTTGCTCATCGTGGTGGACGGTCCGAGGCGTTGCGTAAGTTGAGTCGTGTTTCTTCGTTGACCGACTACGCTGAACAACGAGACCTGTTGGCACTTGATGGAACGTCAAACCTGTCTCCCTACCTTAAGTTTGGATGTTGTTCACCTCGGGAGGTGTTTCAAACCACGATTGCGGCTCACGGGCCCGAGCACGGCTTGATCCGGGAAATATACTGGCGGGAATTTTTTACACACCTGGCGTGGCATTTTCCCCATGTTTTCCGGGGGGCGTTTCATTCCAATCTCGACAGGGTGCAATGGGACGACGATCCCGAAAAATTGCGGCGCTGGCAAACTGGGTGCACCGGGTTTCCGATAGTCGATGCGGCAATGCGGCAGCTTGTGGAAACGGGGACAATGCACAATCGCGCACGAATGGTGGTGGCGTCGTTTTTGACCAAAGATCTGCATATCCACTGGCAAGAAGGGGAAAAATGGTTTGCTCGGCACCTGCTTGATTACGATCCCTGTGTCAACAACGGCAATTGGCAGTGGGCTGCGTCGACCGGTGCAGACGCGCAGCCGTATTTTCGAATATTCAACCCGTGGCTTCAGCAGCAAAAATTTGATCCGGATGCGCAGTATATCCGGCGTTGGCTACCCCAATTACGGCGACTTCCTCCAAAGACTGTCCACACGCTACACCAACGCCGGCCGACCGCCTTGGATTATCCACCACCGATGGTCGATCATGGGCGCGAATCGGCGGATGCGAAAGCACGGTTTGGAGCAGCGAGTTCCTGGCGTGGTTGAGGATGTCCGACAACGTAATTTAAAAACGTGAGTCGTGCGGTACACACACTTTTTGTGTTTCGCCGTGCAAAAGGATCTGCGCACACTGAAAGCCATCAGGGCATTGGGTCTTGCAGGGTATTGTGCATACTCCGCCGAATTGTTGGGGAAGGCAAAGGCCTGTAAAACATCCCTCTGCATGTCTGCACTCGCATGACAGGTCCATACAGGCTCCTGGTGGTGCGGCATCGGCGGCACTGATGTCAGTCACAGCGTCAGGTTTTTCGATCAAACCGTCCGATGTATCGTCGTCGCTGTTGTTGCCACCTGGGATACAGAGCACCACCGTGTCTTCCCCTTCAATGCTTTGACACACCGTGTTGGGTGGGCAAACCGAACACCCGACCGCCGGACTCACTTGTTTTGCCTCCGATGTGTCCTCGGGCGCCGGGCATCCGCCACCCGGACAAATCAAAAATAGGAGCAAGAAAATCCGCACAGAAGCTGTCAAATTTTTCATTTTGTTGGAGTTATTCCGCCATTTGTGCGTTGTGAGAAGACGTTAACTTAATGTCGTTTGCTGCAATGTTTTGTCGGTTCACTGAAAGAGCACTGACTTCCGAGCAAGAATCATAGCAAATACAGTGCAGTGCATGTCAATGATTCGATCTGATACTAAGATAAGTTTGGGCGACATCACTCGGTCGTTATATGTCAACCGCATTTTTTCGTGGATGTGATGTTTGGTTGACCTGTAAGGTTTCGGTGAATATGCTACGCCGCACTTCGGATACGTCGCAGAAAGACGCACGAAGTGTGTACCTTTGCCCACAACCTCTGAGCGCTGCGGCGCGTCAGCCAAGATATGCAACAGGCTCCACGTGGACGGGCGATCCGGTTTTAGGAAAAGGACCTGCCGTGGACTACAATGAAATGAGATTCGAATAGGAGGTTCCATGCTTCGTTTCCGCGTTTTCGCTCTGAGCATGGCCGCTCGGAATATGGCTTTTCTGAGCGTTATATTGATGGCTGCTCTGGCCCTGGTCGGGTGTGACTCCGACGACAACGGAGATGACAAGGACGCTTCGGGTAACGGCACCAACACCGACGTCGTCATTGTGAAAGTAGAGTGCAATTCGAATGAGGACTGCTACGCTACCAAGGCTGCTCCTGAGGTATGTTACCGGTACGAATGTGCGGCGAACAAGTGCGAAACAGTGCCCGAGATAGCCGACGTACCCTGTGAAACGTCCGCTTCCGTTGGTGTGTGCGAAGTTTCGGCTTGCAACGGTGACGGTGCGTGTGAAGTGCGGGCGGCGTTTGATGGTCAGGCGTGTGGTCCGTCTTATGACTGTGGTGGCGATTTTTGTCAGGACGGTAAGTGTGTCCCCATGGGTGGGTGCGACGATGGCAACGCCTGTACGCAGGACGAATGCACCAATGGTGTATGCGCCCACAACCCGTCCAGTGGTGTCTGCGACGACGGCAACTCGTGTACAGAAGACGACACATGCGACGGCGGAGAATGCGTAGGAACGACGGTTTTGGGATGCGAATGTGAAGAGGATGCCGATTGCCCCGACAATGCCGACAAATGTGATGGGAAAACAGCTTGTATAAACAAAAAGTGCGCAATTGTTGCCGATTCAGTCGTCGACTGTGCCGCGAATGCACCGGTTTGTTCGACCAGTGGCACGTGTAAACCCGCCACCGGCAAGTGTACTTACGGGGTTGCATCTGACGGAACAGCTTGCGATTCCGGGGATGCGTGCCCTGAAGACGATGTGTGTGAAGCCGGCCTTTGCATGAGCGGTGACAACACGGCCTGCGCCGAAAATTGTGCGGACAATGCGGATAATGACGACGATGGGGATGTCGATTGTGATGATTCCGATTGCGAAGGTGCTCGGGTTTGTAATCCGGTTGCTGAAGATTGCGATGATGGCGCCGACAATGATGGCGACGGGGATTCGGACTGCGACGACTCGGATTGCAAAGACGCGGAGAATTGTAAGCCGGTTGCTGTAGAAGTGTGTAACGACAAATCGGATAACGATGGTGATGGCAAAACCGACTGCGATGATACCGACTGTGCCGCCGCCGCAAATTGTGTGCCGGAAACGAATTGCAACGACAAGGTGGACAACGATGAAGATGGGGATGTCGATTGCGATGATACCGACTGTGCGGCTGCAGAAGCGTGTAAACCCGTAGCGGTCGAAGATTGTGATGACGGTAAAGATAATGATAACGATGGTAAGATAGACTGCTCGGATCTCCAATGTGCAAACGACGCAGCCTGTAAGAATGGTGCGGCGTGCCCGGCGGCGTCCCAAGCGCTGGAGTGTGGCAAAGAGATCACCCAGGACTTGGCGTTACCGGCCGGTACATCCGACGTGATCAATTCATACGGCGTGTGCTCCGACCTGTCCTATACCGGCAACGAGGCAGCCTTTACATTTGCATCCCCCGGGCCTGGATATACCGTCACTATTAATTCGGGAAATACCGATTTACACGTGTTTGTGATCGGAGCCGAAGGAAGTTGTGATGTGGCGGAGTGTAAAGCAGGTGGAAGTTCGCAAAAAACGTTCGTTACGGGTCCTGGAGACACGAAAGGCAACGAGTTCTTGGTAATCGTCGACGGCCCGAACGGCAAAACCGGGATGTTTTCGATAACAGCGACCTGTTTCCAGAACTAAGCTGTGCCCGCCCGCTAGCGCCTCGCATCTTAACTTACTAACTCGCAATCCTTCCAGCTTGAGGCTGCGCGCACCCGCGGATGGCACTCGGCTCCGGCTCTGGTGAGAAACGGCGGCTACACTCAGTCGTCTTTACGTAAAATTGGGAGACTTCCGTGGTTGCACCTGTTGTAGCGGCAACTGTCATTATTTTGCGGCCTGATGCGGCGGCTCGTGGTGAGACATTTCGGGTGTTTCTGGTACGGCGGCATCATCGAAGCGGCTTTATGGCCAATGCCTATGTGTTTCCTGGTGGCAAAGTGGATCCTGCCGACTCGGAGCAACGTTGGGCACCGTTTGTTTTTGGACTGACTGAAAAGAATTCATACGACACATTGTACGGGGCACCAGACCCGGCGGCGATATGTGTTGCGGCGTTGCGGGAAACACTGGAGGAAGCCAATGTTTTTCTGGCGACCGACAGCACCGGGGATGACTTACCGGTACACGATGACATGATGTGGAAACGTGTGCGGATGTTTCGCGAAAACCCGACGCCGGATGGTTTTTTTGAGCTGGTTTCTGAATTTGATTTGAGGCTAAGGTTTGATTGGATGGCAGTGTGGGATCATTGGGTGACGCCGGTTATCGAGCCGAAACGTTTCGATACTCATTTCTTTGTGGCCGCCTTACCTCACGGTCAAGAGCCGATACACGACGCGCGGGAAACGACGGACAGCGTTTGGTTGTCGCCGACAGAAGCGCTGGAGCATTACTATACGAATAAGTTGGATCTGGCTCCGCCGACCATCGCCGTGATGGTTGATTTGCAGCAATATAAAACCGTGGGGGAAGTGTTCGCTCAAGCGCGGCTTCGCGGTCCTTGTTCACCGGTATTGCCGGTGGCCATTTGGCAGAACAATGAGCTGGTGTTGGTGTTGCCTGGGGACGTGGATTATCCGGAAAGCCCGGGTACGGAGTACAAACGGGCGGTTCTGCGCGGTGGGCGATTTTATCTTATCCGCTCTGCTCCTGATATCTCCCCAACGCAATGATGTATTTCAACGTGACCTCGCGAGGCAGACCTAGTTTTTTTTCCACTTCTTCGGCGATTTCGGTGACAGGGCGTTTAGCCTGGCTCATTTCCAGAATAACGGGCGTTGCGTCGATCAATTGTGTTCGCCACGACTCCAGTTCGTTCTCTGTTAAGTTAAGCTCCCGGCGAATCATACGATGTTTGATCCACATCAAGGTTCCCATAATCAACGCAAGCACACCTAAAACGGCACGCATCGCGTAGAAGTCGAACATAGTCCACACCGCCATCACGATTGCCACGCCGTACCATAGAATTGCTTGGGCTTTGCTTGACATGCTCACTCCGTTTTGGTCACCAATCCAAGCTTACCTGGAGGTTGGCTCGGGTGCAAAACATTCGCATTGAAAACACGAGGCGAGGATGTTGGTGTTTGCGGAGTCAGTTGTAGTTTTGTGAGAGCGATTTGTACCGTTGACTTTGATATTTGCGTTTGCTGTTGGATTTTTGTGTTGTCCAAAACACGAGTCCACCGGCAAACGAGTCTGCCGAGACCAAATGCCGTGTTAAGGCCACTTGCCCGAGTGTGCGGGTCGTATTGGTCCAGGGGTTCCACGCTTTCACTCGATTGCCATGGACCAGCACAAACCCGTCTGCATCTCGGCGGACACGCAACGTTTGAAACGCTCCGGACCGCGCCTTAATCGACCACACACGGCCATCGTGAAACACGACCGCTGTATCGGCATCTGCTGCGACTAAGTTACCATCCGGCGTGTACCAAATCGAATGTGCACTTTTGACCCATTGAATTCGTTTTCGGGGAGTTTCGCCCCGAACCAGCCATGTATGGGCTTGGGTTGCGTAGGTAAACTCGGAGCCATTTGGCGCCATTTCGGCGTTCACGACGGGGCCATCGCTAAATTTGCCTAGGGCTGATGGCGGAACGTGGGGTGAGTCGGTGCTCATTTCTAAGATAAGACCCTGTCCGGTATGGGGTTCTGGTGCGGTAAACATGACAATACGACCGGTATTTGCCGCCGTTGTGATCCGTGTTAGTGGGTGTTCCGGCAGCGCGACATGAGCCAATGCCGTGCCTTGAAGGTCCACTACGTCGATAACCGATGTTCCATCTGCGGTACGTCGGTCCAACACAGCGATTCCGAAGGCGTTCCACTCAAGCCACATCGGGGAATCGTAAGTGGCCAGCTTTTGCGAAAATGGTTTACGAAGCGAAAAAATCCATAGTTCGGAGTTGGCGAGCACTGCCAACCAATTTGAATCTGGAGAGAATCGAAAATCGCCGAGATTACCGGAAGTGAGGGTTTGCTCATTTCCGGACTCATCCCGCAATCGAAGCAACGTACCTCCGTGGGGCAGCAGGTCGTTTTCGTCGGGAAGCGGAAGGTGGATTCGCTCTTCCGGCGGAATGACATACACTAGGAACCGAGCATCAGGAGACACTTGGATGGCTCGCTGTGAGTACCCGGAAGTCGTTGGCAAGATCGGCCCCGATCGCGACACCAGTTGATTTGTTTTTGTGGTGTGAGAAGAAACGACGATTTCGTCGGTATTGGTTTGTATGGGCGGACCCGCCCAATCAATCCGACCTCAGGCATGCGCGACGCGAGTGGGAAAGGTTAGGGCCAACAGCGGCGTCAGTATCAAGGTGATGAGAATGGTTTGGTGAATCGTTTTCATAAAGCCGTGAGACGCACCGAACCAGACGAAGATCTGCTTTTTTGTATAGAGAGGGTCAGCGGAAATAGATAAGTGAACCCTGTTCGGCTAATTTAGGCTGCCTTGTCCAGTCCCGTCCTTGTGGAATATTCCCGATATTCCTCAGTCCGGTCCCGGCCAATTCAGCGCTAAATTAGCTCGACCAGGGTCACTCCCTTATTTCCGCTGACCCTCAGAGAGCCTGTGAAAAAATAGCTGAACGAACTTGGAAGGGTGCTTTTGTCCCCGCTGCCCCCAAAAAACCTGCGCCATATTCCCGATATGACTCGGTTTTTTTTCGGAAATGGGGGGCAGATTTCCCGTATCCAAGTTCTTCCCCATGTGTTTCATAGAGTCCTCAGAGGTCGGCTTTGAATCTGATTCCTTTGGTATTGTTGCCACGTCGTTATTTTGCAGAAACCCGCGATGGGTGGTCATTGGCCTTGTATCGGTACGAACAACGTCGCCCGATTCCTTCGCAAAGCCCCGTCATATGCTGCCACGGACTGGGCTCGAATCGATACAACGTGGATGCACCAGGAAAATACAGCCTGGCACGTTATCTGCACCAACGCGGTTTTGACACGTGGGTGTTGGAGTTGCGCGGAGCGGGAAACAGCCGGCGCAGGGTGGGAAGATTACATCGAAAGACAGTAACTTACGACTGGAATTTCGACGACCATGTTCATCATGACGTTCCGGCAACCCTTCGTTTGGTCCGTGCCGAAACCGGCCATGAAGATGTGCATTGGGTGGGCCACAGCATGGGTGGCATGGTTGGGTACGCTTTTTTGACCGTTGCGGCTCAACATCATCTGCGGAGTCTCACGGCTATCGGTTCGCCAACCTTTTCAGGAATGCGAAGCAATTATTTAGATTGGGCGGTTCATTTAAGAGGTCTGCTGAAAATTCTGGATCGCCTGCCTTATCGGACAAGTTTACGCATGCTGTCACCGGTTGTGGTTCTTTTGCGGAAACAACTGACCGACTTATTTGCAAATCCGGAAAATTTGGACCCGTGGCTCATGCAACAATTGATTTTTCTTGCTCTTTCGGATTTGCCGACTTCGCTGATGCGTCAGTTTCTCGATTGGTATGTGGCGCATGATTTTCGAGGCTGGTACGGAACCCACAGCTACAAAGAAAATATGCAGAATATTCACGTTCCGGTGCATATCATCGCCGGTTCGATGGACAAACTCACTCCGCCGCACGATTTGCGGTACGTCTATGACCATCTCGCAAGTTCAGACAAACAATTTACGTTGTTTGGTAAGGAACGGGGACATACAACGGATTATGGGCATGTCGACCTGGTGCTCGGAAAACGGGCACCGGACGAAGTATTTCCCGAGGTTGCGAATTGGTTGTTGAACCGATAGTTATTGGCAATCGGGTTCCGTGGTGCGGTTGTCGATGTCTAGGGTAGGGTGAAAACAGTAATCGGTCGAAAACCCTGTCTTTTCTGCCGAATTCCAACTGTTTCCAAGTCCAAATCGTTTCGACAAGAACCATGCGGGGTCCAAAAATGGTGTTCCCTGAGCTAATTTAGTGAACTGTCCGAAGCTGCTTGGTTTCCATGACCAGGACCAAGGTGGCCGGCCGCCGTCCGTACCGACGTTCAAACCAAAAAAACTCGGGAGTTCTTTCAGGTTTCCCCCGGGTCGGCCGGCTTCCGGCTCGTAGTTAAAATCGAATCCGGCCGCCCAGACTTTCGTATCTCCGAATTGGTTTCGCCGGGACCACCACTCAATGACACCAGACCGCAGTTGGTATGTCGCATTTTCTAGTGAATTGGGCCATTTTCCATCTTTCTGAACGACGGTTGGTTCCTCGGATGGAGTGGTCATGGTCAGGTAGGATTGGCCTATTTTAATGCCGGCGTTCAACTCACATTCCCCGGGACCGCCCAATGCCCAGGAGCACGCCTGATGCAGTGGTGAAGTAACATAAAGAGCAAATCTTCCGTCGGGAAACAATGTTTCGCTTGGACCTTTGTCGTCTACCAGTGGTTTTCCGTCCAACGGTGAACCGCTGACCACGTAAGCAAACATGTCCTGGATGTCTCCCCGTCGACCGTACGTAACCGCTGCCACCGGAATGGGCTCAGGGTATTTCTGGACAACGATCATCACCCCGCTGGTGTCATTTGCGATTGGTTTACCGCCTGCACCTGCCGGATCCCGATACGGGTAAAACAAGGTGTATGTAAACACCCAGTGACTCTTTGTTTCGGCGACATCCCAGTATACGGTCGGCGAAAGAGATTTTGCTTTTCCCTGTATCCACGTTGGGTTGTCGGCTGTCTGTTGATTGCCGTCGGCATCGAACGCGACCGGATAATCGTATTGCGGCAAATCGAATGACAACGTTTGCCATATTGCCGGAGCGTATAGGGCGGCAAGGGTCACGTAATCGTCCCAGCCGGCCGGTGCCCCGGTAAAAAAGGAGGACTTGAACTCGGTTCCCAATTGGTTTCCTTCCAGATCCTGGACCACGGGGTCGACGCGCACCGTATATGGGCTCACATGGTGCAGTACGGACGCCTGAGGTGACAGTGTAATGCTGAGGCCATCCTGTGCTAGAACGGGAGGTCCTCCGATTGGTTTGTTTGCGATGTCCAACAGTTGGACGGTGTTGTTGTCGACGGTTTCTGGGCGTATTGGTTCGCTGAAGGTAATCACGACAACAAATGGAATCGTTACCTCGGTCTGCCCTTCTCCTGGATCGACCGACACCACTTGGGGCGGTCCGGGTTTACCGGGTGTGTGGGTGTCTTGTTGCCGCGAAACATCGATCGGGTCCTGTGTGGAGTCATTTGCCGTATCGGAAATTTGTGTGTCTGTCGGTGGTTGACTGTCGGCAACGTCTTCGATGGGAAGTTGTGTATCGTTTTCGTTGGTCCCCGCATCGGTAGGACCTGTGTCCTCCTCGAAGTCCGGTTCGAGGCTGTCGAGCGATGTTGCGGCGTCATTTGACGAGTCACCGATGTCGCCTGGTGCGGGTATCTCGCAGAATCCGGCGTTGCATACCTGTCCAACAGGGCATTCGGCGCTGCTGGTACACCCCGTGTCTTCAGAACAACCGGCTGTGGCAACGGCTATAAGACACAACATAAAAGCAAGGAAGATGTGAATTCTATGTATCATTCGGCGCTCCGTTGCAAAGCGGTTTAGGCGGGTTATACTTTCCGACCTTTGAGCGCCGTGTCAATGCTGTGCGCTCCGAAACCATCCTACCCGACGAGGTTCGTTTGATAAAGAAGGCTGAATCATCCTCCGTGCCTTCGAAACACTCCTGGGTTACGCGCTGGTATGAATTATTCGTTGCGTTCCGGATTTTACGGTCACGGCGAAGTGGATCGTTGAGCCTGGTCACCGTGTTGTCGGTTTGCGGAATCGTGATCGGCGTGGGACTGCTGATCCCCGTTTTAGGCGTCACGAGCGGCTTTCACGTAACTTTGCGGGACCGGATACTCGGCTTACATCCCCATCTCATCGTTTTGAAAAAATCAGGGGACTTCCAGGAATATCAAAAGGTTGCCGAAGAAATTCGTCAGGCCGACGGGGTTTTGGGCGCTTCTCCGGCGACCTATTTTGAGGTGTTGGCTGCCGCCGAAAACCGGCGGTCTGGTGTTGCCCTAAAAGGCATTGATCTGACTACGGTTCGGCAGGTGAGCAAACTCGATCCCGCGATCGTTGAAGGGGGACTAAATTCCTTACAAAGTGAGCCGAATTATACACTAAATGAAGAAAAACTCACCATTTCCCATGTGGTGGAAGACACCGGTTGGTTGGCGGTTGTGGTCCCCGACCAGGATCATGCCGGAAAACGAGGCCTAATTTGGGTTGGCGATGATACCGGCGTTCCGGAGTTTGGTCGGGCTCGGTTGAGGTTTGTGCATGCAGCCGCGGGAGAAAAGCCGTTGCAGTTGCGTGTCAAGATAGTGGATGACGGTCAAAATAGACGTGAAATTGATAATATTCGGATGGATAACTTCATGGAGTCTACCGAAACCGTAGATTTCGGTCGTGTGTCGTCTGCAATCAGTGTGGATCCCGGCGAGATCGACTTGGAATGGCTTGTTGACGGACGGGTGGTGGGCGAAAGCAAGGTAACGGTGCGCGAAGGAGAGGCGGTAGATCTCGTGCGGTTAAACGGCTCGGCACTAAAACAGATGATCGCGGTACCTCAGGAGCGTGCCGTTTTGGCAGTTTCTGAACAAGTTCCACCACAAGACAATCCCAGACCGGGAAAAGTAAGGCTCGTCAACGGTACCACTATTCCGGTATCGCTGTGGATAACCGGAGAGCCGCTGGAGGCCATACCGGCAGTGGCGGCGTATACAGTGAGTGTGTTTGTGGATGTTCCTGGGCAACTGCCCGGTATTCTGTTGGGCGAAGGGCTTAAAAAGAGACTCAACGTTGGGTTAGGAGATCGGGTCGACCTGGTGAGCCCTTTGCGGGGAGTTGACAGCCAAATGTTGGGTCCGTTTGGCATGTCGCCATCCAGTGCTCGGTTTCGTGTTGTCGGGTGGTTTCGTTCGGGATACCACGAACACGACGTGCGGTTTGCGCTTGTGGATTTTCGTGTCGCGCAACGGTTTCTAAATCGGGGTGACGTGGTTTTGTGGATCGACGTGCGATTTGACGACGTGTTGAAAGTCAAAGCCTACAGCGAGGATTTGCGTAGACGGATCGAGCCGTACGGTCTGGGAGACTTTCTCGACGCTGCGGAGAGTCTGCAAGCGAGTATTGATCGAATTGCATCGGGCGATGTACGCGGTTACGCGATGCAGCGACCTGAAAACGCGGTCGACTATCTAAAGAATGTGACTGGTATCTTACATCTCCTCCGCAGACAGGACACGGGTTTTGGCTATTCCGAGCGCTATAAGCTGGTCGATTGGGAAGAAATGAACCACAACTTGTTTACCGCGTTTAAGCTCCAACGTGTTGCAACAACTGTTTTTTTTCTCATCATCATCGTCGTGGCTGCATTCAATGCCGTTGGAAGCCAGGTCATGATGATCCACGAAAAAAAAGGCGACATTGCCATCCTCAAAGCGATGGGGGTTCCTAAGTCGGCGATTCTGCGAATTTTTATGATTCAAGGCATGTTTGTGTCGGCTTTGGGGACATCTTTGGGCATAGGAATCGGAATCTTGTTGGCCAAATTGGTGGACTGGGTGGACTATCCGCTTGAGGCGGAGGTGTATTTGATTTCGGAGTTACCGGTTTGGTTGGACAGTATCTGGCTGGTCGTGGTGTGTACGTTAAGTTTACTCCTGACGGCAGGTACAACACTGTATAGTGCCCGGTGGGCGGCGCGGTTGGCGCCGGTGGTAGGATTACGGCAGATAGACTGATGATGGTCAATAAATCGGACCGTAGGCGATGAAATGAGCGTGGATTTCTCGCAAGCTTGAGGCGACGAGCGCCGGTCCGCGAGCATCTTCGGGCATCGTAAATTTTCTTGTTCTCAACATGGCGCAGCCAGGCGCTGCCATGCCTGTGGGCAAAAAATGCTCCACCGCCCCGAATCTGCAGGCATCTCAGCACTCCCGCCCGCAAGCTCGTGAGAATTCCCGGTTAAGGGCGGAACCGGAATCTGCGGGCCAAACGAATCGCTCGGCGGCGAATAATACGTTTTAGGGTGCTCTGTGAGGTGACCGCACCCGTCGCCACACCGGAGTCGATCTCATTTGCTGCTCTTTTGCCCGATTCAATTGCCCCTTGAATCCACCCCGCCCAAATCGAAGTGTGTTCGCCTGCGAAATGGATACGCCCTTCGGCTCGGGCCAAAAGTGGGTACATCCAGCCTTGACCGGGAAGAATGTCGGTCCATGCTCCTTTGACCCACGGATCCTCCGACCACGCGTGGGCCGCTGAATGGACAACCTTGGAACCGAAATCCGGAAAAAACTTTTCGATTTCTCCGGTAAGATAAGCCATGCGATTATCTTTGGATTGTGCCGCAAAAGCCAACGCGTTTTCGTACTGCATATACGCAAGCACCATTCCGTGGGTTCCGTCCAGCACATCACTCAAATCCCACAGCCTTTCCGCGGCGGTGTCGGTTTTGGCGATTTTAAGGCCACCGATTCCTTCGCTTTGCCAAAACTTGGTGTCGGTCTGAAGGGCGATGCGCGACGCGGGCATCATATACAATTCGTTGATACACTTGGTCTTGTCAGCCGCAAAAGCCGGCTTTATGTCAATGTCTCGCAAAATCGAATACGGAATGGCGCATACTACGTGTTCCGCGGTCATTGAACCCGCTTTTCCGTTGTTTTCATAATGTACGGTAACCTTGGAGTCGTCATGATCTATGCCCACCACAACGTGTTCGAGCATGATCCGGTCGCCCAATTTTTCGGCGAGTCCCAGCGGCAATCCGTCGTTTCCACCGCGAATGTGGTAGGTTTTGTCCCAGTCTTGGTCGGCCACCTCGAGTGCCATCCAGGCGATGGTACCGATTTTATTGATTTCTGAGCCCTGATCCGAACCGTATAACAAGAGCCAGTCGTCACTTGCCCCGCGGTCCTTCAGGAAGTCGCGGTAAATTTTGTTGTCGAACGCTTCCATCATCCCTTCAGCGGGAAATGACCCGTCGCGAGGATTGCCGAACAAGTCGAAGTTTGCGGCGATGTAGTCTTCCCACATGCCAAGCCCCTTTTCCGCTTCAATGGTGCTGAAGTTAAATGCGGCAGGCCATCCGTCTCCGTCTTTGTGTACGAAACGTTCGCCTTTCAGGTAATATAAGGGGTCACCCGACCCAAATTCGTCAAGTTCCAACCCAAGTTCTTCTACATAGGCCAAGGTTTGGTCGTGGACGTCGGGAATTCGAACCGCACCCATTTCCCCATATTGCCCGTCCTTGAATCCGTCGCGCCACGTCCATATCCGGCCACCAACGCGGGATTGGGCCTCCAGCACAACAACCTCATGACCACGTTTCATCAACTCGTAGGCTGCGGTCAATCCCGCCATTCCAGCACCCAACACCACGATTTTGTGCGGCGTTTCACTACCGCCGCCCGTATCGGAACCGTTGTCTGACTCGCCGCTATCACAGCGGATGAGTGCGGTTGCGCCCGCGGCCGACAACAATTTCAAGAATAACCGTCGATCCAACTCTTTTTGCATACACACAGCCCTAAAACGTTACGTTTGACATGTTTGTGGCGGTTTATTGAAAGATTTTCCGGGGGCAACTGCGTCGGTCGAGTGCCGACGTGCGGAAATCAATAACTACGCCAACAGTTCAGTTAAAAATCGTAAACAACCGGTGCCCCAAATCTCACGCAGAACCCGATTGTAGCTCAGCGGCAAATAATGGACCAGCGATGTCTGTATATTGTTCTTTTCCATACGGTCCGATGTCGTTGTTAAGCGGCGCCAAAAGTAGGTATGGTTCGGAAAGGACGTTCCGTGCCGAATTGAAGTCGTTGTTGGTATTGTGGATCTGTGGGGATGGTGAAAGCATACACAGATAACGGAGGGTGAGAACTGTTGTTTGTGAGTGCGATTCGTGTTTTGCACCGCCGATGGGTGTGGCTTCCAAATGCTGCCACGTTCGGGAAATTTTCGTTATGAATGACCGCCGATTGAGACCGTTTCGTGTGTTGCTTCACCCGTTGTGGGTGGTTTCTTTGTGCCTTCTCGTTGTCAACGATCATTGGTTCAAACAGGTATACCCTGGTTGGTTGAGCGGTAAGATAAGCGATTTTGTCGGTTTGATCGTTGCCCCATGGGTTCTGTGTGCTCTTTTTGGGGTGCGGCGGCGTGGTACTGCTGCCGGTGTGCACGTGGCGGTCGGGGTGATCTTTTCCGCAATCAATTTGTCCACAGGTGCAGCCGGCATCATGTCGATGGTGACCGGCTGGGTCGGATTTCCCTGGAGTATTACTGTCGACTGGACCGATTTGGTTGGTCTCCCGATGTTGGGCGTCTCGTGGATTTACCTGCTACCAAAAGCCACCCATGCTGAAATGGTCACAAAGCGTTCGGCGATACGTTTTCAATATGTTGTGTCGCGCTTGACACTGATTCTTGGCGCAGTGGCCTGTATGGCCACAAGCCCGCCCGATCCGGACGTGACCGATGCACAACCATTTCCACCGGTTCCGATACAAACCGATGCGTATTTGTTTAATAATACAGGTATTTCCCGCGTGATCCGCCTCCGACCACTCAATGATGCAATCCGATTGGACTGTGACCTTATTGCAACCGACCCGAATGGGCTATTGGCCCGGTCGGTGTTTGGCAAAGCATCCGTATACGAACTGTTTCCGAATTCCTTCTTGCCATTGGTTCGTTCCAATAATGTAAATGAATGCACTGCCTATCTTATCGATGGAGACGGCTTGCCGGTGCGGCTCTTGTTCTGGACGAAAGACGATTTGCCGGTAATCCTCACGGATTCGTCCGCGCCCTTGGGTAGGGTTGAACTGGTTTTGGAAGGGACAGATCAAACAGCCTTACACGTTGATCCCACCTCGCCAGTTGATCTTTTCTTTCCCGCTCCTCCGTTGGAGCCTGCCCCCTCTGCGCAAGGGTGTGCCGTACCTTCGGCAGAGCAGTCGATCGTCTGGGAGTTGCCCGTTCCTCTTGGTGTCCATACCTTGACCGATATTCAGGTCACGTCCGATGGATGTGCCGCGTTGACATTGTCGCAGGGTGAAGGTGAGTCCATTCAGTGGTTTGTGTGTTTGCCTTATGGAATGTTGTCTCTGGAACCGGGGGCGGTCGTGACCATCACAAGTCCGGTTGTGAACAATCTGTCAACGGTGCAGATCGATTGGGAGTCCGGTGTTGTGAAAGCAGCAATTGGTGGTTCCGTGGTACCGTTTGATGGCGTCAACACCTCGGTTACCGTGTCGGAAGAATGCGGATGGACACATGATGAATGTGGTTCGCTGGTTCGGCCGCTCGTAATTGGGGTTTCCGGCGCCGTTTCCGGAATTCCAACTAATATAACAGATAGTCCCGTTAAATTTGAGGGAGATACTGCGGTGCTTGTTGTGACCCGAGCGTTTGCTGTTGCCATGTCCGGGACCACGTGTATCGACCCGGCAGTGGATGTTTCGGAGCATTATTTCGAAAGCGTGATTTCTATGACCAAGGAGAACTGACATGCAAGGCGGGCTCAAATCGATCACTTTGATCTTACGGTTGTTTCTGCTCGCGGCCCTAACTGCTGGGTGTGGCGACGACAGCGATGGTGGACAGGGAGGATCATCGCCGGAAACCGGTTCTGGTAAGGCGAACAATCTTGGTCAGCCTGGGGCGCAGGATTTCGGGCTGTTTCGGCAGATCTTAGAAAACGGCGAAATTCCGTCTCCAGAAACGTTGGATGCAGTAGGGTTTTTTAATGAACACAAACTGCAGTTTCCTGAACCGAAATGTGGTCAAAACGTTTGTTTACATGGCAGTTTAGGTGTCATGGGCAACCTGATGACCGGCACGAATTGCACCATGGTGATGATGGGAATGAACACGTCGTTAACGGTTGATTCCAAAAATCGACCCCCATTACAATTGGTCATTGCCATCGATACGTCCGGATCCATGTTGGGTGAACCGTTAAGTTACGTAAAGGGTGGACTTCAGCGAATGGTGGATGAACTACTCCCGAACGATATGATTTCGATTGTTCGTTATGGATCTGTGGCTGAAATTGTCGCTGAAGCGGTACCTGCAACTGATCGGCAGGCACTGTTAACCGCCATCTCCGGGTTGGATGCACAAGGAGCCACCAATATTTTCGCCGGGCTGTTTACGGCGCTGACACTTGCTGAAAAACATTTTGACCCAAGCCGCCAAAATAGAGTCATTTTGTTGTCGGATGGGGTGATGACTGCCGGGATTCAGGAGAAATCCAAGTTGTTATCTCTTGCGAAAGGATACGCCGGCAAAGGTGTGGCGCTGACCACGATTGGGGTCGGAGAGGAATTCGATGTGGATTTAATGGAAGATCTGGGTGAAGTCGGCGCCGGGAATTTCTACTTTTTGGAGGATGCTCGCTCGGTTTTGGAAGTATTTACCGAAGAAGTCAAAGTATTTATGGTGCCGGTTGCATTGGACGTATCGATCACCTTTTCTGCTGGTCCGGCCTATGGTGTTCGCGAGGCGTTTGGGACACACGCGTACTCCGGAGGACCCACTGGTGGAGAGATCTACCTTCCCGCGTTGTTTCTCGCCGGTCGTACCGACGATACCCAACCGGAAATCGAAGGTCGCCGTGGTGGTGGTGGGGCTATCATTGTGGAATTAATGCCTAAGTTTTCTGCGGTATCGGGTGTACCCGGGTCGGGAGAGCAAACCGACATAAACAGTACGGTGGCGGGCGATTTATATCGAGTTGGTACGCTTTATCTTACCTGGAAGGAACCGGCCACGGGTCAAGTATTCTCTCAAACGGTGGAAGTCGACAACCCGGATCTTCCGGGGGAATGGCCGCAATCTGGTACGTTCACGACTAAAACCACGGAGAAAGCGTTTGTGATGCTCAATTTATATACGGCATTTCGTTCTGCGGCCGAATTGGCTACGGACGGAGACACAGGGTCGGCTTTGGCAATTTTGGAGGCGATTCGCCCAGCGGTAGCCAATTGGCTGAAAAATACTGAAGATTTTGATATTCAGGACGATTTGAAGTACGTCGATCTTTTTATCAATACTCTCGCTTCTTTGCCCAACAATGTGATTCCTACGGTTGTACCCGAGCCTTGGCCGTGGGATTGATGCCGGAAAATCGTTGCTCCATACGTCGAAACATCGCACAATAGACCTATGAATGTGGTGTTGCTTGCTGAACGCGCGGAATTCCCAGACCCAGTGCTCTCCTGCCGAAAACGGATAGAGCGGCGTATTGGTGGATTTGTCGAAGCAGGGGCACACAACGCCGTCGTGCTTGAAGAGCTTTCGCGTGTTTCAAGCGATGTGGCAGTCAGTGTGTTGGACTCGTTCCATCGAGATCCGGACTTACCTGAGGCGCGAAGCGCGTTGTTGGCATATACGCGGATTATTCTGGAACCGGATCGGGGATTTTCTTACTACATTGCCGGAAGATGGTACCGAAAGGCGGTGGAGAGCGGTTACATAAGCGTGGCTATGGCGTTGTTGTCGATTCCACCGCACCGCGTTCGAGGCCCAAGCGATGAGTTGCCGTCGGATCCGTTGTTGTCGGAATTGGAATTGGGTTGGCGGAAAACCAAGGCCCGCGGAACGGATCGGGGCTTGTTGCTCCGGCTTTTGTCTGATCCGACCATTGAAGTCATCAGGATTCTTTTGCAAAATCCAAAAATCGTTGAGGCGGATGTCATTCGGGCTGCCGCAAAACGACCCATCGGCGCAGACGTCTTGACTCTTATTGCTACACATTCGAGGTGGATGAGTTCGAAGGCGGTGCGTAAGACTATTGTGCTTAATCCCTACACGCCAACGAATATCTCTGTTCTGTTGGCGCCGCTTCTACCTACCCCTGACCTGAAATCGATTGCGGTTGATGGAAACCTGCATCCCGTTTTGCAGCGTGTCGCTGCCTACCTGGCAAGTGTTCGCCATGGCCAGAGTCTGAGAGGGTCAGCGGAAATAGATGACTGACCCTGGATCGGCCGCTTTCGGCCGAATTGTCCAGTCCCGTCCCTGCGGAATATTCCCGATATTCCTCGGTCCAGTACCAGACAATCCGACTCAAAATCGGCTCGACCAGCGTCACTCCCTTATTTCCGCTGACCCTCTGAGAGGGTGTTTACATATTTAATCCTGCTGCGCGAGTCTATGACCTACTACGCCGATTTTGCCTCGGTCGACAAAAACGGCTCGCTACGGCCACAAGCTCGCTCGCCGGGGATAAATAGGTAAACACCCTCTTCAATTACGTTACGTACTACCCGCTGCCTAACCCGGATTTCTCATGAGAAATCCGGCTTAACTTTGTGCAGCAGCGATGTGTTGGTGGGTGTCTACCAGGTGTCGGAATCGGATCACCTTCCCGTCGTCTCCAAATGTCCACAGATGGGCCTCCAAATCGACTACGCGGCCCCCGGTAGGTCGATACGTGCCGTCAAGTCGAATGATCGCACATACCTGATTCTGCCCTGCTAGTAAGTTAATGGGTTGAAAAACGCGGAATTCGATGTTTGAGACCGCTTCAAAAAACTTCATCACGTGGGCGTGACCACGACCCGGCACCAACCACGGAACGTTGTAATTGGTCGCATCGTGTTCCCATTCGACGTCTTCCGACAGATAACTGAAGATGGTAGGAATGTCTCCGTTTCCAAACGCGGTGTAGATCGACTGAACGGTTTCTAGGTTTTGGTTCATGAAAACTCTCCATTATAGTATGGTGGTGGTTGCGCCGCGGGGGCCGTGTCGATGGCCGTGCAGGATGCCCTGTGTACGAATACCCACGGGAAGTGGATCACAAAATAGTTACGCCCAGATGCCTTGAGATGGTCAGCGGAAATAGATAAGCGTCCCCGGATCGGCCGCTTTTGGCCGATTTGTCCAATCCCGTCCTTACGGAATATTCCCGATATTCCTCGGTCCGGCCCCGGATCATCCGACTCCAAATCGACCCGAGCAGGAGCACTACCGGCTTGAAGCTGACCCTCTGAGGCTGTGAAAAAATAGCTGAACGAACTTGGACGGATGCTTTTGTCCCCGCTGCCCAGAAAAAAATCTGCGCCATATTCCCGATATGACTCGGTTTTCTTCCGGGCATCGGGGCCAAAATCCCCGCGTCCAAGTCCGTCCCCATATTTTTTCACAACCTCTCTGAGCCTGCCGATGGCACTCGTAGCGAGAATATCTGGATGGTTACTCCGGATTGCTCATAGTGCTCAAGGTATTGGTTTTTATTAGCGAAGTTTTCCGGTACGGGTTTTGTCGGCGAAAAAGGTCAACCGGAGTACTCCGGTACGGGTTTTGTCGGCGAAAAAGGTCAACCGGAGTACTCCGGTACGGGTTTTGTCGGCGAAAAAGGTCAACCGGAGTACTTTGAGTTTGTGAAAAAATAGCTGAACGAACTTGGACGGATGCTTTTGTCCCCGCTACCCAGAAAAAAACCTGCGCCATATTCCCGATATGGCTCGGTTTTCTTCCGGGCATCGGGGCCAAAATCCCCGCGTCCAAGTCCGTCCCCATATTTTTTCACAACCTCTTTGGTATGCACACAAAAGATGTTCTCCCGCTTATCGGAAAAACAACGGCTCTTTGGCATATTCCTGGAGCTATTCCACGTCGTCCGGTTTTACGCAAAGAACCGCACACGTTGCCTTACGAACAACCCGTTCTGCCGTGCTTCCGATCAACATGTGTTTCACCCCGCTGTAACCGTGCGTTGCCATTACGATGAGGTCGATGTTCTGCTCGTCGGCAAATCGGACGATTTCCTGCCAGGGTTTACCTCCACGGAAATCGACCCGGACCCGTCGTCTGTCTACCGCCTGGAGACCGCCGCGTTCAAACAATTCATCGACCCGCCGCTGAACCCCCTGTTCCAACCTCTCCAGGTCACTGGCTGTTTTCTGAACTTCGTCGTAGTCGCTTTCGAACGTGGTCAACGGTTCCTGCACATGTAATACATGAATGTCGGAATCAAAAATGGTCGCCATTTTGATGCCGACGTAAAACGCCTTACGTGAAGCATCGGAAAAATCAACAGGTATCAGAATTTTTCGAACATCGAAGTTTACGTCCATGGGGTCTCCTTTATTGCCGTAACATGAACACGTTGTGCGCTATTATGCCAAGATCATCCACAATTTCCATAATCACCAGCAAGCTTGTGAAAATTCCGATTTAGCGGGATCCGTGCACGTTTGGATTTCATATCAGAGCGGGATATTGCCGTGTTTTTTGGGGGGATTGGTATCCCGTTTGTTTTTAAGCATCCTGAGGGCTCCGGTGATTTTGGGGCGGGTTTCTTCGGGGTAAATGACTTCGTCAATATACCCTAACTCCGCAACTTTGAACGGATTCGCGAATTTTTCCCGGTAATTTTGTACGTAGTCGGCCCGCATCCCTTCGGGATCGGTTGCGCGTGACAATTCGTTACGGAAGATGATGTTTACCGCGCCCTCCGGTCCCATCACCGCGACCTCGGCAGTAGGATAGGCGAAGTTAATATCGGCACGGATGTGTTTGGACGCCATGACGTCATAAGCGCCGCCATAGGCTTTGCGGGTAATGAGTGTGACTTTGGGCACTGTCGCTTCGGCAAAGGCGTACAACAGTTTGGCGCCATGCTTAATAATTCCGCCAAGCTCCTGGTCCGTACCCGGCAGAAACCCCGGAACGTCAACCAATGTCAGCAACGGAATATTGAACGCATCACAAAAGCGGACAAAACGTGCCGCTTTGATACTCGCGGCAATATCCAGGCATCCAGCCAACACCGACGGTTGATTGGCGACAATGCCCACACTTTGCCCGCCCATGTGGGCAAAGCCGATCAACATGTTCTGGGCATAATCGGGTTGCACCTCAAAAAATCGGCCGTCATCGGTAATGAGATGAATCAATGACCGCATGTCATATGGTTTGTTCGGTTGAATCGGCACGAGGTCCCGCAGGCTTGATTCCTTTCGATTGACGGGGTCCGTGGTCGGTCGAAATGGGGGATCGGCGGCGTTGTTGGACGGAACATAACGAAACAATTCGCGGATGATGGCCAGACACATTTTTTCATCGTCGCCAACAAAATGAGCGACACCGCTTTTGGCGGCATGAGTTTCTGCGCCACCCAGCGCCTCTTTGGTCACTTCCTCGTGGGTAACCGCTTTGATGACGTCTGGTCCGGTAATGAACATATAGGAAGTGGATTTCGCCATTACGATGAAGTCGGTAATCGCTGGAGAATAAACCGCCCCTCCCGCGCATGGCCCCAAGATGGCTGAAATCTGCGGAACAACGCCAGATGCAAGGGTATTCCTAAGGAAAATGTCCGCGTACCCCGCCAGCGATACAACCCCTTCTTGGATTCGTGCCCCACCGGAATCGTTGAGTCCGATGACCGGCGCCCCTACCTTCATGGCAAGGTCCATTATCTTACAGATTTTGCGGGCATACGCGCCGGACAACGATCCCCCAAACACAGTAAAGTCCTGTGAAAATACAAAAACTTGTCGTCCATCGATCAGGCCATATCCGGTCACAACCCCATCGCCGGGAATCTTTTGCTCTGCCATGCCAAAGTCGGTACATTGATGTGTAACGAATTTGTCCAACTCCACAAATGAGTTTGGGTCCAAAAGCAGAAAAATTCGCTCCCGCGCTGTCAGCTTGCCTGCTTCGTGCTGTTTGTCGATGCGGGCTTGGCCTCCACCCAGTTCGGCTCGTCGGTTGTCGTCATCCAGTCGTGTGAGGATTGTTTTTGTCGCCATGATTGCCCCGTCAGGTAAAAACGCAGCCTTATAACCCGCGCCATGGGTCGTGTCCAGAACGGACGCCGGCGAACCTTGGTGGAGCCTGGAGGGGCGGCAGCGACACATTTGGAGGAATTGCCAACCCATTGTTGTCGACATCGCCCCAGGTTGCGGCCAAACCCGCCGGAGGGATGCCGGCCAAATTTGATTTGTTGTGTTCTTTTTTTTACGCCCAAGTCCATCAATCGTGGCATACTGCCGATTTATGAAAACTCGGAAACACTTTATAATCATAGTATTCATGTTCTTTGGAGTGTGGGCACATCGTGGCGATGCCAAGGCGATGTGTCTAAAACCCCTCGGCGACCTGACGGCAAGTGGAAAAGCCGACGCAACGGATGTGCAATGCTCGATCTTGATGGCCATTGCCGGTCTCGCCGACGCCCCGCCGCCTGCATGCTTGGCGTGGTTGCCGCAGGTCGCTGACACCAATTGTGATAACACGTTTAATGTAACCGATGTGCAGATCGTCATTCGGTACGGGCTCAACGCTCCACTCAGTGTCGATATCGACGCAAATCAGGACGGATGCCCTGACCAATGTGCCGATAGTTGTATTGTGGACGCCGATTGTCAGGATGGAGACCCCTGCACGCTGGGTGATTGTGTGAGCGGGTCCGGTTGTGCCTATTTTATTGACGATTGTGATGATGCCGATGAATGCACCGAAGAGTTTTGTAACTTAGGTGTTGGTTGTGCCTACGTCGACACCGATTGCAGCGACGGTGACTTTTGTACGACCGACCTATGTCAACCCGATGACGGCTGTTACCATGTTGGTACCAACTGCGATGACAACAACCCGTGCACATTGGATTCCTGTGATGCCGCTGTGGGATGTATTCACATTCAGGTGCCCGGATGTGACCCTGGGCCATGTGGTATGTTGTGTTTGTTGGGTGGGAACTTGGGGCAGGTGATTTCCTGCCCGATGAAATTGGCGGTTGCCTATCAGGGCGCGCCGGCGATAGCCGCCCTGCAGTTTTTGATGAAGTTCGATAATACGAAGGTCCGGTTTGTTAATTTCTACGATGAATATTGTTTTACAGGGCTTGGCTGTTTCGAAGTTGCGGTTTCCGGTCAAGGGGCCACTATCTTACAACCAACAGGACATAACGTAGCAATAGATCCATTTGTTGCGGCGAATTGGCCGGGCGTGGGTGCGGTGGCGATCGTCAATACGAGCAATCCCGGCGCACCTCTGACAGTGGCTTACCTCGACGATGATTGGAGTTTGGTCGGCGATTCTCAGTTCGCCATTGCGAAGTTTGAGTTATTACAACCCATACAACCTCAGAAATCGGTTGTGTGCCTTGAGAAAATACTGACTTCTGACTCAAACACATTCACCTATTCCGCGGTGATGAAAGATGGGGTTATCGTGAGTGGGTTATCTCAATGATCGGTAGGTAATTGATGTGTGTTTTTTCCAGACACCCTCTTATGGTTGGAGTATGGCGGATGGGCCGAGCGAAAGTAGTTTATGGGGTTTGTTGGTTGTTTTGGGTGATAGGCACCTTGTCTGGGTGCCTTTCCAATGAAGGTCGAGGTCTATGGGAGGCCGATCTGGACGGACTGGTTACGGCGGATGGTGCCAACGAGGATTCGACATCGGTGGATACCTCGGCACAAAATGATCTGGCGACCGCAGATGTGGCGGATGTTCCGGAGGCCGTGGATGCCCAGAGTATCGACGACGTGTTGGACGACAGTGGGGTGATCGTTCCGGATGCCGGCGATGTCACCGAAACCGGCGAACAGCAGGACATGGATATCGTGGATGCGGGCGATGTCGTTGTGATACCGCCGGAATGTGTTGCCGACGAAGAGTGTGGATTGGGCGAGCTGATTGCTCCGTGTTATGTGCCTGTGTGTGTCGATGGGATGTGCCAAATCAATCCTGCGGCCGATGGGAGTTTGTGTGACGATTCCGATTGGTGTACGGCCAGTGATCAATGTGTCGGCGGTGTCTGCTCAGGTATAGCCACCGATTGTGATGACAACAATCCGTGTACCGTTGACGTGTGCGTAAGCAACGACGGCAGTTGTCAGCATGACACCGTCGCCGCGAATCAGGTGGTTTGCGATGACGGGGACACCTGTACCACCAATGACGTTTGTTTGAATGGTGTGTGCGCCGGGACACCGCTAGTTTGTCAGGATGCCAACCCTTGCACTGTGGATTCATGTTCTACGGATACCGGAAAGTGTGTGTTTGATGCCGCAGGCGCCAACGGAATGGGGTGCGATGACAACGACGGATGTACCGCCGGTGACGTATGTCTGGCCGGGGCTTGCAGCAGTGGGAGTCAGGTGTGTGCATGCCAGCAGGACACAGATTGTCCGGATGACGGCGATTTGTGTAATGGGACCTATGTCTGCAAAACCGATGGTGCGCCGGAAACATGGACCTGTGTAGTGGATCCGGCCACGGTGATCGTTTGTTCGCCGGACGGCGATACAACGTGCCTGAAGAATTTATGTGATAAGTTAACTGGACAATGCGCAAAAACACCATCGGGAGCTGGACTGACCTGTGACGATGTCAACGCATGCACCTTGAATGACGCTTGCGACGGAAAAGGGCAATGTTTGGGAACACCCAAAGTGTGTACCGATGGCTACACCTGTACTTCCGATTCGTGCGGAGCGGATGGACAATGTGTTTTCTCGATAGCACCTACAGCATGTCTTGTCGGAGGTGTTTGTTATGCCTCGGGCGCATCCATGCCGGGCAATGGATGTATGAGTTGTGTGCCCAACGTCAACAACCAAAGTTTTTCGCCGAATTCGGCAACCTGCGACGACGGGAACGCGTGTACACTGGGAGATGTTTGTAATGGGGGAAGCTGCAAATCGGGTGCCGCGAAGCCATGTAATGACAATGACCCCTGTACGGATGATACCTGCCAGGCTCCTTCGGGGCAGTGCAACTATACAGACAACGGGAGTTGCCCAAAGATACCGACCTATTCCAAAGACATTCAGCCGATTTTTTTGAATCAATGCGGCGGATGCCATGAGGGTGCGTCGGCCGGCGATTGTTTGGGGGCGACTTGCCTCACCTCCGATTACGCCGCGACCCAACAGCCTTCCTACTATTGCCCGGGCGAAACCGTCGGTGCATGTTGTCTGACAAGGGTCTTGGACGGAACCATGCCCGATGGTTTTGGCTGTACGGGCAAACCTGCTCAGGATGCCGGAAAAGATTATTGTTTTGACCAGAACGAAATCGATACTTTGGAAGCATGGATTTTAGGCGGGCAACCGCAATAGTTGGCGGGACCACACATTAATTACACTGGACGTCTAAGTTAAAATTATAGTTGCCGGTCGCCAACGAATCCAAGGTAATATAGTGAGCAATACCCTGTTTCGGTGTCAGTGGGACGACCCAGGACGAGCCGGAGTAACTGGATTTGCACGCAGTTAGTGAGCAGCCGGCGCCTGCAAATTCGATATGATGCCCGGACAATTCGGGTGAGCCGGAAAACAAAACCGTGGCTGAAGCAGCGGTACCGATGTTGATCCTAAACGTTTTTTCCGGTCCTCCAAATACCTTTCCCGGATCACACGGATACAAAAACATGTTATTTCCTGTAGTTCCAGTGGTCATCGTGCCGTTTAACTTGCTTCCGCAATAAAGAACTCCCGTCAGCGTACATTGGCCGCAAGAGCCGACCCCGGCACAGTCCGCATCTGCGCAGTCCGTAAAGGAGTCGCCGTCGTCATCTTTGCCATTGATACAATCCTCCGGTGGGATGACGATACATGAAGGCGCAAACAAACAATCAGTGTCTTCGCAGTCGATAAATCCGTCACCGTCGTCGTCTTCGAGGCTGTCGCAAATCTCGACCGGGATACATGCGACAAACGAATCGCAATCGTCGTCGTCGCAGTCCGTTTGGCCGTCGCCATCGTCATCAGTCGAGTTGTTACAAATTTCGATTGGGTTACAGACGGCGAGGGACGAGCAGTCCGGATCGTCGCAGTCGATCCAGGTATCCAGGTCGTCGTCGGCACCATTTGTACAATTTTCCGGAGGTATACACAGCGGTTGGGAATAACAATCCGGATCCTGACAATCGACCATTGTGTCGCCGTCATCATCTGCTCCGTTGTTGCATAATTCGGCCAGGCCGACACACGACGTGCCAATCGAAAACGAGCCGGCGGCCTCTTTTTTCCCGTCAACAACAAGCAAGTACTTCTTGTTGGGTGTCAACGGTTGTTTGAGCAATTGATCGGAAGATGTAATACAGCTTTCCGGCGAACAGGGACCTCCTTCGGTCGGGTCAATCAAAAACATCCGCATTCCGGGCTGTTTTGAGAAAAATTTTGCATTCAAGGCCAACGGACTTGCTACACTTATTTCCCATACGGCCTCGTGGGCATCGAAATCGGTGCCGGACGTACACCCATAGGCGGCAACGGTGCCGCCTATGGTCAGGTTTCCGTTGATGACCGAACCACAGGACAGGACGCTGTTGGCTTTGCACGTGGCACAGACTAGGTCCTGTGTGCAATCCGGGTCGGCGCAGTCGATTTGCCCGTCACTGTCGTTATCCCATCCGTCATCGCAGAATGTTTCCATGCCCGGCAGACATTCAACGGAGAGCACGATGGGAATTTCCGAAATCGGCTCGTCACCGGGAGTATCGACGACAACCGTGACGGGGTCTGATGCGGATGTAACGTCAACGGTAAGTTTATCGACGGCGGAATCAAAACAAAACAGCGGATCGCAGGTCAGAATCGGCGACGATTGGAGCGCCAACAAACGACTTCCCGGCGGGCCGTCTTGCAGCGTGACGGTCGCTTGTGAGGTGTTGGTGGTAACCAGAGAAAATGCCACCTCCGGTCCATCCAGTGCGGTTTCTTCGCACGAATATGTGCTTAAGTTAGTTGTTGAAAGACCGTTTATGGGGGGAAGTTTAACGGTCTGCCCACACGTAATCGGAAAAAGAGGCAGGCAATCCGTACAACCGGCCAAGCCTTGGCAATCGGGATCGGCGCAGTCCAAAAGTCCATCCAAATCTTCATCCGCAAAGTTGTTGCACAGCAGTTCGGTGGGTGTTCCGCATTCAACCGTCAACCCGAACGATGTTGATGTTGTCACGCCGGTATCTACAACGATGTCGTAAGTGGTGCCGCTTTCCGCGGTAAAAAGCACCGACCAGTCAGAAAAATCGACACAATTTGATGGATTACACGGTGCAGAATCGATTCGTTCCATCACACCCAACGACGTCGGATTGTTGGCATCATGAACCAATATCCGAACCGGTTGTTGAATTCCGCTTGTAAACGTCATGACGATTTCCGGGCCGTCGGAGTCCCCTCCTGAACAATCCCCTCCAGAAAGGTTGGACGTGGCCAACGGCATGGCCGTCGACAGAAATACCTGGCTGTTACACGCCAGACTGAGTGATGGTTTACACACGTTGCACGCTTCATTGGTGAGACATTCGCTGTCTGCACAATCGACATCACCATCTTTGTCGTCATCTACGCCGTTAAAGCAGTCTAGTTCGGTGTTGAGGACACACTCCAAGTCAAGGTCAAAGGCGACCCCTGGTCCGTTGGGACCGTCGACAACTAAAAATGCGGCCTCCCCCGCATTTTGGGTCCATTCAACAGTTTTTCCGGCATGGATACATCCATCCGGATTACATTTGCCGTCGGATGATTCCGGCAACACAACCAGGTGGTGGTTTTCGGATGCGGTGGTCAGGTTTGCTTTGTACGCAATCGGAACATTCGGTGCCGGCACACGAAACGAAATCTCCCGTCCCAGGTTGTCCCAACCTGCTGTTTGGGTGCAAGAGTAGGTGTCAATACTTTGGGTTGAAATGGGCGAATCAGTAACATAAGTCAGGGTGCTTCCGCAGGCCAAGTCGATGAGCGGAACGCAGGTCGTGCACCACGGTGCGTCTTCGCAGTCGGGATCATCACAGTCTATGGCTCCGTCTCCATCGTCGTCGGCGCCGTCGTGGCAGCTCCATTCAACCGGTGCGGCGCAGTCAAACCGAAGCGCAAACGCGCCGGCGGCTCCGGCGTATCCGTCCACTACGACCAGATAGGCCCGATCTGGCTGGGCAACCCATGATGCCGTCTCTTCGCCATAAGCAACGCAGCGCCCGCGACCGCAAGGCTGGGTGGGATCCTCTTCGACCACCACGAGGCGAAGGTCGACGGCTTTTGCGAGCAATTTGACCGAATAATTTGCGATCCCTCCAGGTGCGATGCGGTAGACGCGCTCCGGACCATCCATTTTCCACGCGACACAATCGTATGCGGCTGAACTTTTCCAGGAACCCGGTCCCAAAGTAGAGGCGATCAATTCCGTTTCACAGGAAACAGCGAAACCGGGGTTACATAATTTTGAAACACAATCCGGAGATTGGGTGCAGTCGGTGTCGTCGCAATCGTTTTTTCCGTCGAAGTCGTCATCCATGCCGTTGGAACAAACTTCGGCACAGCTCAGTGGGGCGCATTCACCACTTTTGCATTTTCCTCCACAGGCTTGCCCAGTTACCGAGCAGAATAGTTCGTCCGGTGCGTCTCCTATATAACAAAAATTTCCAATTAAGTTACATTTTGCTGTCTGGCATGCAGGAGGTGAAGGGAATACAAGAGTGCATTCTTGGTCGCTGAAACACCCGGTTATGCCCGGAGACGCCGTGTCGGGTTGGTCATTGCCGGCGCTATCTGCAGGTGTGAGAACGTCGTTTACGTCCTGTGCGGCGTCCACCATGCCACTGTTGGTGTCGTTGGATTCATCGACGGTGTTGCTGCAGCCGATGCTGGTGAAGATAATCCACGAGATGGCAGCACCGGCACCAACCACCAATGACGGCGAACACAAAGTCGAACCTTTCGCGCTCATTCCAACCTCACCATGAATGGGTACAACCGACGGTCCTTTGTACACTGCCCGCAGCCGGTTGTCTGCAAGTATACAGCGTGGTCAAATTCCGGCACACAAGTCAACTGAATGATGTTCGGATGTTGTTAACCTAGATTTCTCATGAGCTTACAAACGTTTCGGCACTCGTAGAGTCAGGTTTGTGAGAAGTTCGAATTAAATGTCTTATCCTGCAACGTTTTCAACTTTTTTGTCTGGGTTCAATCGTGATATGGTTGAAATTCGACGGTTTTTTGCTCCGGATTGGTTTCGGGGTTGGTGGTGACACCGCGAATGCGGCGGTTTTGCGCCCGTGGAGTATTCGGGCGGCGTTGTGGAGGTGGTATGAAACGACGTTTGGTATGGGTAACTCAGGTTTTGGCGCTTTTTGGGATGTCGTCCATCGGTACTGCTGTTCCGCAGTCTGTGTCCTATGTCGGGGAGTTGTCGTCGCCCAATGGGGTGCCCATTACTGCTGATGTGATGGTGACGGTGGCGTTGTTCGGCTCCGAAACCGGAGCCGTGGCATTGTGGAGCGAGGATCTCGGTGAGACGTCGGTAATCGCCGGACGATTTGATATCGAGGTATGCAAACTGAATTGTCAAAGTTTCGAATCTACGGTCGAGCAGAACGATGGATTGTGGTTGGAATTTACTGTTGGTGGACAAATATTGACTCCGAGGCAGAAGATAAACAGTGTTCCGTTTGCTCTCCGAGCCGGTGATGCAACCACTTTGGGCGGCATATCGGCTGCCGAATACGTAACTTCAGACTCGTTGCCCACCGTTTTGGAGGGTGAATTCGCGGTGTCGGATACCGCCTGCCCACAGGAATCGGTTATGACGGGTGTGGATGCGGCCGGACTGCCCATTTGTGATGGAACGCCGTTTTCGAGTTCGGCATGTAGCGATTGTTTGCAACCCGTCGTCGACGGACAAACCACGCTTAGCAACCAACTTTCGACGATAACCGACTGGATCAATACATTCGCGGCGGATTTGGGCGAACTTACGAACCAGGTGGGGGACCTCGCCGGGTCGCTGGACGTTATTTTAGCAGCGTTGTCGGAGCAGTCCGACCTGCTGGTGTTCGTCGGCAACGGAACGAACAATCACGGGGTCGATACCACAGACGTCGTACCGAACCCCGTGGGGTCGGTCCTGGAACGACTGGAAACGTTGCAAGGAAGCCCGGGACTTCATGGTCAGACCATGATGCAGAGCGAATTTCTGCAATTGTTCCGGGGCGGTCCGGTCGTCACGTGGAGTGTCAAAATCAACAACGGTGTGCTGGACCAAAGTGTTCCTAATGCCGGCTATACAAATCTTGTGCAAGGGCGCAGCCTTCACGGAATCTGTCAGGTGAACTTTGGTGCCAGTTCGTTTGCCCAAGTGGTTGCCGCCGGCAGCAGCGGATATGAAGCAGCCAATTACACCGCATACGTGGCGCCGGTATATCCGGTGGTACCCGTTTTTGTGATCAAAGATGCCTGGAGCCACGGACCAGGTCATGTAGGTGTTGTGATTGCATCCAGTTGCCACACCTACGCCAACGAGGTGTGGAGTGCAGGTCAGTGCGGAAATTCATTTGCCGATCGGTATTTGCTCAACAACTACACCGGATACGTCAGTTTTGTTCTCCCCTGTGTACGTTAACTGAGCACAAAAAAACTTTCGTTGATCATTCCGTCCATGGGAATTAAAGTTAGCTTGAATTCATGTTATTTTAACGCTCCGTTCGTTGTTGTAATGGTGTTGTTGGTTGCGGTACCAGTGGTGATTGTGCACGTAAACGCCACATGTTCTTTCGCAAAAGAACCACCTGCCCGGCACGAGACTCCGACTATTTGCACCTATCACACAAGCGTGTGGGATGTGCATCGGAATCGGGTTATCCCCGCCCAAGGCGTGACCAAACCTTATTCTGAATTGACGGCCGAGGAACGGGATCCGGCCGAGCCGCGGTGTACACTATGTGAGCAGGACCAGGTGGAAGTCGACCTTGCAACAGTCGGAATCAATGGGCTCCAGCCGGTGAAAATCTGCTGGGTTTATGCGGAACGGCTGTTGGCGGCGTTCAACCAAATTCAATCCAGTGGCGAGTTTGAGTTCTTGAGTGTGCGTGGATACCGGCCAGGTCGTACTCGCGGTCCGGTTGTGGATGGGAAAAGAACTCGGTTCAGCAATCATTCGTTTGGCACCGCTGTAGATATCAATGCTGAACACAACGGTTTGTATGTACGATGCGACGTTCAGGTTTCGACTCGATCCCCGATCGACGGATGCAAATTAAAACACGGTGGAACATGGGACCCAGTCGGTCGATTGTCGACGACGATCGTGCCTGATGGCGTTGTAGTACGGGCCATTTCCGAGCATCTTGGGTGGCAGTGGGGTGGCACGCTGCCCGGTACAATGAAAGACTTTATGCACTTTTCCATTACCGGTCACTAAGAGGGTGTTTGGGAAAAAAAATAAGCTACGCGAGCCATTGGCCTACTGCGTCGGTCCTGCTTCGGTCGGCCCATCCTCCGCGTACCTTTGGGTACGCCTCCGGTGGGCCTCAGTCGGCAGGCCCGCCTCGCTACGGCCACTGTCCCGCTCGCCGTTATTTTTTTCCCAAACACCCTCTAAACACCAGTGCGATCCCCTTGTGCAGCCACCGGAGAGCCCGTCTTTCCCGTACCGGGTTCAACGTGATGGCCCCGGTGCGCTGTTGTACTAAAAAACGTTTAAGACTAGCATGTTACACTGCCCGGCTTGAAGATAGACCAAGCAGTGTTATGAAATAGCAGCATAAATGCATGCGGAGTGTTGCACCACAACCTCCTTCCACCGTTTGAGGCATTCCCATGAAGCGTGTGCGATTGATTGCAACACTGGCCGTTCTGTGGACAGGTGTGTCCGCCTGTGGAGAAGTCACCATCTGGGAAGAAGCTCCCCCTGAGGCCACACAACAACGGGCGGGTTCCCTCAGTGCTGCCCCGGAAATATCCATCAAGAGCCCAGCGAACCTTTCGAATATCCCGATGGGTGTCGGCAGTACTCCAGTCACCGTTGAGTTTTCAGTGTCCGGTATGGCCATTCCCAGCGAAGGATACCTTGTGTTTACCGTTGATGGGCTTGGACCGGTTCAACACTTGTCCACAAGTCCTTTTGTTTACGCAAATGTGCCCAAAGGACAACATACCTTGGCCGTTCAACTTGTGTTAGCCGATGGTACACCGCTGACGAACCCACAATCGCGGGCCGTGGTGAAAGTGAAGATCGTCGCCGATTGTGTTGCCGACGGCGATTGTGCCGACAACAACCCATGCACCATTGACGTTTGCCAGGCGGGGATAACGACGAAGCAATGTAAATATGGCCCGGTATCCAACTCAGCGTGCTGTTTGTCGGTGATGGATTGCAGTTTTGGCTGGAATTGTGTCGGAAATTTATGTGTGCAGTGTCAAACCGATGCGCAGTGCTCTGACGGCAACACTTGTACCACTGATTCTTGTGTTCAGGGGCTTTGTAAGAATGTTGCCGTTGCAGGTTGTTGTAATACCTCCAGCGGCTGCAACGACGGCAACCCATGCACAAACGACAGTTGTAATTTACTGACGTCCACCTGCACCTTTACACCGATAACCGGCTGCTGTGCGACTGCGGCGCAATGTAACGATGGCAACCCCTGCACAACGGATGCCTGCATCGGGAACACGTGCCGCTACGGGCCAAAATCGGGATGCTGTACCGCCGATTCGCAATGTAACGATAAAGATGTTTGCACGCTTGATTTGTGTAATTTAGTGTCTAATTCATGTAATTTTGTTGCTGATCCGGCAAAGCCGAATTGTTGTAAAGACAACAATGCCTGCGATGATGGCGATCCGGCTACGTTGGACAAATGTGTTGTTGGTGTTTGCACCCACGTTCAAGACCCGGATTTCTGCGTTGGACCGACGGTGCCGCAAGTCGTTATCAACGAAATCATGGTGAATCCGAAGGCAGTAACCGATGTGGTGGGAGAATGGATCGAACTTCACAACCCGGGCAAAAACTCCGTGAGTATTGCGGGTTGGAGTATTTCCGACTCCGGAGGAGATTTTCATCAGTTGCCTGCTGGAAGTCCTCTGACTATTGCCCCAGGCGGCTATTTCGTGCTCGGAAACAACCCGGAAACAGCCAGCAACGGTGGCATTGTTCTGGATTATGCGTATACGAACTTCACGCTTGCCAATAGTGGAGATGAAGTCATCCTGAAAAAAGCAGACGGCACGGTGGTGTCGGAGGTCCATTACTCCACCGGGAATGGTTTTCCGGTCACCGATGGTGCTTCGTACGCATTAAAACACCCTTATCTTAGTAATAACGCAGGCGACAGCTTTGCTCTTGCGACCGCGTTATACGGAAAAGGTGATTTTGGTACACCAAAGGCCAAAAACACCGATATCTACGCCCCGCCGATTGATCCCGGATGCGACGACGGCAACCCGTGTACGTTCAATGTGTGTCAGCCGAACAGTCAGTGTGGTGTTGAACAGAAACCAAACTGTTGCTCGTCCAACGCGAATTGTAACGACGGAAAGCCGTGTACAACGGATGTTTGCGACCAGACCACAAACACATGCAAATTCACGCCGCCTTCGGGGCCGTGTTGTAATACCAGTTCGGACTGTAACGACAACAATCCATGTACAACGGATGCGTGCATCGGACTCAAATGCCGTTACGGACCGAACCAATCGAAGCCCGGTTGCTGCACGAACGACGGGATGTGCGACGACAAGAATCCGTGTACGGAACAAACTTGCGATTTGGCTCAAAACCTGTGTGAGTACGAACCAATAGGGGATCCGTTATGCTGTGTTTACAATGCGGACTGTGAAGATAACAACCCGTCTACGCTCAACAAATGTATCGACGGGTCGTGTCAGTTTCCGCCGGATCCCACTTATTGCGACCAGGATGCCCAGTGTAACGATGGGTTGGTCTGCACCGCCGACAAATGTGACCTAGCCAAACACAAATGTGTTGCGAGCCCGCTTCCGGGATGTTGTGTCGCCGATATTCAGTGCGGTGACGGGGATGTTTGTACGCTGGATGTTTGTGATCCGGTTCAGCATGTCTGTAAACACCCTCCCAAACCCGGTTGTTGTAAGCAGGATTCGCATTGCAACGACAACGATGTTTGTACCGCCGACCAGTGCTTAAATTACTCTTGCCGACATACCGAGATATCCGGTTGTTGCACCACAAACACGGATTGCGCAACCACGAACCCGTGTGTCAACAACGTCTGTGATGTGCTCACCAAGGTCTGCGTTCCAGGTGGTACGAATGGAGCGGTGCAGGGATGTTGTATTACCAACAGCGAATGCAACGACAACAACGGATGTACGACCGACAAATGTGTGCAGAATATCTGCCAGAACACTTATGTAACTGGGTGTTGCCAATCGGCAGTTCAGTGTAATGACAACGACCCATGTACGGTTGATTACTGTATTTTCGGTAAATGTAAGTCGGTTGCAAAAACCGGGGCTTGTTGTTTGCAGGACGAAGAATGTGTTGCCGATTCAAGTGCTTGCACAACCGCGTTGTGTCTTGGCGGGCAGTGCGTTCAAGCGTCAAATGGGACCTGTCCGACTCCGCTTCCATTTGAGGTCAGTGACTGGGCGCTTGATGGCGGGGCCTCGGCGGCGGCTTGGAGTGTTGAAAATGGCGCAATCATGTCGGGTTGGCATTTTACTGTCGCTGGACCGAAGTTTTCTGCTACGGATGCCCCCGTTTCCACGTGGAGTGTAGATCTGTTGTCGCCTCTGCTGAATGGGAGCAACGCATCCAAGGTGACCGCACAGTGGACACAAACAGTAGTTCCGGGTGTGTTGGGTGGCGAGGATGAGCTTATGTTACTGGCTTCGGCTACGGGATCCAGCCCATTTCAGCCGATTATGACCGAAACGGCGACGACTGCCGCGGGTTCTTCTACATTACGTACGGCGGAGATCCCAACGTTGGCCGGGGCGGCGAGTGGCCGGGTCGTTTTTCGTGTGTCGCGCGCTCAGGGTGGCATTACGGACATGAATTGGTCGATTGGCAACGTCGTGATTGCTCCCGGCTCGCCGCCGGTGGCCAACGGGTTTGGCGGACCGCTACCCGGTGCGGTTTCTACCCTAACCACATACACGTTGACCGCTGTGGATACGGATTTGGGAGACGTTGTCAGCTTTACGTTGGCGGGAACACCGGGTTATGTGAGTCTTCAAAACTACAAAAACAAGGGAAATGGAACATTTTCGATTGATCTGGCTCTTTTCCCAGAGGAAGGCGACCAGGGTAGCGCCATCGGGACCATCATTGTGTCGGATGGGTTGCTGCAAACCCCGATTACGGTTGGATTTTCGGTCGTCGATCAACCTGTGTGTCCAAACGGAGTTCCCGAACTGGGTGAACAGTGTGATGACGGCAACATGACGGATAACGACGGCTGTACAAATTCGTGCCTCCTTGCGTCCTGTGGTGATGGCGTGGTGCAGGCCACTGCGGGCGAACAATGTGATCTCGGAGCACAGAACTCCAACAATGGCCAATGTACTACGTTTTGTAAACTACCATCCTGTGGGGATGGGTACGTTCAAACCAGCCAAGGTGAACTGTGCGATCTGGGGGTCAACAACAACAACACCGGTAACTTTTGCACCCAACTATGTAAGTTACCGGTGTGCGGCGACGGGTTTATCCAGGCCGGCAAGGGGGAACAGTGCGATGCGGGTCCACAAAATGGGGTCGCGGGGACATGCAGCGTCCAATGTAAGCCGAATTACTGTGGTGACGGTGTGATTCAGGCGGTTCTTGGCGAACAATGTGACAATGGAGCCAACAATAGCGACACACTTGCAAACGCATGTCGAACAGATTGCAGCGCTGCTTCCTGTGGAGATGGAGTAAAGGACACAGCGGATTCGTGTGATGACGGAAACGATGTTCCCGGTGACGGCTGTGAAAACAACTGCACAATTACGGTTCCCACGGTCATGATGGTGATCACGGAAATCATGGCGGATCCCAACATGGTGTCCGACACCGTTGGGGAATGGTTCGAAATCTACAATCCCGGCGAAGTGTCCATGAATATCAACGGTTGGACTATCAAGAGCAAATCCGGTGCTACTGGGACAGAAACACACACGATCAATAGCCAGACGCCCATATTTGTGCCTGCGCAAGGTTATTTGATTGTGGGGAATGGCAGCGCGGCTATCAATGGAGGTGCACCGACTGCGTACGTGTATGGCGGGATTACGTTGGCCCAGGGAACGAACTCCGACTATGCACAGTTGGTGGATCCCCTGGGTACCATTCACGACACGGTGAACTGGTCGAACGCCGGCGCAGGAAAACCGGCAATTGGCGCTTCGTGGCAGCTCAAATCGACAAGTGCCGATAATGTTCAACTCACAGACGGGCTCAACGTCTTGTTGTCACAGTGGTGTGTTTCCACGATGGTTTTTACTCCGTCCACGGACAAGGGCAGCCCTGCTTCTGCCAGCAACTGCCCTTAGGTGACTGGTGTTTTTAGATGAATTCCACGCCCTGGCCGCCTTTGGCCGTCTCGCCCGTAAAAATCCCTGCGGCATATTCCCGATATTCCTCAGGATTTTTCCGGACGATCCGGCTCAAATTCGGCTGGGTCGTGAAATCCCCTAAAAAACACCAGCCACCTAGGTGACTGGTGTTTTTAGATGAATTCCACGCCCTGGCCGCCTTTGGCCGTCTCGCCCGTAAAAATCCCTGCGGCATATCCTGGTAGACTGCTCATCTTTATGTATTGAGAATCTTTCCAACATCCGTTCGGAGTGTTTCGAGAAATCGTTCCATAGACATTCGATAAATCGTAGCACCACAGGCTTGGGCGTGGCCTCCACCGCCATGTTTGCGGGCGATGGGTTCGACGTCGTAGCCGGATTTGGAACGAAGTGATAACTTAATCTCTCTGTTTTCTTCGTTAAAGTTCGCAATTGCGGCAATTTGAACCGATTCGACGGATATCAGTGATTGGATAAGGTCTCGATAGTCGTCCCGATCAATATTTAACCCGTTGGTCGCTTCCCTTGAAATCGCAACCAACCCGAAGCGTGCGCCGAATAGGTACTCGGCTGACGCCAATGCGCGCGAAAGAAATCGCAAACTGTCCGGAGTCAAACATTGAAATACCCGCTGCTGAACTCGGTCTGCGTCTGCTCCGGATTCAAGCAATGCCGCTGCACATCGGAGGGTGTCCGGGTTGTTGCGTACATATCGAAATGACAGCGTATCGTAAGAGATTGCGGTATATAACAATTCGGCGATGGGTTGGGTGATGGGCGACCCGAGTTCTTTTAGCATCCAGTAACATAACTCTCCCGTAGACGAGCTGTCTTCGACAAGCAGTCCCTGAACACGTCCTCGTGGACGGTGGTGGTCAACAACCAACACCGGAATTTTTCGTTCTCCAAGTATTCGCCGGATTCCCGAGCCGAACTGCGTGTCGGACGAGTCAAACATCAGCACCAAGTCCGCCGATCTCATGAGTTGTGCTGCGTTTTCGTCGGAATCCAGCGCAAGGATTTCTTCGTGTTTGTCCAGATAACGAAATCGCCGCGGAGGTGCGTCTGGCGTAATGACAGCGACGTTTTTCCCCAATTGCCGGACGGATGCGGCGAATGCAAGGCAAGAAGCCAGTCCATCCGCATCAGGAACCCGATGAGTAGTCACGACGATCCGAGACGCGCTGCGAATTTGGTGAAATACCTGCGAGTTGGCGCGAACCTGCGATTCGATGGACGTTGTCGGTTTCATGCCGGGCACCGGATCCCTTTGTTGTTCAAACCAAGCTCAATTCATTGTCGTTTGGCGATGTGATATGTGCAAGTGTGGTGTCTCGAAAATCGAAACGAGCCAATGGTTGTTGGTTACGGCCTGGGGTGGTTCATAATCCCCAATGTGGAAAGATTGACGGTGAGGTGAGTTGGAAGGCATTTTGGGGAGTCTAGGCAACGCCGCGTTTCAAAATCGGACTCAATTGGGCGGGCGACCCTTCCGTTCGATAATTTTGGACATGATTTCGTAAATACAAGCAAGATCTGTTCCGCCAGTACCGGAAACAATGTCGCGTTGTGGGCCAATAAATTCGATTCGAATGTGACCAATGTCGTCTCGAGCAAATTCTGGGTGTGTAAAGCCGTGTCGTCTTAGCCAATCTCGGCATTGCGACCAGTGTGGTAGCCACGTGTGATGTAACTTAGCATGCAGTCCATCCCCATTTCCCTGGACAAATGCCACGAATCCGTCGTTGGTTACGAACCAGTCACCTAGGCGTGGTCGCCATTCAAGTCCCGCGTTGCGCAAATCGCGTGCGCGAGAAATTTCCTCTTTCGTATATCGCACTGCTTATCCGTTGCTACACCTCAAACGCGGTCGTTCCGATCAATGGCAGGCCTTGTAACATGCAAATAGTCGCCTTATCAACGACTTGTTCCGACGTGGTTCGGCGACAATGGCCCTGATTTCTGGAGCGGGAGTCCAACGTTCAAAATGCGAGTTCGATCGCCAATTACTTGCAAGATGTTGTGATGTCTGCACTATGTGTTGACACGTTCGTTGCCGTCAGGTAGTGAACGCGCGGATATCGGATTTGGGGGACAATCATGTGGTTGCGTTCCGGACTAAACCGGGCGTGTGAAGGGCGAAGCAGGGCATGCGTGGTTGGGGCCAACCGGTCTCAACGCCGTTTGTGTAGAAAAGTTAGGAGGCAATAATGAACTGGGGACAACTGATCAAACTAGGCAAACGTGCAACGGAAATCGGGGTCGAGCGCCTGCTGACCGCAGCGAGTATTGTTGAGGAACTGAGCCGTGGCGCGATCGACCGATATAATCGTTTCGCGGAACACGCACCCGTTCCGTTGCCAAAAGTCCCGCAGGGGCACGCTACGGAGTCCAAAGAAAGTCGCCCTTGGTCGGAGACCACTTCTTCCGCTCCGGTGACACCGTCTCGCCCGTCGGTGGTGCCTGCGGTGAATCTTGAGGAAAAAGCAACCGCCGCCAAACAGCGCGAAACCGCTGAAACGCCAAAACCGGCTACTAAATTAACGGTTGTCGCCGACGAACCCAAAGTAGAACGGTTGGAACGGTTACCGGCGAATTGGCTGCTTGAAAAAACACGGAAGGAACAATTGCAGGTATTTTGTAAGGAACGTGGATTGCCATATAACGAGGAAGACACCAAAAAGACTCTGGTTACAAAACTGGTTGAGTGGCGAGTTCAAGGAGAAAAATAACTTCTGTGAACGGAACAACCGAAACAAATAAATGCGCGTCGACCCGTCGAGACCGCTTAAGTTAGCCAGCCAAAGTTATTCTATCTATTTTCGTTTTCCCGCGGTGTGAATATTAAACCATGCTGTCCGTTTCAGGACCTTTGTTGCTCGTTGCGAGGTCGTTGGTGCAGGGCGTGACGGGTCTGTCGGCAAGTTCGAGAAATGAACCTATGAGGCATGGACAGGATATGTGGTTTGTCGGTAATTTTAAGGGTATGACTTACGCTCACCGTTCAAACCAAACGGCGAATTTCTGGATGTTGCATTTGCCGCCGACTCCATCGTTTGAAAGTCTCCATTTTAAGCCTAAACTAAGTTAACATATGTACGCTGGGATTGCGATCGCATTTTGGGTACTTCTGTAGCGTTTGGTCGGCGTATATACGGGTGATTTCTCGGAGACGGTCAGCGGAAATAAATCGTGAACCCCGATTGGCTAATATAGTGTGCCTTGGCCATGTCCGTCGGTGCGGCATATGCTCGATATGGCCTCAGTCGAGTGTCGGCCAATTCAGCGCTAATTTAGCTGTCTCAGGATCACGCCCTTATCTCCGCTGTCCCCTGACAAAGTCCTGGTGGTTCCCTGATTTGAAAAATGCCCGTAAGTTACCCGGCTCCGCGTTTGGTGGTCGGGATAATCGGAAGTAGTTGTTTGAGGGTATTGGGGTATGCGTTTGTCAACATCCGTTCATCGTGTGGGTGCGGACCTTGGTGCGGCGCCCACGGTTGATTCGGTTTCGAGTTTACTCAAACCAGCATCATCAAAGGACTTTGTGATCAAGGCAGCCATCGTGGTCGTCACGCTGGCGTTGCTGGTGTCGGGAATCATGGTGACCGGGTTTGGTCGCGGGTTCGGACTGGGCGGTTTGCTCCAGGGTGACCGAATGACCGCGCTTTGGTTGTGGCCCGGAATCATTATGGGGATTATGGTCGCGGCTTCGTATATTTATCGAACTGCGTTATGGCTTCGATACAAGCCGCTTGATGGAAGAAGACTCACAAACAAGGAGTTGCCCACAGTAACCGTTGTGATCCCTGCCTACAATGAAGGTCCAATGGTTAAAAAATCGATTCTTTCTGCTGTTTCCAGTCGTTATCCGGCAGATAAACTACAGGTGATTTGTGTAGATGACGGCAGTAAAGATGATACATTTGTCCACATGGAAGCCGCGCGCAAAGAAGCGCCGGGTAGAATTACAACGGTTCGTTTGCCGGAAAATCGGGGAAAACGCCATGCTTTGTATGCGGGAATGTCCCAGGCGAAGTCGCAGATTATAGTCACTCTAGACAGTGATAGTGTGCTGCCGGCGGACAGCCTGAGAAATATTGTTGCACCGTTTGTAAAAAACAGACGTGCTGGAGCCGTCGCCGGGTGTGTCAAGGTACTCAACCGGTATGACAACGTGTTGACCCGAATGTTGGGTGTCCGATACCTGCTTGGGTTTGAGTTCACGAGGGCCTATCAGAGTGTTTTGAAGACCGTGTTCTGTTGTCCTGGAGCGTTGACGGCATATCGTCGGGAAGTTATCGCACCTCATCTGGACGGTTGGTTAAATCAGACATTTTTGGGTAACAGATGTACGAACGGGGACGACCACGCGATGACTAACGTGGTACTCCGAGCCGGCTATGATACTTTGTACCAGAGCAACGCCGATGTGATGACGATCGTTCCGACCACATACAAACGATTGTCCAAGATGTACACCCGGTGGGCGCGCAGCAACATCCGCGAAAGTTGGATGTATCTGAAATTTGCCACCCGCCGTGCACGGCAGCGCGAAGAGTGGTTGGCTTGGGTTGACGGTATTGTCCACGCGTTGACGATTCCTGCACGCATGTATCTGATGGCTTTTACTTGGTATTTTGCCATCCTGCACTTCACCGTATTGTTACGTAGTCTGGCTGCGGCGACTTTGGTTGCACTTTTGTACGTCGTGTATTTTCTGCGAAGCGAAAGAAGTACCGAAAGCCTTTATGGTATTTTGTACAGTTGGTTTGCTTTGTTGACGTTGCAGTGGATCTATCCGTGGGCGGGACTTACCGTGTCCAAAAACCGATGGATGACACGGGGGTGATTGTAGTGGTTGTTGGGCGCGGGAATCGATCACACACGATTTTGTAAATCATCGTGGTTTTGCTTCGTAAACAAATTTCAACCCCCATAACACCATCGCGACAAACGGGTCATCGGCCAATTCTTTGGTCAGTAACCAACCATCGTTGGTTTTTACCATTGGGTTTGATGAAACATAAACCGACCCATCTTTCACTTTAGCCTGAGTAACCAGGATTACATATTGGCCGTAGTCGATCTTTTCCAAGATCGCTTCACTTAACACCTGCTCCGCGTAAGCCGCGTTGCGTTGTACCGCGTCTTCCGTCATTGCTTCCCGGACTTCTCCACGCGATTCCGGAATGAATGTTTCGAGAATCCACTCGCGGTCATTTGAAAGGTTCGCCGACAATACACCGGCGTAGGATGACTCGGGGGTACCTTTGTTCCACTCGGATTTTTCAATTCTTGGAACCTCTGCGGGGGGAGTATATCGTTTACCACGATAGACGAGTTCCGCTGACGGTTTTTTGGGCCCACGAATGGGTTGAAACTCGACGCGCAGCTCCAACGGTGAACGCATGGCGGCGGCTTGTTCGGTGGTTGCTTCTGACACGGTTTCCGAACTAGGTGAAGTTTTGGCCCCCTCAGGTAATGGTTTGATAAACCACGCCAGGGTCGCGCCAACCGCGACCGAGACTACGGCTATGCCAACTTGCGGTTTCCAACTCATACTTTCTATTGACACTCCATCCATGTATTTCGAAAAGTGGTACCCCTTGGTTTGTAGCTTTGTTGTTCGATATGGTCAAGTTTGGCCGGCGATGTCGGTTGTTGCTAATTGGAGCGGGTATCGCCTGGAACCGAAAATGGAGCCACGTACGCTGCCGTGATACGAATGTTTGTCGCGCGTGTCGAAATCGTTTGCGTATCAAATAACAAATCCCCATGGTGTATACATGATTCCAGCGAAACGCCGATTTGATGTGGTTCGTTTTATGGTAGTTGTCGTCGTGTGTGTGCTGTTCCCGCCGTGGCCTGACGCAGTTGGGGATGTTACGAATGAGGATGTTTCCGAATTCGTACACGAACATGTTGCACTCGCGGAGAACATTCTCCATTCCACATCTTGTATTGCTGGCTTGAGGGCAAAGTCGTGCCAACAACGGCTCGAAAAGTTAGTGGATCGAGTGCTAAACTTTCATCAACTGACGCTGGTTGCGACGCGTGGGCTGAAGTTGGAAGAACCTACAGAGAAATTTGCTGTTCGATTTCGCGCCATGTTGGTCCAACAATGGAAATCTTACTTAACCGGTGAACCACATGTCGGGTTATCGGTGTTGGCTGTGACCGATCAGTCCGCACGACTACAGGTTACCAGGGGCACATCGGTTTCGGTTTTGGAATTCGCTATTATTCACGACGGCCGGCGGTTTTGGATTCAAGATATAACCTATAACGGACCGAGTCTTGCGAATACTTACCGCCCACAATTCGCACGGTCGTTGGCCCAGGATGGATGGGTAGGGTTGTTGCGGAAGGTATCCCAGGCTGCTGAGCGATAGTTTGTTGTGTTTTCTTTCAAGTAACCGTTTCCTCTTGACGTTTATCCGATATGCGACAAACCCGCTCCATTCGCCATTTGTCCCGAAAAATTTCAACGATGCCCGGTTGGGTGCTGAATAGGCCCATGAGGACGCGCTGAGCACGCACATGCGGACCGGAACTGGAGAAGATTTATTACGGGATAATCCCCAACTGCGCGAGGCGTTTCGCCGCGGCGAAAAATGGGCACTTGCAGCAGTCTGTAAGGACTATCTACCGCTTGTGCGAATCATTGTGCGGGAAGGGTTTGCCGGTTTTCGGGGATTTCGTTCTCAGGCCGACCAAGATGACATGACGCAGACGATTTTGTTGGCAGCTTTTGAAGAAAGCGCTCGTGACAGGTACGACGGAATTACGCCCTATTCGGCTTACTTACGCGGGATCGCCCATAACAAGATCCGCCAACAGTTGTCCAAAAATGCTCGGTTTGCACGAGTCGACGGTGCACCTGTTCCGTGTGACCGCTTGGCAGAGGATTTTGAGGGCGCTGTTTTGGAGCGTGAAGCGTGTGTATTGATGGCGCGTTTCCGTGAAAGTGTCACCAATTCCGAAGAAAAGTCGGTACTAACGCGGTATTTTGTGGATGGTGCCGCCGAAGAGACCTTGTCTGCTGAACTTGGGATTACACGATATCAAATTCGGAAAATTATTAGAAAGTTGCACAACCAGATGCAACGTTATCTAAGGAAACACAATGTGGTGGTTTCGTAACAGCACCGAGCGACGGTTTTTAAGACTATTAGACCGATACCTCGATCCGGGACGTTCTTGGTCCGGGGCGTTGGACCGTCGCCTGCGTCGGGATATGGCCGAATCGGCTGATTTGCGTGTTCTTTATGACCGCGCGATCGTCGCGCATCGGTTGATGTTGGGTCTGCCCGGAGATACCGCGAGTGCACTTGAAAATACGCGAATGCACACCGTGATTGTCAATTCGGCTGTGGCTCCCGCTGCGGAGTCAGGGTTTCTGTTTGGTCGATGGCTGGCCGCATGCGGGGCGATGGGTGCAGTCGCGGTGTTGGCGATAGCTCTGGTGCCGGTGGAGGACCCGAAAATACAGGTTGTCGCAAATGATGACGGCTACATTGGAGTTCGTTCCGGGACAAATCCGCTTAGCAAAGCGACCCGCGTTGGAGTTGTTGGTGTAACCGAATCCGGATTGGAGTACGAGGTTGAAGCCAATGGCTTTATTTATTTAAACGACTATGCGCGCTTAAATTACAGAAGTTCGGTGGCGGAACTCGATCACTTGTTTGTGTTTGGTTTACAACATGCCGCGAATCCACTTTGGTATTATCCGCTGCCGGAGGAACAAAAAAGTCGTAACATTGTTGCCGGGCCTGATGCAATTGGCTTCGATCTACCGGACGAAACTTTGTTGTCGAGACGTCACGTGGTGGGAGATTGGTACATCGTCGGTATCTTTTCAAACGAGCCGATTTCGTGGGAACACGTGCAGCGTGGTTTAGCGGCGTCACGGGACGTTTTGGAGGCTAAGGCGAATGCGGACACCCCAGATAAGATTGCAGTTGCTGTGCGCGAGTGTCTTGAATTGGGCGCCGACGACCAAATTGAAGTTGTGTCGGTGAAAATTCAACCGGGAAGTTACGACCAGAGGAAAAGCGACTAACAAATGCGGGTGAATAGCCATTTTATTGTCGGCGTGTTGATGGTTGCTGGTGTCGCGTATGTTCCGACGATGGCGGTTGCGGGCCAGACTACTGCTCGATACGCGATTGTCATTGGCCACAACCAAGCGGAATCTGCGGATTTGGCAACGTTGCGCTACGCGGATGATGACGCGATTCGTACCTATCAACTTTTGGCGCTGACGGCTGATACAAGCCGATTACTCGTTGATCCCGATGCCGAAACACGACGGTTATATGGGGTTGTGGGAGATGGTCCACCCAGCCGCGGCGCGGTTCTGGATGCGTTCGATTGGGCGGCGAGGCGGATGGATGAAGACAGACAAAACGGAATCTTGCCTACGTTGTATGTCGTGTATACCGGGCACGGCAGCTATGACGACCGTGGTCGAGGTTTTGTTTATCTTAGCGATGGTGTGTTGACGACCCTGGATTTGTATCGGTCTCTCTTCGATGCGGTAGGTGGGAGTCCAGTCATTTTGATGGTGGATGCGTGTAATGCGGCGATGTTGGTGCGAAGTCGAAGTCCGGGGTCAACAAGTGATCGGCGGAAAGTACAGAAATCGAACCTGAAGCTGGAAGATTATCCCAATGTTGGAGTCATCTTGTCGTCGAGCGGAACAGGTGAAGTGCACGAATGGGGGCGTTATCTTGGCGGGGTCTTTAGCCATGAAGTTCGTAGTGCACTGATGGGACCAGGCGATTTGGATGGCGATGGTGCGATTACGTTTCCCGAATTAGCGACCTTTGTGCACGCGGCCAACGACGCCGTTGACAATCCCGGGGTGCGGCTCAAGCCGTATATCCGGCCGCCTCTCGGTTTACCCAATTATCCGGTCATTGTTTTGCGGGACCTGCGTTTTCCGGTAAAGATCTCCATTCCAAAACAAATCATGGGTCGGGGTCACGTCGTCGATCACAAGCTCGTGCGCCATGCGGATTTTTTTCGGAAAACAGAACAGTCGTTTGTGCTTGGTATCCCTCGTATGGATGGTCCGTGGGTGGTGGTGATTGATGATACAGAGTGGGTCGTACCGCAACATAGCAACGGTATCGTTATGTTAACCGATTTGGAGTCCCGGCCGAGAACAACATTGGCGCAGCGAAGCGCAACCAGTGAATACTTGGACAACACTTTGTTTAAAAGACCCCTGACGCCGGAGTTTACTTCTCATTACCTCACCGGTGACTATGTCGAATCCCTTACGGTTGTTCGTGAGGTTCCGGACCCGTGGTACAAGAATACATTGGGATGGTCTCTAGTCGGAGGTGGCGTATTAGTCGCTGGGGCGGGAGTTACGTGTCATGCTTTGGGACTGGAGGCTGAAAATGAATCGAGAACGGCAAAATTTACGATAGATCGTGAACGTGCCAACAAAGACGCGTCCCAGTTCCGAATCGCGACCGGTGTGTTGTATGGCGTGGGTGCGGCTGCAATTGTTGGGGGGGTGACTTCATTTTTGTTGGAACAACCGAGTCGATTGGAGACTTTCAGTCCACCCCTGCGTGTCGACATCGGGCCTGCGGGCATTACGCTTTCTGGTCCATTGCCGCAGTAAGTCGTATATTCCCTATCAGTTAGTTTTGTCCCTTGTTAAATTAGTACACTTTGTTTTAAGTTACGTTTGTGAGACGGCCTTTCACTTTTTGAAAGGCGTTGCCAGGCGATCGGAATGCCAGTACGCTCCGGAGTGGAAGGCCATGGTGGTGGCTGGGTTTACCTTTTTTTGTGCAGGTTGGTTTGATGATTCAACGGTTTCTATTTGGTTGCGTGGTGATTTGTGTTGCTGGGTTAGTAGCATGCGAGACTGTGACCGGCGGAGATGCATCCTGTAATTGTACAACGGTAGGCGGTCGAGTTGAAAATACCATCAAATGCACCGCTGAGGGTTTGTCGGTGGAGCAGTACGTGTGTGAAAACACTTCGGAAGGACTGTTCTGTGGGCAAAATGGGTCGTCTACAGAGACCTTTTCATCCGCGACAACGGGGTGTGGTAACGGTTTTTGCATTTCGGACGACGGAGAAAACTGCAGTCAGCCCTGTGCATGTTCTCAGTAGCCACTTGCGTCGTACGCTTAACCCCCATTTCCTTTAGGGTTGAGGCTACGAGCGCCGAGCTGCAGCATCTTCCGGCGCGGTAACCTTTTGGGGGCCTCAATCGCGCACTGCCCTGCTCACGGGCCAAAAAAATTCACCATCGGCGAATCTGCCGGCGTCTCGGTGCTCTCGCCCGTAAGCTCTTGAGAAATCTGGGCTGGTTATCGGATATTCATGAACGATTTGTGTTATTGACGACAGGTATTTTGCACTGCCATGCGTAATCTTGTGGGTGTACGGTGTTGGTTAACAAGTTAGGACATTCACACGTGAAACAGTCTATCGTGACAAAATTGTGTCAAGTAGTTTTGGACGTCAATGGATATTCTGTTGTAACCGAGTTTGAAATGGAAAGGTAGTTCGTCTCCTGTATCGTTCTTAAAGCAAGTTTAACAAATTTCAATCTACTTTCTTTGCTATTCATTGAATTAACTCTCCTTGTTGTCGAAATCATGTATTTCTGTGGACTTCCAGAATGCGGATAATTCGCTTGCATTCATGTTGAACGTTTGTTAACATGCATTCATAAAATATTTTGACCGGTAGTGCACCATCAAGGTCGCTGGAAGGGTGTAGTTGTGGTCTGTTCCTCAACGAAATCCGCTCAGGAGTTTGACTGGTGCAAGTGGTCGTTGGTTAACTCCGTCCAGGGAACGGGCGGTCTTCGCATGGAGAGGTCCATATGAATGCGCGTAAAGCGTTGATCGCGATGCTATTCTTTGTGGTTGTCGGCTATTTACCGACAGCGTCGTTTGCTGTGCCTTCTGCGATTTCTTATGTCGGAGAGTTATTTGCGACCAACGGCGTTGAATTTACTGGGGACGTCCCGGTAACGGTGGCGATATTTGCCTCATCTAATGATGGAGATCCGCTTTGGCTTGAGGATTTAGGAACGATTGCGGTTACAAAGGGCCGGTTTGATGTTGTAGTGGGGGCTATTGATCCGGACGGCTTGAGTACCGCTCTACTGGCATCGGACGACTTGTGGCTGGAATTCACGATTGCGGACGAAATTCTATTGCCTAGGCAGAAAATACTTGCTGTGCCATTTGCATTGGTAGCCAGAGATGCAGAAAGACTTGCGGGTCATGCGGCGGAAGATTTTGTTCTGCAGGACGAGGAGGGCAACGTTGATCTGGCGGGGGCGCTGGCCGTGGGTGGTGCAGCGGTGATCAATGAACTGGGCCAATGGGTTGGAGACCCGACTAATTTAATGGGTCCGATGGGTCCAGAAGGTCCGCAAGGCGAAATGGGTCCGATAGGTCCAGAAGGTCCGCAGGGCGAAATGGGTCCGATGGGTCCAGAAGGTCCGCAGGGTGAAATGGGTCCGATGGGTCCGCAAGGCGAATTAGGTCCGATGGGTCCGCAGGGTGAAATGGGTCCGATGGGTCCGCAAGGCGAATTAGGTCCGATAGGTTTGATGGGTCCGCAAGGCGAAATGGGTCCGATGGGTCCAGAAGGTCCGCAAGGCGAAATGGGTCCGATGGGTCCGATGGGTCCAGAAGGTCCGCAAGGCGAACTAGGTCCAATAGGTCCAGAAGGTCCGCAGGGTGAAATGGGTCCGATGGGTCCCGTTGGCCCCATTGGAGCAATCGGACCGACTGGTCCAAAAGGGGACATTGGTGCGACGGGTGCTACCGGTCCGATAGGCCCAGTCGGTCCGACGGGAGCAACAGGTCCGAAAGGGGATACGGGCGCGACGGGTGCAACGGGTCCAATGGGTCCGGCGGGTGCCACCGGTCCGACGGGAGCAGCAGGCCCAACCGGTGCGACGGGAGCGACGGGCCCAATCGGCCCGATT
>JABWCM010000380.1 GCA_013360285.1 Myxococcales bacterium
AGGCGTACCCGAAGGTACGCTGAGGATGGGCCGACCGAGGCAGGACCGACGTAGTAGGCCAATGGCTTGCGTAGCTTATTTTTTTCCCAAACACCCTCTGAGTGTGTCAGCGGAAATAAGGGAATGACCTTGGTCGAGCGATTTTGAGTCGGATTGTCCGGGGCCGGACCGAGGAATATCGGGAATATTCCGCCGGGACGGGGCTGGACAAGCCGGCCAAAAGCGGCCGATCCAGGGTCAGTCATCTGTTTTTTCACAAACTCTCTGCCCCTCTGAGCCGCTCCCGTAGTTGAACTGGTTTGACGGAACGTCTTTTAGCTTTCAAATTAAGTAGTTCCACCATGACACTGAACCCCATTGCAAAGTAGATATATCCTTTTTCAATGTGTTTATCCAAACCCTCCATAAACAACGATAAGCCGATGAGCAACAGAAACGAAAGCGCCAACATTTTGACGGTAGGGTGTTTTTGAACAAAATCGCTGACCGAGCCGGCGGCCAGCAACATGATACCAACCGATACAATCACCGCGATGACCATAATCGAGATGTGATCAGCCATTCCAACCGCGGTAATCACACTGTCCAACGAAAATACGATATCCAGCAACATGATTTGTATCAGGACTCCCGCATAGGATGCTGCTACTTTTGTATTGTCTTCGCCGTCTTGCCCTTCCAGTTTGTGGTGAATCTCGGTGGTTGCTTTGGCCAGAAGAAACAGCCCACCTGACAACAAGATCAAATCGCGGCCGCTGATACCCTGGTTGAGTATCGTGAACAAATTATTGGTAAGGCTCATCACCCATGACAGTGAAAACAGGAGCAATAGTCGTGTTCCCATTGCCAATATCAGTCCAATATTACGCGCTTTGGCCTGTTGATGCTCAGGGAGTTTGCCGGCGAGGATCGAAATAAAAATGATGTTGTCGATACCCAGCACAATTTCTAAAGCGGCCAGCGTGACAAGGGCAATCCAGCCATCCGCCGTGGTGATCCATTCGAACATAAAAACATCTCCGCGATACTACGAAAAGGTTTGGTGGGTGCGGCAGGGGGTTGTGCGGGCAACTTATGGACAGCCGCCAATTGGGGTTCCTGCGCATATGCCGAAGGAACATTGATCGTTGTCGGTACAGGCATCACCGTCATCGCATGCGGTACCTTCGGGGAGATCCGCCGCGGCGCAAACACCCTGGGCACATATACCAAAGGCAGTACAGGGATTTCCGTCGTCACACAAGGTGCCGTTCGGGGCGCAGGGCGACGTATAGGACGAGGTCAACAATACATTGTTATATACCTGAATTCGCAGCGGTTTTGCTTGGGCGTCGGTGGCGCTGATCCCACTGGCGTAAATTTCAATGGGGTTTCCTGGATCCACAAATTGGTTCACTAGGAATTGATAACTAAAGGAAATCGCCTCGCCGTTGATGGATGTACCGGGTCCGCCGGTGGCCCACGCATCGGTAAGTGGGCTCGGGTTGGCAAAATTCAGCGCTACCAATGAACCGCCGCCCGACCAATCATTGAGGTCCAGCGGCGCTAAGATAACGGTATGTCCCGACCACAAATCATTTGAACCGGCAGGAATCATGTATTGAATGCAGCCAAAGCCGGGAATACACGCTTCATCCATAAACGTCATCAAAGTGAGTGTGGGGGATGGATAAGTGAGTTGAAATTGAATGCCGGTGGCTTCGGCTTCAGTCAATGCACTGCGGGCGATTCGAATATGGCAGGTGACTATCGCGCCGGGAATACCGCTCACTTCGCAAATGGTGCCGCTGCCTGTTGGAATACAGGACGGGTCGGGCGTGCCGCTGCAGAGGCCGTTGTTACATTCGTCGTCAAGAGTACAAGGATCGGCGTCGTCACAGGATGTGCCGTCGACGAGCGGCACACCACAAAGCCCGGTCAAAGTATTACATTCCGCCACGACACAAGGATTGGTGGTCGCCGGGCAACTTGTTTCGTCGCCAACACATACGCCCGCGGTACAGACGTCGTTGATAGTGCATGGATTTCCGTCATTGCAGGAGCCAGCCAATTCAACATAGTCGCAGGTACCGCCACCCAAACATATATCGGCCGTGCAGGGATTGTTGTCATTACAATCCGAAATACCTACGCAAACACCATTAATGCAGTTGTCGTTGGTAGTGCAGGTATCACCGTCATCACATAATGTGCCGTTGGGAACGTTTCCGGTCACACACACACCGACAGAGCAGATTCCGAGGCCCGTGCAGGTTGTTCCATCATCGCAAATCGAGCCGTTGGGAGCACAGGCGACTTTGTAAGACGTCGTGATAATTGTGCCATCTTCGACGTAGGAAGAAAGAGGAGTTGCCGTTTCTTCGGTGGCGACGATGTTGCTTGAAATGACTTCCGCAGGGGTCAACGCCGTAATGGTCTGCTGTACTGTGAACCGGGCGGATAATACCACCGGGTCGTTGACGATGGGACTGAAGGGACCATTGTTTTGATATGCGTCGTTGAGTGGTGTCGGACTGGACAGGTGCAACAAAATCAGGTCTCCCTGGCCATCCCAAGCGGCTGGATCCAATGGAGAAAGTGTCGCCGTGTGTCCGCTCGCCAACAGCGGGGAACCTGCCGGCACGTCATAATCGAAGCAACCGAATCCGGGGAAACAAGCTTCATCCACAAAACTTTCTAGGGTAACGATGTCTTTGGGGTAAGTTAACGTAAACTGTAATCCGGTTGCGTTGGGTTCCGCCGATGCGGAGCGGGCAAGTCGGATATCGCAAATAACTGTACTGCCGGCGATGCCCGCCATGCCACACAGGGTTCCGCCACCCGTAACAATACACGTGGGGTCAGGAGTACCCACACAAGTGCCAAACGTGCAGATATCGGCAAACGTACAGTCATCGCCGTCATCGCAGGAGGTACCGTTATCGACGGGTACACCGCACGTGCCGAACAACGGGTTACACACATCGGTTAAGCAAATGTTGCCCGTATCCGGACATGTGACCGGGGTGCCGGTACACGATCCGCCTACACAAACGTCGTTCAGTGTACAGAGATCGGAATCATCACAGGGAAGGATGTTGTCGGCATAAATACAACCCCCGATGGGATCACAACCATCGTCGGTGCAGACATTGCTGTCGTCACAATTGAGTGGTGTGGTGCCGGTGCACGTGCCGGCTATGCAGACATCGATTGTTGTACAAACATCTTCGTCGTCACAGAGTGATGTGTTGTTGGCGTACACACACCCGGAAGCAGGGTTGCAGGTGTCGTCGGTGCATACGTTGCCGTCATCACAATCCAACAAGGGACCGGAAATACAGACACCGGCGTCGCAACTGTCAACTGTTGTGCAGGCATTCGCGTCGTCGCAAGGGCCGGTGTTGTTCGAATACTCGCACCCGGTTGAGGGATCACAGGAGTCATCGGTGCAATCGTTGTTGTCATCGCAGTTCAGCGGAGGTCCAGACACACAAACGCCGCCGGCGCAGGTGTCGGTCGTGGTGCAGGCATCGTTGTCATCGCAGGATACCGTGTTGGGGGAATATTCGCAGCCATTGATTGGGTCGCAGGTGTCGTCGGTACAACCGTTGGAGTCATCACACACCAACGAAACACCGGCAACACAACTGCCGGATTGGCATGTATCATCGACGGTACAGACCGTGTTGTCGGCGTCGCAGGACGTATTGTCGGCTTTGTTGGTCCAGTCCGCCGGATCGGTGCCGCTGTCGCAGATTTGGCATTCGGCGAGTGGATTTTCGTCGTTGTCGGCATAACAAACACCGCCGATGAGACAATTGCCGGCATCAAGCGCATTGACACAGGTATAGCTGGTGTTTCCGGTAGACGAACAA
>JABWCM010000119.1 GCA_013360285.1 Myxococcales bacterium
GTACCCGAAGGTACGCTGAGGATGGGCCGACCGAGGCAGGACCGACGCAGTAGGCCAATGGCTCGCGTAGCTTATTTTTTTCCCAAACACCCTCTTAGAGCAGGAATGGTCGGCTTGACGGTCGTTTTGCTTCGTGAGCAATGATTACGACACGGCGGTTTTTGTGGCGCGGAGTTGCTCATAGGATATTCGGTACATGGAATCGGCAACGAAAATCGGAACGACAACGCCACTGCAGCATTATGCTCAGGCTGTCTTCAAACGACGTTGGATCGCGTTGGCATTTTTCGTCGGGACGGTTGTTTCGGTTGTGTTATATACGCGAGCGCAGCCGCCTATTTATCGCGCTACGGTAACCATTCTTATCGAACGAACTCCCCCGCGTGTGTTGGCAGGGACCGCGGAGGTAGTAGAAATGGGAAGCACGAACTACTGGAGTAACAAAGAGTACTACCAAACACAGTATAACATTATTCAGAGCCGGGAGATCAGCTTACGTGTTGTTGAACAGCTTGGGTTGTTGGGCAACAACCGGGTCATGAATGAATGGTTCCCTTCACACCTGCAATCTGGCATCCAGATAGCGGGGCTTGATGTTGCTCAGGCTCTTGCTGCGAAGATCGAGGTCGTACCCAGAAAAGACTCAATGTTGGTAGACGTTTCTGTCGAAGATCGGGATGCTGTGATGGCGATGGAGTTGGTCAACGGAATCGCTCGTGCCTACCGGGATTATAACCTGGATCGGAAGCAGGATTTGGTTCAGGCGGCGGACGTAGAATTGGCGTCGGTTGTGGAAAAAAGGCGAATTGATAAAGAACTTGCCGAAAAAGCGGTAGTGGAGTTCGAGAGCGATAACGCGATAGGCACAATTGCTAACGAACGTCGAGTTGTCGACCAAGCAATCGTCACAGGTGAGGCGACACGTGAAGAGTTGCTGCGACGGTTGGATGTCTCTCGCGCGCGTGTCGACGCGTTATCTAAGTTTCAGAAAGTGAGAGACATTTTTGACGTTGGGCACGCGGACGTGTTGCAGAGTCCCCTGGTTTCGCAGTTGAAGCAAGAGCACGTGCGTATGACAGGTGAACTTGCAAAATTGGAAACGGATTACTTGGACAAACACCCGGCGGTTCAGTCTGTGCGTAATCGGTTGTCAGTCGTTGAACGAACGGCACGAGATGAGATCAGCAACATCGTCAAAGCGGCACGTGCGACCCTTCAGGAGTTAGAGTCACAGCTTCACCAGCAGGACGAACGACTGATAAAGGCGCGAGCAGCCGACGCTGCGTTAGCAGACCGTCAATTGAGTTATGAACGTTTGGTTGCGAGTCGAGACCAAGCACGTGCAGCGTACGAAAAGGTCAGTGGACGGTTGACCGAGACCAAAATGACCGGTGAAATCAAGATGAACAACGTGGATATCCTTGATGTTGCTCGGGAACCGTCCGCGCCGGTAAAACCAAACCTAAAGCTGAACTTGGCATTGGGGATCATGCTTGGTTTGTTAGGTGGCATCGCGTTGGCAATACTCATCGATCGTCTCGATAACACAATAAAGGGTAGCGTTGACCTTGAGGAATTGGGCGTAACCGTCCTTGGTGTTGTGCCGACGTTGCGTGACAATCGGCGTGAGCGGAAGGTTTCAGAAGAGTACCGCGGTCCTATTGAACTGTATATTCACCACCGCCCAAACTCAGCCGTTGCGGAATTAAGTCGAACCATACGAACCAATTTAATGTTTATGGCAACTGAACGTTCTTTGCGGACCCTTCTCGTGACAAGTCCTGGTCCGCAGGAAGGCAAAACAACGGTGGCGGTCAATCTGGGTGTCACATTGGCGGCAAATGGTGCACGAGTAGTCATTGTCGACACGGATATGCGTCGTCCGAGGGTGCATCAGGCGTTTGACGCATCGTTTGGGTCGGGAGTGTCTAACTACCTGATATCAGATGTGGAGATTGTCGATTTGATTCAACACACGCCTGTGCCCAATCTTGACTTTTTGCCCTGTGGTCCGATTCCGCCAAATCCTGCAGAACTCATTCACACGGCCAAGTTTGGCCAACTGATTAGGAGTTTGAAGGGCCAATACGACACGGTCATTTTTGACTCCCCGCCCATAAATGTTGTTACCGACGCCCAAATTCTGGCGAATCAAGTTGACGGTGTTGTCCTCGTCGTTCGCGCCGGAGAGACAAGCCGAGAGGCGTTAGCCCACGGGAAAAGACAGTTGGATACTGCAAAAGCGAACATCCTGGGGTGTGTCCTGAACAATCTTGACATTGAAAGTCGTGGTCATGGTTACTACTATGGCCGTGACCGATATGGCTACGCATATAAGGATTCTCAGCCAAATTCAAAACCCTCCACTTGATTTGTCCCATTTGTCCGCACGAGCGAACCCCATTTAGCCCGGATTTCTTAAAAAAAAGTGTTTAGATATTTATCCTCGGCGAGCGGGTGTAGGTGTGTGGCGTTTTTGGGAGATTTCATGACCCAGCCGAATTTAAGCCGGGTCGTCCGCGAAAATCCTGAGGAATATCGGGGACATGTCGCAGGAATTTTTGCGGGCGAGGCGGCCAAACGCACCCGTGACCTCAAGTTTGTACACTCCGTTGATGCAATCCGCAGCAGGTCTAGTATACTGATATTTAGATTGTGATTCGGTGTACACCGGGATAATCTAAATCCACTAGCGGAATGTTGAACATGGCGAGTGTAGGTGTTGGGCAGAGCACCGCGCGCCACAACGTAATGGGATCGGTAAACAATGGGTAAGGTAATTGGCGTAGATCTTGGCACCACCAATTCCTGCGTCGTTGTTCTGGAAGGTGGGAATCCGGTCGTGATTCCAAACTCCGAAGGGAGCCGTACGACTCCTTCGATGGTGGCTTTTACGGAGCAGGGCGACAAGCTGGTAGGTCATATTGCGAAGAGGCAGGCGATCACAAACCCCCAGAATACGATTTTTGCCGTAAAACGGCTGATGGGGCGAAAATTGCGCGCGCCAGAGATTCAACGCGCTCGTGAGATTTATCCGTATGTTCTCGCGGAAGCCAAAAACGGAGACGTGCATGTGAACGTTTTCGGGCGAACTTATGCTCCAGCGGAGATATCTGCATTTATTCTCGAACAAATGAAACTGTATGCTGAGGAGTACCTCAATGAAAAGGTAACCGACGCAGTAGTGACCGTACCCGCCTATTTTGACGACGCACAACGTCAGGCGACCCGAGATGCCGGGAGAATCGCGGGACTAAATGTTCTACGCATTATAAACGAACCGACCGCGGCAGCGCTTGCTTATGGATTGAATAGAAATACCCGAGGTCGGGTTGCTGTATACGATTTAGGTGGAGGTACATTCGATATTTCGATTTTGGAGGTTGGTGACGGCGTCTTTCAAGTAAAATCCACTCATGGTGATACATATCTCGGTGGAGAGGATTTTGATCACCGTATCATTCGCTATATGGCGGAAAAATTTAAGACGGAGAACGGTTGCGATTTACAGCAGGATCCTGTTGCACTTCAGCGGCTGAAAGAGGCTGCAGAAAAGGCCAAAATTGAGCTTTCTACCCTAAAAGAGACCGATATCAATCTTCCGTTTATCTTTGCCGACGACGATGGGCCCAAACACTTACAACAGTCGTTGACGCGGACCCAGTTGGAGTCCATGGTGGAAGACCTGCTGGACAAGACCATTTGGCATTGCCAAGAAGCGTTGACCGATGCGGGACTGGATGTGTCGGATATCGACGAAGTCATACTTGTTGGTGGTATGACAAAAATGCCCCTGGTTCAGAAAAAAGTGTTGAATTTCTTTAAAGTGAATCCAAATCGCGGCGTGAATCCTGATGAGGCAGTGGCGATTGGAGCGGCGATTCAAGGGGGCATTCTTGGCGGTGATGTTGACGATGTATTGTTGCTCGACGTCATTCCACTTTCGTTGGGTATTGAAACCCAGGGCGGAATATTCACTAAGTTAATTGAGAAAAATAACCCAATACCGTGCCAGCACGCCGAAGTGTTTACTACAGCGGAAGATTATCAGTCGCTTGTCAACATTCACGTGCTGCAGGGTGAACGTACGATGGCGCGTGACAATAAGTCGCTGGCGCGTTTTGAACTGGTTGGTATCCCTCCGGCCCGTCGTGGAGTTCCTAAGATTGAGGTTGTTTTTGATGTTGACGTGAATGGGATTTTGAGTGTTTCCGCTCGTGACTTGGGTACGGGTAATGAACAAACCGTCCGTGTACGCCCAACCAGTGGCTTAAGTGAACGAGAAATAGAACGATTGGTTCAAGAAGCGGAAACAACGCGAGACTATGACTCGGAGAAGCGAGAAACGGCGCTGATTCGAAATAAGGCAGACGGGCTTATTTATACGACTGAACGTTCACTTAGCGAGTTTATCAATTACCTGACTGACGAAGAAATACGCTTGGTTCACTCCGACTTAGATCGATGTAAACGTGCGGCAGAAGGCGATGACTACGAAGAAATTCGGCAAGCGATTCGTAGCCTCGAGAAGTCGTCGTATAAGATTGCCGAGGTGATGTACCGCGACATCTCGTGAAACGGCTGTTCCACCCTAGATAACGTTTTCACGATGTGCCAGGAACGTAAACCGGAACGCAGCAGACTACATGAATGGCGGCCGAGTTCTTCGAGAGAAATTCTCTCATCATCGGTATCTGTGGTTAAAAAAACCTCAAATAAAGTAAGTTCGGCGACGTGATACATTGGTACCGCACGCTGGGTTTGTGCTAATGCGAGAATCGCCGAAACGGGGCAGCTACCACGACGGCAGAACGAATCCGCGTTTGCGGAAACCAGCGGTTGTGTTGTTTTACGGCAAGGGCTTCAATTTACGTCATGCCAGACCACTATAAGGTGCTGGGCGTTGAACGCACGGCGTCTCAGTCGGAAATCAAACGTGCTTATCGCAAGTTAGCGCTGAAGTTTCATCCTGATCAGAACGCGGGTAGTCTCGCGGCGGAGGAACGATTTCGGATGATTGCCGACGCGTACAACCTTCTCAGCGACGAACAGCGGCGGCGATTTTATGATCGGTTTGGAGTTGAAAAAAATGCACTCGTGCGGGTTGCTGCGCCGTTCGCAAACCGTGGAGTTGAAGGATTCGTCGATAGTGTTTTTAGTGAACTATTCCGCAAACGAAAGAAAAATAACATGGTAGGCCGTGATCGGCGCTATTCATTAAAGTTGTCCTTTGAAGAGTCAATTCTCGGTATAAACAAAGATATTTCGGTTCCAACGATTGCTACATGCGGAGGCTGCGGTGGTTCTGGGGCTGCCGATGATGGACAAGTCGAAGTGTGCCATGTTTGTGATGGGACTGGAGAAATCCGGGAGTTTAATTCGATTATTCCATCTCGGCAGGAATGTGGTTTTTGCCAGGGACGCGCTAAGATAGCGATTCGCGCTTGCCCTCGGTGCCACGGAAACGGTCAGGAAACAATCGAACAAACATTGACCATTCGTGTTCCACCAGGTTCAGAGGCCGGGCAACGGCTTCGTTATCGGGGTGCAGGCGAGCCAGGGACTGGAGGCGGACGAGATGGCGATTTATATGTTGTTCTTGACGTAACGCCTGACCCCCTTTTTGAGCGTGACGGGAACGACATCCGTGTTAAGTTACCGATAACGATACGCGACGCGGCATTGGGGCAGGTGGTCACCGTTCCGACTGTAGATGGGCTGGTTCGTATGAAAATACCGCCGGGAACCGCAAGTGGTAAAAGGTTTCGAATCAAAGGACGTGGCGTACCGTGGGTAGACAACACCAAACCGCGCGGTGATATCTATGTCGAGGTGATGGTAGAGACGCCGGTGGTCGAGACTCAGGAAATGCGAGAGATTCTCGATCGTTGGCCGGAATTCGAACCATCTGTCCATCCAGATTGTTGCCGGTTTCGTGATCTGTTGCGCCAACGTTACGGAGAGGACGTGGCGGAGATTGTAGGATAATGTCTTATCTTACCATGGACGTTGTGGCGGTCGCATGTCGATTTTTTATAACAAGAGCATTTTCGGGCACTTTTGCCGTCGGTGTACTGCTGTTCGGAGTCGCACGATGTGTACCTAATGCCGCGGTTCACGTTGTGGAGCCCGTTTCCGCCGTAGCTAGAACATCTCCACAGGTCGAGGCGGTGGCTCCACCAGACTTTGTTTATGCGCAGGCGAAAAATCACACGTTGCGGGCAGAATGGGATGCGGCGGTAACACTACTCTCAAGTCGGTCGATAGCCGAAGTTCCCGCAGATCTTCGTAGAGATTGGGTTTATCTACATAGCAGTGCACTGCTGTCCTCGGAGAAACCGGACGCTGCGTTTTTGACATGGCAATCTGTTTTTTCGGCAAATAGTGAATCACAAAAAAAATTTGGTGAGCTGTACTACGACTTGGTGGACCCCGCAAAACGTTTGGTACTCCTGGCGGAAATGAAAACGACGGCTCCCTGGATGGCAACAGTCGCGGTTCGAGAGGCAGAGCGATATTGGAGCGTGCGGGACATCGACGGCATGGTGCGTGCCGTCGAAATTGGTGCATCCATTTTCACGGATGACGCCGAAACGATGACGGCGTGGTCACACATCCAAACGAAGTTGGAACGGCTTACCACCACCCGGCCCTCCGCGCTTGGTGTGTTGATTCCATTGAGCGGAGCCCACCAAGCAGTGGGTCAGAGTGTTCTTCGTGCACTACAGATGGTTAAGCACGATCTCCGGTCCGGTATATCGTTGCACGTCGAGGATACGGCGGGGGATCCTGACGTAGCAAGAGCTGCCGCAGAACGACTGATCGTAAACGACCACGTTGCGGCGATTATCGGGCCTGTTGGCCAACGGGAGAGTACCGCCGTTGCGCCGTTTTTGGAACAGAATCAAGTTCCGACGCTGGTTCTCACGGCGGGTTTACCATCCGCTGAACCACGATCGTTCGTCGTCCAGGGTCGAGTGACCCCGTCACAAGAATGTTTCGCTGTTCTTCAACATGCGATGGTCGAATTGTCTTGTCAGAGTTTCGCTATCTTAGCGCAGAACAACGCCTATGGTCACACCATGGCCGCCGCTTTTCGGGATGTCGTCTCAAATTCGCCCGCATCCATTGTCTATGAAGATTTCATTGAAACAAATAATAAAGAGACGGATGAGTTGCGAACAATATCGCAGAAAATTATGGCCGAGTATCGCAAAGCCCCGTTTTCCGCCCTCTACCTGCCCATCAACGGCTCTATGGCCAAGCGGGTCATTTCTTATCTTAAGGCTGCGGGGCTTCGGATTCGAACAAACCCAAAAGATTTCAAGTCAGTTCAGCTAATTGGATCTGCGGCATGGCTAACCACGGACGTGATTGATGTCGCGGAGGGCAATACCGACAACGCAGTGTTTCCCTCGGCATTTTTCGATGGCCTTTCGTCTGCCCCTACGCAGAGTTTTGTTTCGTCGTTTCGCGTACGGTATTCGGTCGCGCCGACGGCCTTTGATGCGGAAGTGTATGATGCGGCTGTCGCGTTGGTGGCAGTGATGGAATCGATTCAGCCGGGAGGGTTTGTGGGTGACGAGATCCTAGATGGACTCTATGCATTGGGTCCGGTTGAAGGAGTGGGAGGGCGATATCGATTCGAGTCAACAGGCCACATCGTACGCGATCTTCATATCCTTACCGTTGACGCGGACTATCTTCGAATTAGAGAAAAGTTGACTGACGAGATTCGTATTCGCTCAAGATGAATGATTTTCATACGAATGAGTGGGTATCTGTGGATTGATATGCGGAATTTCGTGTACAAGACCTGTGATACTGCGGTTTTCATCTTTTTTTGGCAGTTGGAAACGAGGTGCCGTTGATCAGGTTACCGCCTTCGCAGACCGACGAGCGGACGGTTGTTGAAGCCATTCGGTCACTTCTGCCCGCAGAACACTGGGCCGTGCTTCTGGGCGTTGGAGATGATGCTGCGGTTCTTCGCCCACAAACTCTTCCCTGGGTGATTACATGTGATTCATTGGTTGAGGGGGTCCATTATCGTCCAGAATGGTCCGATGCGGCAACGATTGGCTTCAAACTGGCACACGTGAACATGAGCGACTTGGCTGCTATGGGAGCTTGGCCGGCGGTGGCTTTTCTTTCGGTTGTGGCGCCGCTTGAGGGAGCAGCGAATTACCTACTGGATATTCATCAAGCGTTGCAGGTAGAGCTGAGTAAGGTTGGTGCAACTTTGGCCGGTGGTAACTTTAGCACATCGCCCGTTGGTTCCAGTTTTTCGTTAACGTTGCTGGGCTTAAGTGACTGGCCAGTGCTGACTCGATCAGGGGCACGAATTGGTGACAAAGTGTACGTGACCGGGCACATAGGAGATAGTGGCGCTGGGCTGCGGCTTCTGTTGCGGGGATTGGGCCAACCAATGGACTCAAATGATTGCATCGTGCGTCACTTACGGCCTCAGTCTCGGTTGCACTTGAGCCGTTATCTTACACAATATATTTCTCCAACGGCATGTATTGATGTTAGCGACGGTTTGGCTAAGGATGGAGAACAGATAGCAGATGCAAGCAATGTTTCGCTTCAGATATCGTTGGAGCGCATCCCGTTGAGCCGATCCTATTGCGAGGCGATGGGTCCGTTTGTTTACCCCGCCATCGCGGCGCAAGCGGTCGGATTAGGTGAAGACTACGAGTTGCTGTTTACGGTTCCGGCTGATACGGCGGTACCGCTACAGATTGACGGAATTCCCATCACCCACATCGGTGAAGTGCTTCCACGGCAAGAACAAAGTGTTGTGTGGTTATACAATGGCCAGCCGACTTCCGGCGAGACACGAGGGTGGGATCATTTCAAAGTGTCTACTGTTCCATCACGATTCAGAGAGTCAGCGGAAATAGATAAGTAAACCATGATTGGCTAATTTAGGCTGCCTTGGCCACTTCCGTCGGTGCGGCATATACTCGATATGGCCTCAGTCGGGTCCCGGCCAATTCAGCGCTAAATTAGCTTTCTCAGGGCCGCGTCCGGCTTGAAGCTGACCCTCTGAGACACCTTTGTTAGCGTAGAAACAACTCCGGAAAACGAGTGGTCATTCTTTCTGCTACAAACTGATTGACTTCCTGCACGGTTGCCATGGCCATGAGACTACAAAGAAGGTCATAACACTCCGGCAACCTGGTTTGCCTTACGATATGTTTGACCAACGGTATGTGCTGCGGTGCCATGCTGAGTTCCGAGTATCCTAAAGCCAACAGCACCATGGTATAAAGTGGATCACCGGCCATTTCGCCACAAATAGACACCTCGATGCCACCTCGTTTTGCTGCTTCGGCGACATGCTGGAGTGTTCGAAGCATCGCTGGATGAAGCGGCTGGTACAAGTGATTGGTCTCCTCCTCGTGTCGCGCAACTGCCAGTGAATACTGAATTAAATCATTCGTTCCGACACTGAAAAAATCGGCCTCTTGTGCCAGAAGATCTGCCAACACCACCGCGGCCGGGATCTCGATCATTACGCCGAGCGGTACGTCCGGATCATAAACTAAACCGTCCTCAGTTAGTTCGCGTTTTACCTCGGCGAGCAACAATCTTACTTCGCGAATTTCATCTACAGAGGAGACGTACGGGATCATTATCCGCAAGCGTCCATGGATACTGGCGCGCAGTAATGCACGTAGTTGTGTGCGAAAGATCGCCTTTTCTTTTAGGCAGTACCGTATTGCCCTCAATGCTTGAAATGGTCTCAATTCCGGAGGAAACCGGGACCCGGATGTTAATTTGTCGTCACCGATGTCTAGGGTTCGAATGGTAGTTCGCGCTGGAGCAACGGCTGAAATGATCGAACGGTAGTGTTCGTACTGCTCTTCCTCATTAGGTAACGAATGCCGATTTACAAACAGGTATTCGGTGCGTAGCAGGCCAACCCCTTGTCCGCCAACATCTACCAACGCTGCGAGTTCGTCCACAAAGTCCAAATTGCCAAGTAACTTAATTATATGGCCATCTTCGGTTACAGCGCGTTCTTTGCGGTTCCTTCGGAGTTTTTTACAAAGCGTGACAAATGTATCTTGTGCTGCTTGGTACTGAGCAACGGTTTCCGCGCTGGGATTGAGGACGACGAGGCCGCTGTTGCCGTCAATGATGACGGCCGTGCCGTTCTGAACCATTGAGCATACGCTTCTGGCGCCAACCACCGCCGGAATCTCAAGAGAGCGTGCAATAATTGTGGTATGTGCGGTGTACGAGCCGTATTCCGTGGCAAATCCTCCGATGTTTTTGTCGTGTAACTCAGCCATGTCTCCTGGTGACAATGATTGGGCAATAATGATGGCGTTGGGTGGAATGTTCGACCCTAGCTCGGACGATTGTCCCGCGAGGTGTCTCAACAAACGTTCGCTGACCGAGTCGAGGTCGTCTTTACGCTCGCGGAAATAACCCGATTCCAAATTGTCAAAAATGTCCCGAATACGGACAGTTGCTTTGCGAACCGCCCACTCGGCGTTGATGTGTTCCGCACGAATAATTTCCAATGCTTCCCCCACAAATTGCGGGTCCCTGAGCATTTGTTCGTGCAAGTCCAGCATCTGGATGTGGTCCGTTGTTGGTGCAGCGCTGATTCGGTTCCTGAGGTGCCGTATCTGCTCAATTGCATTGTAGACCGAAAGATTCAGGCGACCGATTTCGCCCGCAACCAGTTCATTTGGCAGAAAATATTGCTCTACGGCTGGAGGAGACTGTTCCAGTACAACCGCGGTGCCAATCGCGATGCCGCGGGACCCGGGGATTCCGCGGATGGGAGTCTCGTCACGCGCGGTCGGCATTTATCCGATTACCTCCTGGAAGTTGTTTTCAAACAAGGTCGAAAGCGCTGTAAGTACTTGGTGGCGTTCAGGACCGCTCACCTCGACTCTGATTGTTGAGCCGGGTCCAGCTTCTAAGATAAGAATCGAAAACACGCTTTTTGCGTCGGCGCGCTGATGCCCCTTCCACAATGTCACCGTCGCATCAAATCCGTGCACAGTGCGTGCAATTTGCGAGGCGGGACGGGCGTGTAATCCGCTTTTGGTGCCAACAATAAATTCTCTCGTTACTATATCCACGTCACTATCCGCAGTCCGACTGCGCGATTACTGCCGCTGTTGTGCTCCGCGCCGACGTCGGTGGTCCGCTGGAGAATAAATGTTGGGCGGAATATGTGCCATTTACCGCCGAATCAATGTGAAAGAACCAAACCGTATCAAGAGTGTAGATTATAGCGCACAGCAAGCACCAGGTCGAGAGACTACCTGGCTCTACGCTGCCAACCGGTTGCCCCCGAAGCATAAAAACGTGCCTTGGAGGCAGTGGAGGCTTCGCGGAATCCTCGCAGATTCAAACTCAGCGGTGGATGTCGCGATGGATTACCGTCGTTGCGTATCCTGAACTTGTAAGGGTATCTTTGAGTTCTCCCGCCAGACAAACCGACCGGTGTTTTCCCCCCGTGCACCCAATCGCCACGGTTACGTGAACTCGTCCCTCATTATCATGGCGGGGCAGAGTGAAGTCTAGCAGGTTTTTAATTTGTGCCAGGGAATGGTTTGAATCTGGTTGAGCAAGAACGAACTGACGCACTTTTTCGTCGATTCCCGTTAGAGACCTCAGATTTTCATCAAAAAATGGGTTTTTTAAGAATCGAATGTCAAACACATAGTTTGCTTCCGGCGGGACTCCAAACTTGAATCCGAAACTCATCACGGTGACGGAAAATTGGATAGCGGCGTCTTCACCCAACTCTGAAAGAATTCTGTGCCTAAGTTGATGTACGGTTAACCCCGACGTGTCGAGAATCAGAGTTGCGGCATCTCGCATGGGTATAAGCCAATTACGTTCCAGTCGAAGCCCCTCGCGGATGTTGTTGGTTTCGGCAAGTGGATGACGGCGGCGGGTCTCGCTGAATCGGCGTATGAGGACATCATCGTCCGCTTCCAAAAAGATGACGTCGACTCGGTATCCCTGGTCGTGGGCAAATTGAAGCACGTTGGCATAATTGGCGCCAAACGCGCCCGCCCGGATATCCGCAACGATTCCAATGTGGCGAACATCCCGGCTTTCGTCGCACAAAAGAAGAAGCCTAATTGCAAGCGATTCCGGTAGGTTGTCCACACAGAAGTAACCAGCATCCTCCAGGGCTTTCGCGACCGTGCTTTTACCTGATCCAGACAATCCACTCACAATGACCAAATGTAGAGGGGCGTCTCGCTTTTCATGAGTATTTGGAGATTTTGTAGTCGCGGTGCTGATATCCGGTTTCATTGCTCGCCGTTTCGGCCGAAGGGTTCGTTTTCGAGAAAATTTGAGTTCTTTTCGTAGTCAGCAAGATCGATTCTCGACCGCCCATACTGTCGCCAGCCTTCGTCCAGATTTCTTTTGATTCAGCAAATAAACCACAGTGAAATTGCTTAAATTACCAGAAAAGAGGAGGTCGGTGCGAGAATCAGAAGCTGTCTCTTTTGGTATCGTAGCCAACAACTGTTTTTCGGTCCGCTGCAAAACTCAGCGTACCGTTTTTGGCGTTGTGGTGAGCCCGACCGTTATTCAGGTCACCGAAAAGTCAAACGCAGCAAATAGAGCAAATTTGGACTAGAAATATATTGTATTCACGATCTATGCGGACTATAGGCTGTGATCTCGCAGTTTTTCTTTGCGTTTCGATAATTGTCGCTCTCCTTTTTCTACCGCGCCGTCGATCGCTGCAAATACATCGGAGTGAGTATTTTTAACGGCAATTTGAGGCCCGATGGCGTGGCAGTTAATGACAAGTTCTGCGTGGTTATCGTTTTTCTCGTTCTCCAGGACGACGTGCACCTCCCCTTCAGAATCCAAGTACTTATCGAGGCGCTGCATTTTTTCTTCAACGTATTTCTTGATGGACTCTTTTCCATCCATGTGCCGAAATGTAGTGTTAACTAACATATTAATCTCCTAAACTCACCTATTAATACCCGTTCCTCTCAATGATGGGAAACGACAGGTTCTACATTATTGTACGTTTCCAATCGATGTTGTCAGCCCTTCTCCGGCAAGATTTTCTTGTGAGCTAAAACAGACGTTTTCGTTGCGATGAGGGGGGAATGTTGAGTGCTTCTCGATACTTCGCGACTGTTCTACGTGCGATATCCACACCCCTGCCCTTGAGCAGCTTCACGATTTTGGCATCGCTTAGGGGTTTGCTCGGTGTTTCGGCGTCCACGAGCTTTTTGAGCATCTGTTTCACGGACTCGGACGAATGATCGTTGCCGGTTCCGACGGCCGGGATGCGGCTGTTGAAGAAGTATTTGAGTTCAAAAATTCCTTGCGGAGTGTGCACGTATTTGTTGGTGGTTACCCTGCTGACTGTCGACTCATGTACCCCAATGTCATCGGCCACTTCTCGTAAGATAAGAGGCTTTAGATACTCCACACCTTTTTCCAAAAACTCCCGTTGAAATTTGACGATGCTCTCGGTGACCCGCCGGATCGTATTCTGTCTTTGGTGAATGGACCTGATAAGCCAAACCGCTGACTTAAATTTGTCCTGAATGAAGCCACGCGTGTCTCCATCCCCTTTTGATTGCCGCAGGGCATCTTTGTAATACGAGCTGATCCGTAGCTTTGGCAACCCATCTTCATTTAGGGTTACTTCGAACCGGTCTCCAACGCGGTGGACGTGGACATCCGGTGTAATGTGCACTGCTTCTTCGCTTGTGTAACTCCGTCCTGGTTTGGGCTCGAGGGTGGCAAGTTGTTTCAGCATCGTTGAAAGTTCGGCCATGTCAACGCCGAGTGCTTTGCAGATTGCCGGATAATTTCGTTTTTCGACGTTATCCAAATGGTTGTTTACCAAATCTTGCAGAACGTCATCATCGGGAAAATAGTATTCAACTTGTAATTGCAAACATTCTCGGAGGTTTCTGGCGGCAACCCCAATGGGATCGAAGCGTTGGATCCGTTCGAGGACCCACTCCGCCTCCTCTAGTGGCACACGGCATTCTTCCGCAAGCGCCGGTAACAGATCTCCGTTAAAGTAGCCGTCATCGTCAATATTGCCGATAATCCGAGCCCCCAATTCCTCATCCTCCGGGTCCATGCCGCTCAGTTGGAGTTGCCACATGAGATGGTCCGGCAGGGAGTCGTGAGTTGACAACGTCGATTCAAGGGAGGGCATTTCGTCGTCTGTCAATCGGTAGGATGGTGCATAGTTTTCGTTGGAGAATTCCTCGTAGTTGTCGACAAACTGTTCCCACTGGTTGTCTGAACTGGACGCCTCGGTGTTGTTTTGCGTGCTTTCACTCGGGGCCGACGATGGCTGGGTTCCTTCGGACGCGGCCTCCTGTGTGGCTTGGGTTGGAGCGTCGTACTCCGAAGCCGATTCCAGAATGGGATTCTCGAGTAATTGTTCTTGAACATACTCCGCCAGTTCCAACGTGGATAACGGCAGCAACTTGATCGCTTGTTGCAACTGAGGTGTTATCACCAATCGTTGCGTCATCTTCTGCGATATCGATTGACGGAGTTCCATAACGAGATCTTCTATGCAAACACTTGAAATTTAATGGCTTTTTAAAGCTCGACGTCGATTATAGCAGTCATCAACCAGGGTGTAAAGCCACAAACGATGATTGTGGTACGCGCTTTGCAAGGGGAGCGAACTTGGAGGCATTGAGTCTATAAACACGCTTATGTTAGAATCTTTGCCGGTCTTCGCATCTTCGACGATGACCATCTGCATTGGCTAAATTCCATTCTCGAGAGCGACAATCGGACAGAATTCCGATGGTCGCCCGGCAATTGTCGCAGCGAGGGCCATCGACGGAGAGTATTTATGAATAGGAGATTCCGCCCCACCAGGACCCAGGATACCGTCGCCACCGCGGATTGCTGGGAACGACCTGTCGAGCGCCATTTGCCGACAGCAGATGGCGCTCGACAATCGGCTGGTCGTTCCTTTCGAATAGATACACACGCGCTGACTTTCCGTCACCAATTTGAAATTTTTTTCCTCCAGGGCGTTTGGGCCATATTGTCTGCATTTGTCGCGTTCGCTTGCTCGGATGACGGCGATTCAGGAGGGAAGGGCGGTATTCAAGAAAAATTTAATGAGAGCAAATGCTTAGTTTGCACGCCGAATTCAAGTTTTTGTGATGGCCCTTGGTCACTTACGTGTGCATCCGATGGTAAATCAACGGCTGCAACAGCTTGTTCTGTTGGGCAAACCTGTGACACGGTTGCAGGACAGTGCATATTGTCTAATGTCTGTTCGGGAGAGGGCGTACGGGATTGCAGCCCTGATGGCGCAACGGTTCGGATCTGTGAGTCTGGTGTTTATTCCGATACGCCTTGCGGAGATGGCAATACATGTGTAGCCGGGACATGCGTTTCCACGACCTGTGTCGATGGGGCGGGTGCATGTGGATTTCGCGCCGCACTCACATGTAGCCAGGGTACATGGAGTGTTAGTCAATGTGGTGACGGAAAGGCCTGCTACGCTGCAGACGGAAAAGCTCAATGTGTTGATTGGTTCTGCGAACCAGGCAGCCGTTCTTGCGCTGACCTCGACGACGACGGGGTTACCGAGACCGTCCGTCTTTGTGGAGCAGATGGAACGGCTTACGCCTCCAAATATACCCGCGATTGCTCCAAAACATTTGCATTCTGTGACTCCGGTACCTGTCGCTGTGGCATTCCCGCTAACGACATCACGGGTGGAGACGCCTCGGGTTCGGACGACGTCGTCTCGAATGGTGCTGACAGTTTCGTTTTTCCAGACACGGGAGGTGGAATTGAGCCTCCGATTGATGCAGGAAAAATTGAGCTTCCAGATATCGCGTATGTTACTTTAAATGGGGATCTAATCGAATTTGATAGCTTCGCCTCCGCTAATTTTGTACCAGCGAATCCGTTAGATGGTCCGGGGGGGTTGGGCTTCTTACAGATATTGATGGCCAGTGGTCAGAAGCAGGTTGAGTTACAAATTAGTCCAACCACCGTGGGTTGGACAGGAAATGTAAACGCGGATGCCGGCGGCGATATTGGTGGGTTTATTGGGTATAACGACGGAACAGCGCCTCCAGAGGTCAATTTCCGTTACGGTGCAGGCACCAGCAGCAAGGGAGACGCGTTTGGCGGTAACTACGTCATCGACGTTTTGGAGAACGGGGGGCCAGGAGGGCGGGTCAAAGGAACCTTTTCCGGGATGATGAATCTTGGCTTCGGGGATGGCCCCGCCACGATGGAAGTTGTGGACGGTTACTTTGATGTGGCTCACAAATAGTGCTGCAAGTGGTTGTTTTGAGTGAGCGAAGGGGCTACGTGGGATTTTGACACGGGGTGTGTTGTGCCGGATACGTTGTTGGTCAGTTCCAGCAGGGGGGTGAATCGTGTCGCGATACTGGACGGCGATTCAACGGTAGAGTTGTACGTGGAACCCCAGCACCATAAAGGGTTAGTGGGCAATTTGTACCTGGGAAGGGTAGTGCGTGTGTTACCCGGCATGCAGAGCGCGTTTGTTGACATCGGATTGGTACGTACGGCGTTTCTTCACGTATCTGATGTGCTTCGTCCAGTGTCTGATGAATTGCCGGGTGACATGAATGGTCACGATGAGGTAGCGATGGACCCTGGTGCCGCAGACGTCCCACAGAATGACTCGGCAACTGATTCCGAACCCGTAACCATATTTCGTTCCGCAGGGCCGTCGATCGATGAGTTGTTAAAGGAAGGCCAAGAAATTCTCGTCCAGGTCGCAAAGGACCCTATCGGTACAAAAGGAGCAAGATTAACGACCCATATCTCGCTGCCGGGCAGAAATGTTGTTTTTCTTCCCACAGTTGACCATGTTGGCGTTTCGCGTCGAATTGAGGATGCTCAAGAACGAGAGCGGTTGCGCAAAATTGCACAGGATGTGAAACCAGCCAGCGCTGGAGTGATCGTTCGAACAGTTGCTGAAGGTCGTGATACCGACGAATTACGCGAGGATATCGACATGCTTAAGTCGCAATGGGACTACATGTTGACCGGGTGTCATTCCGCTACAGCGCCGGCTCTGATTCATGAAGATTTGGACTTGGTGCTTCGGTGCATACGTGACGAGTTGTCCACCCGGTATCAACGGGTGCTGATCGATGATCCTGTTCAGTTTGAACGGGTTGGTGGTTTTGTCAAACGGTACATGCCGCGATGTGAACATCTCATTGAGCTTTATGAAGGTAGCGAGCCGCTGTTTGAACGGTTCGGTGTGGACCTGGAAATTGCGCGGGCTATTGACCGCAAGGTATGGTTGAAGTCGGGTGGAACGATTGTAATCGACCGAACGGAGGCGTTGACTTCTATAGATGTCAATACCGGTCGCTACACGGGAAAAAGCGACCTCGAAGAAACCGTCTTCAAGATCAACATGGAAGCGGCGAAAGAGATCGCATACCAGATTCGCCTTCGCAACATCGGGGGAATAATCATAATCGATTTTATCGATATGGAACTGCCGGAGCATCGAGAACGTGTTTATCGGGCACTGGTGGAGTCGCTAAAAGCTGACAAAGCCAGGACCAACGTACTGCCTATGAGCCCGATTGGACTGGTCGAGATGACCAGAAAACGTGTTAGAGAAAGTCTCGGACAGCAGCTTACTGAACGATGTTTTTATTGTGAAGGAAAGGGATATCTGAAGTCTACGGCGCTCGTAGCAGATGATGCGATTGCACGAATCAGAAAAGTGGCCGCATTCGCGCAATACAGCATCATCCACGTTACCGCGAATGCACGCGTTGCAGAATTGCTTTGGGTTGAAAGACGGGATCGAATCGCCGAGTTGGAGCGAGCGACGGGAGCCACTATCTTAGTGAAATCCGATGACGTGTTTCATTTGGAACAGTTAGAGGTATTTGGGAAATAGAAGGTGCGGCATGGACGATTGGGATACCCGGAGACCGGTCCGAGTGACCGTGAACAGCGAATTTTCTGACTTGGGGGACGCTGTTGCTGAGTACGTATCCGATGTTTCTCTCACGGGAGCGTTTATTCGGAGCCACTCACCATTGCCGGTCGGAACTCTCGTTAATTTGCGTTTTTCGATGATCTTGGACGAATTGGAGGAGGTGGTGGGTCAGGGGCGAGTTGTTCGTATTGTTCTTGAGCCTCAAGACGAGATGGGAATGGGAGTAGAGTTTTTGCACCTAGACCATCACAGTCAGATCGTCATCGCGAAAGTTGTTGCAAAACGGAGCATGTTTGTAAGTTAACGTGCAGGTTTCTCAGAGTTTGTGAAAAAATCTGGGCACAGGTTTTGAGCGTGGATTTTGCGCCGAATTGGTTTTGAACAAACCGAGTCATATCGGGAATATGGTGCAGGTTTTTTCGGAATTAAGGCGGCCCAAAGCCACTGCCCAAAGCCTGCGCAGGTCACAAACTCTCATTAATTGGGCGTTTGATTCAGCCGCGTCTGCAGGTACAGGTAACTACTGTGAAGTTGTTGGGTCAATCGGGTTGCTGCGTCATGAAGTCTGGGGTTATGTGTATGTCGATCCGGATGATAAATGCGTACAAGCCGTTTATATTGTGCTTTGACAGCAGAAAACGACGACCCATACGGTAGCTCAAAAATCGCGTAGTGTCTGGCCAGTTCGGGATCTTGATGACGTCTTTGAGTATGGGACTCGGACTTTATCGGAAGGGAATGAGTTCCTTGATGCGGAAAGGATCCCGGCAGATCTGCTTCCGTGTCGGGTGCTGACCGTTTGTCATGTATTTCTGCCTCGACAATTCTCACAAGACGGTTCCAAAACGACATACAGACCTCGCACATTGGTGCAGACTTATGAAGAACAGCAAGTGTCGTAAAGCCAAAACTATTCCCGGTTTCGGCTGCTGGTCTTTTAGGACCACACACCTAAGAGGGTGTTTGGGTAAAAAATTACGTTACTCGAAACATTGGCCTACTCCGTCGGCCGTGCCTCGGTCGGCCCATCCTCAGCGTACCATTGGGTACGCCTCCGGTAGACCTCGGTCGGTCCGACCGACTCGTTACGGCCACTGTTTCGCTCGCCGTTATTTTTTTCCCAAACACCCTCTGAGAGGGTCAGCGGAAATAGATAAGTGAACCCTGTTCGGCTAATTTAGGCTGCCTTGGCCAGTCCCCAGTCCCGTCCTTGCGGAATATTCCCGATATTCCTCAGTCCGGTCTCGGACAATTCAGCGCTAAATTAGCTCGACCAGGGTCACTTCCTTATTCCCGCTGACCCTCTGAGAGCTGTCGAATGGGTGGACCATCGGGGTGAATCGGTTGTTGACAAGAGGTTCCGTTCGTAACTGCTCCTCGGTGCTGGGCAGCGTTCAATTGGTGAGATTTATGGTTGTTTCTGAGCGTCCGCAGTCCTTTGATGGTTGGTTGGACCTTTTCCTTAGTCACTTGAGGGTGTCGCAGGGTGCGTCACACCAGACTTTACGAGCCTATTCATCCGATATCTCCGATTTTCGTGCTTTTCTTGGCGAAAACTTGAATGAATTTGCCGGTAATCAGGTAGAAGTAGATTCTGAACTTGTTCGGTCGTATGTTACCAGCATATACACCAAGGTGACCTCATCGACTCTGGCTAGAAAGCTGTCCTCGCTGCGTTCGTTTTATCGATTTCTTCTTGTACGCGGTGTTGTCGAAAGAAATCCTCTTGAAGGTGTACGTTCGCCGAAGCAGGACCAGCGCCTCCCGACCGTTTTGTCTCAAGAAGACACATTTAGGTTGGTTGATACTCCGTTGGCCGAATCGGATTTGGGAGTTCGGGATCGTGCAGTTCTGGAACTGCTTTATGCTTCCGGTTTGAGAGTGGGAGAACTGGTGGGGCTGGATATTGACAAAGTGGACCGTGCCGGAGGCTGGGTGCGTGTACTTGGCAAAGGCAACAAAGAACGAGACGTTCCGTTTGGCAAAAGTGCCGCCGCGGCGTTGGATGCGTGGGATGTGGAGCGAACGAAATGGCTTGATGCGAAGCGTGAGGTGCGGCAAAAAGCGTTATTCATCAGCCGACGGTGCACTCGGCTAACCGAACGAAGCGTTGCGCGGCTGGTCGACAAATATGTTTTGGAGGCGGCGGTGCGTTTGCGCATCAGTCCACATGGTTTACGCCACACGTTTGCAACCCATCTGCTCGAAGCCGGTGCCGATCTGCGGCATATTCAGGAACTGTTGGGACACGCCAGCTTGAGCACCACGCAGCGGTACACACATGTGCAGCTTGAACGGTTGTTTGAAGTTTATGACAACTGTCATCCCAAAGCTCGACGAGGAAGTGATCATGAGTGAATTTCACGGAACGACTATATTGTGTGTTCGCAAAGACAACGATGTTGTGATTGTTGGTGATGGGCAAGTTAGTCTCGGGAATACCATTATGAAGTCCTCCGCTGTCAAAGTGCGCAGACTTGGGCAGGGCAGGGTTTTAAGCGGTTTCGCTGGCTCTACCGCCGATGCTTTTTCGCTCTTTGAGAAGTTTGAATCTAAGTTAAAAGATTTCAGCGGTAATATAACAAGAGCTGCGGTCGAGCTTGCGAAAGATTGGCGGGCAGACAGAACGTTGAGAAGACTCGAGGCGCTGTTGCTTGTAGCCGATACTGACAGAACCTTTGTCTTAAGCGGAAGTGGCGACGTGATTGAACCAGACGAAGGGATTGCTGCAATCGGGTCGGGTGGAATGTATGCATTGTCGGCGGCAAAAGGGTTGGTTCGGCATTGTGAGCATATGACAGCTCGTGAAATCGCGTTGGCTGCGATGGGGATTGCCGCAGAGATTTGTGTGTTTACAAACGACCGCTTCCACTTGGAAGAAATTACTGGTGCGCCGCGGGAAATCGCCGTTAAGTCTTCAGGTTAGAACTTTTTGCTCCACAACCTGACGGACACAGATAATGGTGCAACAATGAGCGCGGGTCAGCAAGTCGATCCGCGGAAAAGTAGTGTGTTGACCTTGTGGTCGTGAACAAGTGGACCCGGTGGGGTAGCCCAGTCGTTTGATCGGTTCGTCGTGTGGGCGGACGTGGGTTTGTGTCTGGCTTCGTGGTTTCGATAACCCAAAGAAGTGGTCGTTTTCGACCCGAGAAGTCTCGTTATGTTAGATAAAATAGAGTCTATGTTTACGCCTCGAGAGCTCGTTTCCGAACTGGACCGTTACATTGTGGGCCAAAGTAAGGCGAAACGCGCGGTGGCAGTGGCGCTTCGAACTCGTTGGCGCCGGCAACAGTGTCCTGAAGACGTTCGTGACGAAATTACACCAAAAAATATTATTTTGATGGGACCCACAGGTGTGGGAAAGACAGAAATCGCTCGTAGATTAGCAAAACTCGTTCGGGCGCCGTTTATCAAAGTGGAAGCAACGAAATTCACGGAAGTTGGGTACGTGGGTCGAGATGTGGATTCAATGATTCGGGATCTGACGGACCTTGCTGTAAATATGGTTAAGGCAGAAGCTCAAGACGCAGTTGTGGCGCAAGGAGCCAAAGCTGCTGAAGAACGGATCTTGGACATCCTGCTTCCGCCGCCTCCGGCTCGTTCGCGGCCGGGTTTTGAGGAACGAGATCCCTCTGCCGATGGAAGTTCGGCAGGTTCCTCGCGAGAGAAGATGCGACAGAGATTGCGGGCGGGGGAGCTGGACGACCGGATGGTGGAGATTGAGCTGGCGGAACGAAGTTCTGCGCCGATGTTCGAAGTGTTTTCGTCCGGCCCGATGGAGTCAATGGACTCAAACATTCGGGACATGCTTGGTAACCTATTCCCAAAGAAGAGCAAAAAACGCGGAATTTCAGTGAAAGATGCCTTGGTCGCTTTGACGGAGGAGGAGGCTCAGAAGCTTGTCGATATGGACGCTGTGGTGAAGTCGGCAATCCAGCGAACTGAACAGGCGGGTATCGTGTTTATCGATGAAATAGACAAGATCGCCGTCCGTAGTTCGTCACATGGTCCCGACGTATCCCGCCAGGGGGTCCAGCGGGACATACTGCCGATTGTGGAAGGTTCGACGGTGAACACAAAACACGGATTGGTGCGCACGGACCATATTCTGTTTATCGCGGCCGGTGCATTTCATATTGCCAAGCCGTCCGACCTTATGCCGGAGCTGCAGGGGAGGTTTCCGATTCGTGTTGAATTGGAGTCTCTGAGTAAAGATGACTTTGTACGAATTCTGACGGAGCCGGAAAACTCGCTTACGCGACAATATGTGGCTTTGTTGGCAACCGAAGGTGTTTCGGTGGACTTCCGCTCGGATGCTATTGTAACGATTGCAGAAATTGCGACCGAGGCCAATCAACGTATGGAGAATATCGGCGCCAGGAGATTGCATACGATTCTTGAGCTATTGTTGGATGACTTGAGTTTTGACGCTCCGGAAAAGAGAGGTACGACAGTTGCGATTGATGCGGCCTATGTTAAGGAACGATTGGCTGGAGTATTGGCCGATGAAGACTTAAGTAAGTATATTCTGTAGTTTTCTTACAAGTGCTCTCAGAGGATCAGTTTCAAGCCGGAAGTGTCCCTGGTCGGGTCGAGTTGGAGCCAAATTGTCCGGAGCCGGACTGACAAATATCGGGAATATTCGGCAAGGACGGGACTGGACACACCGGCCAAAAGCGGCCGATCCAGGGACGCTTATCTATTTCCGCTGACTCTCTGATTTTGTGCATCAACAGGATGGAATCGATGAGCCGACAGGAACCGCTGTCCACTCCGCAACTTTTGGAGCTTGGACCCAAAGTATTTACTCCGAATTATCGACAACTACCCGTCATTTTTACGCGAGGTGAAGGGTGTCACGTATGGGATTCTACAGGGCGTCGCTACCTTGATTTGGTTGGAGGTATTGCCGTCAATGTGTTAGGTCATGCGCATCCGATGATCGTAGAGGTTGTGAACAGGCAAGTTCGCGATCTTATTCATGTTTCAAATTTGTATTATAACGAACCGGCGATACGTCTGGCATCAGAACTTCAAAGACTCTCCGGATTCGGCGGGCGGGTATTTTTTGCGAATTGTGGCGCAACCGCCAATGAAGCCGCCATTAAATTAGCTCGGAGATATTTCAGGACGGTTGTTCGTCGTGATCGTTTTGAATTTATCACCATGGAACATTCCTTTCACGGACGGACGTTGGCGATGACCGCGGCAACGGGGCAGCCCAAATATCAAATGGGTTACGAACCGCTTCCGGCCGGCTTTGTATATGCGCCATTTAACGACCTTCAGGCGATATCGGCTAAGATAAGCTCTCGGACTGCGGCTGTTCTTTTGGAACCGATTCAAGGGGAGGGAGGGGTTGTCCCTGCAAAAGAAGGATTTTTGCGCGGATTGCGGGAACTATGTGATTCTCATGGCATACTGCTTATTCTGGATGAGGTTCAAACCGGGATCGGCCGCACTGGATCGTTCTTCGCTTATGAGCAGGAAGGGATCAAGCCGGATATTGTAACCATCGCAAAGGGCTTGGGTGGGGGGCTTCCCATCGGCGCTATGATCGCCGCACCGAAGGTTGCTGAAGGGTTTGAGCCTGGTGCCCATGCGACAACATTCGGCGGAAATCCGCTGGTGTGTGCCGTTGCTCTTGCGGTTTTAGAGGCGATTGAGGTGGAGGGACTCCTGGACAACAGTCGGATGATCGGGGAGTATTTGCTTGACGGCCTTACCGTGATGCGTGACGATCCCAAACTGGAAGGTGTAGTTCGCGATGTGCGTGGACGTGGGTTGATGGTTGGGCTTGAGTTGGATGGAGTGGATTGCCGACAAATCATGACGCAGTGTTTACATCGTGGTTTGTTGGTAAGTGTTGCCGGTACCAACGTGATTAGGTTTGTTCCACCGTTGATTGTTGGCAAAGGCCATATTCAGGCTGCGTTAGCTGTTTTGTACGAAGTTTTGATAGATGTTGTAAAAGAAAGGTCGCAACGAAAATAATACCGGCGGAACGCTGATAAAGTCACAGGAATGGGCGCGTATAGTAGGATTGGGTAATAACCAAGCCAAGTGGGCACATGCTGCTCGGACCGTCGCTAAGAGGGTGTTTGGGAAAAAAATAAGCTACGCGAGCCATTGGCCTACTACGTCGGTCCTGCCTCGGTCGGCCCATCCTCAGCGTACCTTCGGGTACCAGTCGGCAGGCCCGCCTCGCTACGGCCACTGTCTCGCTCGCCGTTATTTTTTTCACAAACACCCTCTAAGACCCGGACGGCAGTTGCGCTGATGAATACAAATGTGGTTGCGTAGCCAACCATGAGTGGATGGTCGCTTTGCCGGCAAATTGCTGGGTGCACGGTACTTTGTGCGTATAGCCGCCGCTGCGCCGTTGGAATCGTCATTTTGACGTCAATCCTCGTCGGATAAGGGAGACTTCTCGAATGGTCCTGGAACGAGCGGTGCATCAAAATCGTTCAAATGAGGAGTTGGACCAACAGGGCCGCGATTCGATGGTTCGCTCAGATGGGGGTGGACAAACTCCGGCCAGTATTGCCCGTCAACTCTTGGCATTAAAATTGGACATCGGTGCAGCCGGGTCGATAGGCACTGGGGAACACCCCGATACGCCAAAGACCGGGCAGATTCTGCAGGCCATAGAGGCGTTAATAAGCGCATTTGATCAGCGTGCTCGGGAAATTGCGGAAGGAAAAATCGCGCCTCCGACTCCGTGGGTGCCGAGTCCTGCCGACGAAACACAGGATGATACTCGCACCGGACCAGATGACGATGCGTTGTTGCGACACGATACGGCGGTCATTGATCGCGACGCAGTTATTGCGGCTGTTGCCGACGTGGACTCTCTCGTCGGTGCGCAAGTCGTACATGATGCTGTGCCTCCCGATATTGAACATGACGTTGAGTCAAGCGTACTCGGTGGTGTCGTTGATGTGCCGACCGAACTCGTCGACGAGGAGTTGCAAGAACAACTTGTCGATGCAGTGGGGATCGAGCCCTCCGAGACGAAATCGGAACCTCCTCCCGCTCCCCCGCGTAGCAGCGAGCCGGTTCATTCAAGGGATCGCAACCATGCTGCGACTCCGACCACACCTCCCACAAGTGACGGGTGGCCAACCCAACTCCAAAACGATGATGGTTTGGATTCCGATCCGTTCGGCCGCCAATCCGATCTGGACGAAGTCGTCTGGTCGCGGGACATAGAGCTTCTATATGAAGATGTCATTTATTTGTTCCAGAGCAGCGATACAGAAGGTGCGTTGATTTCGCTTGAGCGGCTGTTAATCGTTGCACCAGCAAACGAGGCTATTCAAGAGTTTGTGGCGCTCAACGAAAAGAAGCTTGTAGATGTATATGAGAGGCTAATCGGGCCTTGGACGAAAATTCCGCGTAGAAACGTTGATTCGCGGGCAATGCCGACATCTTATCTCCGCGACGCAAAGATTGAAAAGGTTGCCCGATTGATCGACGGGAGTACGGCGGTTGAGGAAATTTTTGGCAAAGTTCGCTTTGGGCGTTTGGAAGTTTGCTGCATTCTTAGTCAACTACAGCGTGCTCGGCTGATCCAATTGGTTGCTCCTCCCACGGTAAATTAACCCGGATTTCTCACAAACTTGTGGGCGAGAGTGCCGATCCGTCAACGTCTTCGATTAAGGTAGACCGTTATGTCCGAAACAGGGCGCTGCCCTGCCTGAGGATGCGTGGGTTTGTGCGGTTACACAGCAGTGAATCGGCGCGTTTCGATAGAAATCAAGCAGCAGAGTGCATCAGAAAATTGCCGGGAATTATTGGCTGCTGGGCTCGATTGTGGCAGGTTTCGGTGGAGGCAGCGCATTCATAACAGTGAGCATCCGATTTACTTCTTCAGTCAGCGCTTCAAGGTCTGTGTCATTCCAGATAACGTAATCCGCAGCCTTTATCTTATCGTCCAAAGGCCATTGGGCATCTAGTCGCCGGCGAATTTCGTCGAGAGACAGATTGTCACGTCGAGCGACCCTTGCCATTTGCGTTTCCGGTTTGGACGCTACCACGACAATCGCGTTGACCAATCCAGTACGGCCTGCTTCAAACAACACAGGCGCTTCGTAAAACACAAGGTCATGTCCGCGACTTGCAATTATTTGAAGCAGTTTCGCCGTTTCTGCGGCGATTAGTGGATGTGTAATCTGCTCAAGAGTTCGCCGCAATTCTGGATTTTGAAATACGGTTGCTCCCAGTTGCCGCCGGTCCAAAGTGCCGTTTGGCAACAGATATTCGGGGCCAAAGGTTGCTACGATTTGCTCAAGCGCCGGTTGACCAGGTTCCACTACTTTTCTGGCTACTTGATCGGCGTCAATGACTGGGTACCCTTTTGATTTTAGTATTTGAGCGACGGTACTTTTTCCGGTTCCAATGCCACCTGTCAGTCCGACTATTTTCATGCGCCCTCCGGTGAGCTATTGCTTGCGTTTGCTGTGCCTTTGCGGCGAAGGTTAACGGATACGACTGCTACGTCAGTTGACCTCAGACGGGTCCCGTGGTAGCCGTCATGCGCTTTTGCGGCGGCGGTGAATTGCCGCCGGTTGACTTTCTGTCACTGATTGGCGTTTTGGCGATACGCTGCCTAGTGTTACTGTCTTGTTGGTGATTTCCGCGCTCGGTCGACCCTGAGTGCCTCGGTGTCCAAAGAAATTGATGGCCACGTGCCTCCGATATCATTTGGCATTTCGCGGGATCGACTCGTGTCAAATGGTGCAGAATCCCCAAACGTGCTGTTAAATTAGTTACATGGCTCGGATTTCTCACGAGCTTGCGGATGAGCATGTCGAGACGCGCTTATCCGCAAGCTCGTGAGAAATCCGGGCTCAGAGGGTCAGCGGAAATAAGGAAGTGACCCTGGTCGAGCTAATTTAGCGCTGAATTGGCCAGGACCGGACTGAGGAATATCGGGAATATTCCGCAAGGACGGGACTGGCCAAGGCAGCCTAAATTAGCCGAATAGGGTTCACTTATCTATTTCCGCTGACCCTCTAAAAACACCACACATCTAGCACTACTGGGTCACAAAGACCCCGAGCACCGAGGCCAACGATGTGCCCCGAGACCGCCGTGGCGCTCCCTATGGGGTATCGGGAATACCCCACAGGCAGTGGCGGGGCGGACTTCGGGATGCGGCGTTGGCTAACTGCCGGGCGTTTGTGACCCAGTAATGCTACTAGGTGCATCCGACCCCCTTTTTTGATTATTCAGGCAGCCTCGGTTGTTGGAGTGCTCGACATGGAAGACCCGAAACACCTGCGTTACGCGTCTGAAGATTCGGAAACCATTCGAACACTCGTTGACGCCATGTCCTCACGGGCGCTGACAGTTGCCCTGCTCGTTATCCTCGTTCTGATTATTGCTGCGGGAAGTCAAGTTTCGCAAGGTATGGCTTTATCCGAGTTGATGCGGACCACATCGTTCTCGTGGGCTAAGTTAGCGCATGGCCTAGGGTTGGCGAACGTATTTACGTCGTGGCTTTTCTTTCTCGTACTGTTGCTGCTGACACTTAACATAATAGCAATAATCGTACGGAAACGCGATCAATCGGCGGCGAGTCCATCATTGTTATCCGGATCCCGAACACATCAAAAAACTTTGGTCTTAAGCGGTATTTCCGGCGATGAATTACGGCGGCGTATCACGTTGGCTATGGGGAATGTTTCGATTCGAGTGCGAGGAGGCACGACAAAAGCTGCTAAAGGAGCTGTCGTCGAAGGATTTTTGCTTCTTGGCCTTGGCGCTACCGCATTGTTGTTGGGATGGTTTGTTGAACGAGAGCGATTGTCAACAGGAAAGCTGGAGGTTCCGGTTGTTTCATCAGGGGCTCTCGCTCCATCGGCGGAGACACGTGTGCTGATTCACTCCGATGTGGGTTGGATAGCCGGCGGGCCGGAGATCCGCGGTGCGTGCGCTTATGCGGAACAAAACAAACCATTCGAGTCGTTTGACTGTGTATTTGAAGGGCCATTTGGAACTGTCCGCGGCAATATTTCGCGGAATACGCCGCTTCAGGCTGCTGACTTACTTTTTGGATTGAAGGAACAAATTCGTTCTACGCGTTCTGGAAAAGGTTACATGCATTTGACCGATAGGCGTACGGGTGAAACGGCACTGCAAGCCGTTGCTGCAGGGCAGGCGTTTGATATTGGCTCGCAGCCGGTCGATAGTTCAGGTAACAGTAAGATAATAAGCTCGCCGGACACCAACCAGAGCAATCACGTCGCTGTTCACACTGGTGCGGATGGTCTTATGTTCACTGTGGATTCAAGCGTCGATCAGCCTCCCCACATTTTATCGGTAGTAGCCAACAAACACGACCTGAACGACGACTCAATTTCGTCGGGAGCCTCCGCGTTGCCGTTGGCATTTCGTGTGTTCGGTGAGGTTACGGTGACATTGTGGTACACAACTGTCCGTCATCTTTGGTTGTTTCTCCTCGGTGCAGCGGTTCTATTGCTGGGAACGGTTGCACTTACGTGGGTACCGCATGTGGTGGTTGTAGTGCGCTCTGCCGGCGAGTTGGAGTCGTCTTACTCCACAGACGTTATGAAGGATGGTGGGGCACGACATGAATTGGGTTACATCGTTACGGTTGAGTCCAACAACAGTGCTTCGTTATGTGAGCGCGTTTCGCGCACATTATCCGAAGAAACGTCTGTACCTGGCTAGGAGTAACCAAAATGACGGTGCTAGTTCCTCTTGGGTTGGTCTGTGGACTATTTGCGATTGTTCTTTGGATCGCATCGGCTGTCCTTAGCGCGCCGTCCCAAGAACTGACGCGGACCTCGGACGACCCTAGAACGCGTGTGCAATTAGCTGTACTGGCGGTTCGTATTGCTTTGCCGCTCTATCTGGTGGGGGTTGTGCTAACCTTTGTCGGGTCGCAACGACTCCCTGTTCAGTGGTTTGACTACTTGGCAGTCATGACGATGGTACCCGCTGCCATTTCGGTCCTGAGATCCACGAAAAGAGCACACGGTTGGGTGCTGTTGTCTCTTGCTGGGCTGTCGGCATTGACGGGGCTCGGAATCTTTTTTGTTCCTTACGCGGATCCTACGGAAGATATACTGAATTTTTGGTACGTACTGCATATGGCGTCGGCGACAATCGGTGCGGGCCTGATATTTTGTGCGGCATCGGTTGCGGTCAGAAGGTTGATGACTACGCGATTTGGAGCCCGAACACTCATTTTGGTTTCGTTTGGTTTGGGTATTGTGGCGCTGTTTAGTGGCTGGGTTGGACCTGGCGATTCAGGTCCATTCTTGGTGTTTTCGGAAGACAGCGGACACGTTGTTGTTGCTGATTTGGTAGTAGCTGAGCGGGACACTGGAGATCGCCTTGAAAAGCACATTACCGTTCGGGCAGATCACCCCTTGTTTTCCTCAGTTCGTGATGGATCTAAAATAGTGTTAGTGGCCAGCTTTGTTCTCATCTTGATGAGCTGGTTGGTTCCTACGGTATTTTATCGCGCGTGGGCGATGATTGCTGCCGGTATCGGCGCGATTTCGCTTGTATGTGTTCTGCTGGTGATGGTGTTGCTTGGTGTGTTTGGGGCAGAAGTCTCCGTGGATACACATGCATACCGGATGTGGATCGAGCACGTTCAACTGGTCGGATTGGAACCCGCCATAGTGCTTCACTCCCTGGTGTTGCCCCCCGGTCCATACAAATTGTCATTGTTGTCTGCGCCTGAAAGTTTCATTTTGTTGGCGTTTGTTGTGGTTGCTGCCATCTTTAGTGCACTAAGATTACAAACTGGATGGCTTACAAAACGGTCTATATCGGAAGTACGTGACGCCCATGAATCGACGGCTCAGGTAGTCTTTGAAAGTGACTTGGTGCGGTATGCTCTACCATTTTGGACCGCTGCTCTCGCATCTGAGGCCATCTGGGGTCAACATCGGTTGGGACGCTTGTACCACGGCGATCCAGTGGTATTACTTGGTTTGTCTATCTGGTTGGGGCTCGGGATCTATTTCGCGGTTCAAGCACTGCTGCCGTCGCACAAAAATGCTCCATCGTTGGTTGTAGTCGGGCTCGGGATACTTCTCGGGTGGTTGTTGTTGGGCCCGTCGTTGGGTTGGACGGTTTTGTCCCACCGTAACTGAACGTATTGCGGTGTATTTCGTGTGACCGACCCGCTCGGGGGGAATTCGCAGAGGTGCCGAGTTTCACGTTGACAGTTTTGTTACAAATCTGATACTGAACGCATCCCCGGTCGAGGGCCTACATGGAGTCGCCGGAAACGTAGACGCAAGCCTAGTGAATCGTGCGTGTTGGTTTGTGCGATGCATAGAAATAGTGAGGGCAAGAGTGTCAATACATGTCGGCAGTTGTGACGTGTGATAAACACTGCGTTGCCATGCCTGTTTTCCCTGTCATGAATGTTAGGGAGTTCCTTGTGCGTGCGAGGAATGTGCGAGGTGAGGTTGCTGGCGCCTTGGTACCACACCACAATGACTCCACAACGCCAATGCCCGTAGTGATAGGGGTCGTTTGACTCCAAAGAAACTCAGTTTCTTGTGAATCCATGTCGGTTGGGTTGTTTCACCTATTTTTGAGGTTTGTACGTGGCGTTTTTCGGGCGAAACGCGCGTCGATTGGTCCAAACATGTCGACTGGTGGACGATTCCGCAGTTCTGAAAGTTGGTTTGCGACGATGCAGCTCACATCGCCCCTACGCACCACCAAACAATTCTGCGAAAAGTTCTGTAGATCTGCATTTCTTGCGTCGTTTGTGATGGCATGTGCTTCAAATGTGGAGTCTTTGAGCGGAATTAACCTAATTGATCCGGCCGAATTGGCTTATCTTCACGGAATGGATCAGCTTAACCGTGCCAATTATGTGGAAGCAATTAGTCACTTCCAATCTGTGGATCAGATGCCGATGGATCCAAATCGAGCGATCCAAGGATTGCCGGCTTGGAGGGCACTCGCATCTTTGCGCATCGGCGATTCGTTGTTTTTCCAGGGAAAGTTTCCGGAAGCGGCACAACATTACGCGGCGTTCATCGCTGCGAACCAAGGGGATCCAAATCTGGATTATGCACAATATATGCTCGCAAGATCATACAATGAGCAAATCCCCTCTGAATGGTTTTTGGTACCGCCCATCTACGAAAATGATCGACAGTCTATGTTGCGGGGATTTGAGGCGATGACTGTTTTTGTTCGCCAATACCCACGCAGTCGTTATCTTAACGAGGTGGTTGCCATGCGTGATCGTATTGACGAGCTTCAGTACGAGTACAATAGCTACCTGGTTGACTATTACGACAGTCGAGAACAGCCTGCGGGCGTGGTTGTGCGGTTGGAACACATGTTCGAGCAGTTTCCTGGGCGAGCGCATACGGAGGCGAATTATCTATTACTCGCGAAGGCGTATGTTCAAACCGATCAGGCAGCACGCGCTTATCGCACCTATCGCGACTTTTTAGCACGTTTTCCAGATAGCCGAGGTCGTTTGACGGCTGAAGACGGTATGAAACAACTCGAGGAAATCGTTCAACCGGCGGAAGAATCCCCGAAGGAAACAAATCTCGACGAGGGTGCGCAGCCCGGTCCTTCTGACCCGGAATAGTATTTGCTGGAGACCCGGTTATTGTTGGTCGCTGCGAATTGATTTTTGGCACGCGCCTATTTCCGGTGTTACGGTTCGATTTGATTAATAGAATTGCTTGTTTTGCCCTTTTGTAGCGACTGAGGACGGCTATCAAAGCAAGTAATAGAAAAACGGCCTAATACGTGATGATACGTCCCAACGGCGGGCCGACCAATTCAGTTTTTGCGGAATGGTATTCACAAGTGGGGTACATACTGCGTTTGTGACCTAGAGTAGCAAAATCCCGCGGGTGAGTCTTTCCGCACGTTTTTGCGGAATTGTTTCAGGATATAACGAGGAAGGTTCGACATGGTTAGTAAGATGCCCAAAGATGTCGTGAAGGCCAAATGGGGTACAAAATACGCCGCCGCCGATGCTATAGTTGCCATTATTGGTGATCCGGACGGCAAAACGAGGCAGCGAATAAAACATGCGAGTAATTCTCAACTATTACGCATGTACGAGAACGCGGTAGTGCTTCAAAAGAAGTTCACCACACGCGCAACGCTAGAGGCGGAGATTCTCAAGTATAAGTTTCCAAAAGGCGTGGTGGACGAAAATTACAAAGCCAAACTTGAGTCATTTGGTATTGGTCGTCTTTTGGACATGCATCGACAGTTGGCGGGGAAGGCTGCATACAAAGGAGCGATCACGACCGAACTCAGGTGCTTTTGGTTTGTGCCTTGAAACTGGATGGCGAGGGTGGTGGCGTTTTTGGACAGGGCGGCGGAGAACTGGATTTGCTTGGAAGAGAGCGGCAAAAAGGGCGTTTTGCTGAGGGCGGCTTTCCATTTGTCTTCGTCGGTGGTTTCGGCTTTTGTGAGCAGTTTTGTGCGGTAGGCGTGGGCGCGGATCTTCCCGTCTTTTCCGGCAAGCAAACGCAGATGCGCCGAGGTGGCACCGGCTTTTTCTTTGACAAAGACGACGCTGGCTTCGCGGAAGACTTCGGAGGAAGAGAGGACTTTGGCGAACCCCCCGCCGTTGCTGATGCCCCAATACAACATCCCCAAGCCGATCAAGATCAGCAAGGGAGCCGACAAGGTCTCAAGCCACTTGATGCTTTCCGTTCCTTTCCAGACAAAAAACATCTGGATGCCCCAAAAGACCATGAATCCGACAAATTGAGCGTTCCAAGATTGGTTCCATGCGGGTTTCCCTGCGATGACCGCAAAGATCGCGATCATGGCGAGTCCACCGAGCCATGTTTGGATGCCAAACCAGCCGCACGCCACGATGGCACGCAAGACGCTTGGGATATGGATCCCGTTGTATCCGAAGGATGCGCGCCCGAGTACAGGAAAAGGGATGCCGTACTTGGTGCCTGCATGGCCGTTAAAGACCATCGGGATCGCGACGATCACGTTGCCAAGTAAGATCATCATCAGCGCTTCTTTCCAAGAAAGGCCGCCGAGGATCATGTTGGAAGCAAGCATATAGGTGGGGACGCAAACAGCCATCCCCACCCAAAGAGAAGCAAGGTGCCAAAGATTCCACGAGCGATGAGCAAGGGCGGTGGGCAAGAGATCTTCGTTGCTTAGGGCGGGATCAAGGTCGGATGTTTCGGTCAATTCGTAGATATCATGTTCTGCGTGTAGCTTCGCCACGAGAAAACCCCTCTGGTTTGGTGGGATGGTTTGGAGGCCAAAGATATCGGGTCTGTTTTGCTCGGATGTTGGTGGTGCGGTGAAGGCTCAGGCGTCTTCGAGGATCATACGATAATCCGAGATATGTGTGCGAAGGGTAGGTGCGATCGGCGGTAGACGCCCTGTAATAGGGCAGCCACAGGGGGCTGCCCCTACGTGTTAGCGCACACAACGG
>JABWCM010000381.1 GCA_013360285.1 Myxococcales bacterium
GTCCGGGGTTGTCCCTAACTTTTTCGGTTTATGCAGACGTAGAATTGGGTGGGAAATACGACCTGGCTGTCCTCTATATAGAAGAAGGATCGTCTGTAGTCCCAGTGTGGACCAAAGCAGCGGTCAAAACAGCGGCGCAGTGGACACCACAAACGGTTGATCTCAAAGCGTACATCAACAAAACCGTACGCCTACACTGGTTTTTTCACGTTGTCGACGGCGAACACAACAGCGGCAAAGGATTTTTTGTAGACAATGTCACCCTTGTTGCACCCTGTCCCTAGGTGGCTGGTGTGTTTAGATGAATTCCAAGCCCTGGCCGCCTTTGTCTGTCTCGCCTGAAAAAATCCCTGCTCCATTACCCGGATATGACTGGGGATTTTTCCGGACGATCCGGCTCAAATTCGGCGTCTCGACTTTCGCGCGGCGAACCCTGTAAGTGAGCCTCGACAATTGAAACAAAACACGAGGCAGACGAATGAAAGTTGGCTCGAACATTGAGCTACAAACGGAATCCCAAACGCCACCACCGATGGTGTCTTTTCGAGATGCTGTCAAAGTCTGGGCCATGATCGGTTGGCTGAGTTTTGGCGGTCCGGCAGGACAAATCGCGCTGATGCACCGTGAATTGGTGGAAAAACGCCGATGGATCGACGAAGGTCGGTTTCTGCACGCGTTGAATTACTGCATGTTGTTGCCCGGGCCCGAAGCCCAACAACTTGCAACATACATCGGCTGGCTGATGCACCGGACCAAAGGTGGGATTACCGCAGGTTTGTTGTTCGTTTTGCCGGGTTTTATCGCGATCCTTGCCCTAAGCATTCTTTATGCGACCCTTCGAGAAGTGCCCGCCATTTCCGGCTTGTTCTTTGGACTAAAAGCCGCCGTGTTCGCTTTGGTTGTGGAAGCCGTGCTCCGTATTGGCAAAAGGGCAATCAAATCGCGGATTCAGTGGTTTATCGCCGCGACTGCGTTCGTGGCCATCTTTTTTCTGGAGGTACCTTTTCCTTGGGTCATCATCGTGGCGGCGATTTCCGGACTTTTGGCCCAACGTTTGTTGCCGGCACACTCGGGCCACAAACCAACCGAAGTGAACTCCGATCACGGACCGTCCATCATCGACACCATGGCTCAGCAGGGGCAATTGGAGCACACCGTGCCGTCAGCCCGCCGAACCTTTCGGGTAATTGCCACAGTGACGGCCATCTGGGTACTTCCAATCGTTTTGTGCGCCTGGTTTTGGGGCACTCAGTCCGTGTGGGTCACCCAAGGGATCTTTTTCTCTCAAACCGCTGTGGTCACCTTCGGCGGTGCCTATGCAGTACTGGCCTATGTAGCTCAACGGGCTGTCGACACCTATGGCTGGCTTTTGCCGGGTGAAATGTTGGATGGTCTGGGTCTTGCCGAAACCACTCCCGGTCCGTTGATCATGGTTGTACAATTCGTAGGATTTTTGGGAGCTTACCGCCACCCCGGCACACTCGATCCCCTAGTCGCCGGTTGCCTGGGATCGTTGGTAACCGTGTGGGTTACCTTCGCACCGTGTTTTCTATGGATCTTTGTCGGTGCACCCTACATCGAAGCGTTGCGCGGCAACAAAGCGCTCAATGCCGCCCTGTCCGCCATCACCGCCGCCGTTGTAGGCGTTATCCTCAATCTCTCGGTCTGGTTTGGGCTGCACGTGTTGTTTCATCATCTGTCCGAAAGCCATGTAGGACCCATTCGCCTTTACGTTCCCAGTTGGCCAACCTTCGACCCGGCCGCCTTTGTACTGACTCTTTTGGCGGTCATTGTTATATTCCGCCTCCGATGGAGCTTGCCTAAGACCCTTCTTGCCTGTGCGCTGTGTGGACTGGCGTGGACGTTGGCACTTTCCTAACCCGACCCCACTTCCAGTTGTCCGAGCAACCGCAGGTCGAAAAATTTTTTTGCATCCACAATAATAATACTGATACCATTATTATCACAAACCGGAACCTTCCGGTGCGGACAAATCATCACAACATGACGGACCACTGAAGCCTTCTTTTTCAGTCGTCCTTTCTGGAGATCGTCTTATGTCAAAACTGCTCTTAATCATATCAGTATTACTAATCAGCCAATCTGCTCTTGCCGGTCCCGATCTATCAACAACCTGGCTAAGCACATCCCCGGCTTATGTTTACGACTTGGCTACTTACCAGGTCCGTGTCACAAATGTAGGAAATCAAAACGCCAGCAACGTGGCTTTAACGATACAGCTCCCCCAAACCCATACGTCCCCGCAGGTGTACATCCTGGGGAACCTCGGTTCATTCAGCGCCAGTTGTTCCCTTGGCGCAGGTCAAAAATTGAATTGCAGCCTGGGCCAAATCAAACGAAACAAAAACGTAACGGTCTTTTTTAACCTCGCGTTGCCCCAGAATTCAGTACCCATCAGCATCAGCGCAACGGCATCTACCGCTGGAGACAACAACCCCACAAACGATACAGCACAACTCACGCCCAACTTACTCAATGATTCTGTCGTTATTGTTCCGCCGGCTACCGCCACCAACCGCCACTGCACCGGTACCGGCCTAACATCTTTTTTTGAGTGTGAACTGTTTCCCAGTTCCATCACCGAGTACCCGTTTACCTTTGAAGCCGGCGGGTCGATGACGTTTCCGACCGCACCATCGGGAATTTCGGGCGTATGGAGCCAACCGGGAGGCGACCAGCGCCGTTTATACATCGAATATTACGATGGAACGACTCTCGCTGCGATTTTCGATGGTTGGGGCTCCTCGGATATACCCGGTTGTTTTGAAGGCGTCACCGTGTTCCCCGACGGAATGGGTGGGTATAGCCCTTATGTGAGCCCGTACGAAATCTGCCTCGATTGATATGTCGACATCTGCCCAGGCTATGCCCCTGTCCTACGCCACGTCCGACCGTTCTTGTCGTTGACTTCATCTTCCCGGAAAACTTACCATCAGACGCGACCGGCGACCGAGATACGAACGCCGCAGTGACCCCAAACGATGGTTACGCGTTTGAATGTGTACTGTTCAATCTGACCAAATATCAACCAGGACATCATGACACGGGCAGGGATTCCTCAAGTCACCCGACGGGCATTGCTGGATGCGGTGATCAGCATCTACCTTGAACACGGTTATGACGGCACGTCGATCAACGTAATCGCACACCGAGCAGGTCTAACGACTGGAGCGGTGTATGCAAACTTCAAAAACAAAGACGATCTCTTAATCACGTTGTTGGAAGAACAAGCGGAGCAAGTCATCTCTACCCTGACCGAACGGATACGCGCGGCTGAAACCTTATCCGATCGACTCACAGTAATTCTGGATTGGTACTCAAACCGCCTGCACCGTGAGCCGCTGGGTGCACGCCTGACATTCGACTTGCTGCGGCGGTCCTATGACAATCCGGAGGTAAGAGAAAGGTTGGCGAAGATCTATCACCGAGCCAAAACAATCGCGGCCGAGGCACTCACTAACGAGTTGCAAACCCATGAAATCACCCCACCCATGTCTCCGTATGCCTACGCCGGCCTCGCAATGGCACTCATCGACGGCATCGTTATGCAGCAATTGATTTTCAACGATAATAAGGTGCTGGATGACTTGAGGGAGGTGTTGCACCTGCTAGGATTGCTACCAACTGCAACTCCGGCACCTCGTTAGGATACCACCGAAAAGACTGAAACGACCGGCGTACGCGTTCGGTACCCGTTTGCACCGCAGAAAACCGCAACCGAACACCTTCGGTACCCGTTTGCACCGCAGAAAACCGCAACCGAACACCTTCGGTACCCGTTTGCGCCGCAGAAAAC
>JABWCM010000382.1 GCA_013360285.1 Myxococcales bacterium
GTCGCCCATAGGGAAGGTATGGGTCGCCCATAGGGAAGGTATGGGTCGCCCATAGGGAAGGTATGGGTCGCCCATAGGGAAGGTATGGGTCGCCCATAGATCCCGAACTAACAAAAATGGGCGTATTGGGGCTTTTTGCCCTTTTTGCCGGGCGCGAACGACCTGGCGCGGTTTGGTAACTTAATCTCCGATTCGTGCCCTCCGGAGAGATGCGGCCTGATCCGGATCTCGCACCACGATTTGCAGCGAAACTGCCCAATCCAGTTTCGGCGGAGGGACCCTCGTGGTCCGGGGGGCCATTACGTTCGATTGCTAATTCGGATCTCGTGGGTCTACAATTGCCCAAGAGTTATTGAGAACGCCCACTTTTGGTGCAGCAGGTGTAGAATGAACGCCATTTCCCAACTCGTGACCCAACTGACAAAAGATGCCGCGTTGGCCAAATTGACCACATTTGCGTTTTCCCAGGTGCAACTGACCATGGAAAAGGCGGTGGCTCATATCGGAAAACCAGCAGATTTTCCTATGCCGGACGATCCTACGTCTTTAGAACACATTTTTGTACGATCTATTCGGCGAATCGACCCAGAACTTCGAGATGGACTTATTTCGTCGATTATGCCCCGTGTTGATTCGACCGGATCGGCTCGAGTTGCGATTTATCATGGATTTTCCGCAGCCAATTTTCGGTTGAACACCCCGATGACAGACCAAGCTGCCGCGTTGGCGGTCCCAGTGGACGTATCGCAGGCAGCAACAAACCTGCGGGCTCGGATCAAGCCGCCGCCGTCAGGCCAATCCCAACGTCTTAGACGTGAGCGACCTGTTACGGCGGGACCAGTGGTTTCACGGGCGAGACACGGAGGGGCCACGAATATACCTTCGGGCGATGCCCTGGATGCCAATGTGGGCGTTTTTCGAGACCGGCTCGGCCTTGGCGAAGGGGTCTTGGGCCTCGGGGACGGCGGAACCGATCATCTCATTTTGTCTGTAGATTCGGTGCATTGCGCGCGAGAAACATCGGAGCGAGGCAAAGACGAAATCGACTTTGCGGCGCTTCTGTTTGATTTTAGCACCGGAGCCGCGACTTCGGTTGGTCCTACAAGGGTCGGTAAATTTAAGACCGGTACGACGCATGCTGTGCCCAACGGTTCCTCGTTACATCGGTTTAAGTTACCTAAAGACGGACTGGATCATACCTATCTCGCCACTTTTTTCCTGGCGGAAAAGGACTGGGGCGGATTCCGAAATAAAATCGAACAAGTGTCGGCGTTGCCCGATCGAGAGCTGTGTGGAGAAATCGCTGCGGCTATGGCGGGAATCGTGACGTTATTGGTATTGGGGACCGCCGCGACCGCTCACGCAGTGGGGACTTTAACATTGGCCGGCGTGGCCGTGGCGGTTGTTGAATTGTTGACCGCCGTGCTGTTGGCCGCTGTTGCCTTTGGTTTGGTGTACACGGTTGTGGAACTCGTTCCCCGTTGGCTCAAAGACGAAATTTTCCCTCCGGTTACGGTAGGGCAGGCGGTATTGTTCAATCACCGGTTTGTCGACGCAACGACAGAAACGCCCTCCCAGAAAGCTATTTTTGAAGGATTTGGCGGTAAATATGAGGTTAATTACCGGTTTCGGGTCACACTGGAGCCGGGCGGCGCCGCAGACGAACGCCCCAAAGAAACGTTGGTGCCTGCCGCTAACGAACGAGAAGCGCGGCGTAACTTAAGCGCTATCGATCATATTGTGGTGCTCATGTTGGAAAATCGGTCGTTTGATCACATGCTTGGTTACTTAAGCCTTGAAAGTGGCCGGGATGACGTGGATGGACTGTTGCCGTCCATGTCGAACCCGCTGCGTGATGTTCCGTTTGTGGGCCAAGCCGTAGCGGATAAACCGATTTTCCATCTCGACGCGGAAACCACTCCCAACGGTCGCGCTCCAACCGCGGCGTTTTTTGAAGATCCGGCCCACGGGTTTGGGTCGGTATTGAATCAGATCGGATCGGAAGTGGCACCGGCGTTTCGGAACTCGGACACGGGAGAGTTTGTTTTGCCCGACGGCCGAACCGCCCGGGATATGAAAGGATTTGTCGACAGTTACCGAGGAGTGCTCGACAAAGATTTTCCAGGCAGCAACATCGATCCGGGGATGGTGATGGGGTACTACAACGCGGTGGATGTACCCGCGTACGACTTTCTGGCACGCGAATTTTGTGTGTGCGATCGTTGGTTTTCGTCCTTTGTCGGTCCTACCTGGGTCAATCGACTGTTTGCATTAACAGGTCGTGGGTTTGGGATTACCTCCAACAGTATTTTCCACAAGGTCAACACACTGTTCCACGAACTGGAGGAAGAAAATGTAGACTTCAAGTGGTATTTCCATGACTGGGCGACACTTCGAAACTTTGATCCCGACTTCCGACTGGCACCGAGCCGGTACGCCCCGATTCGGAAATTTTTTGAAGATGTTCGGGACGGAAAACTGAAACCCGTCACCTGGATCGACCCGAATTACGTCGACCTCGGAAATCTCGGTGAAGGGGTACCCCACCCGCAGTTTGATCCCCCAGCATTTCCGGATACTGCCAACGATGATCATCCGCCCACGGATGTGTCTCATGCCCAGGCATTGGTCAATGCGGTCTTTTGGTCACTGTATCAAAGCGAACTGTGGGACAAGACCCTGTTTGTGGTTCTTTACGATGAGCACGGGGGGTTTCATGATCACGTAGCTCCGGATGACATACCTGCAGGCGCAGCGGAAACGTATCCCGACGGATTGTCAGACTTTGGAAACCATTATGGGCCGCGGGTTCCGGCCTTGGTTGTCTCTCCTAGAGTAGGTAGGCAAACCGTTGCAAAACTCACTTTTGACCATACATCGCTGGTTAAAACCATTTTAACACGGTTTTGCCCCAATCGGATCGACAACCCGCCTGCCGCAGATAAACTTGTGCCTTCCAACGCTGCACGAGTGCAGGCGGCAACTCACTTGGGTTATATTCTCAAAGGATCTGGATTGCGGTTTGGGGAAATTCGAGCCACATCAGGATTGCCTACAACCCAAGAAGTTGGAATGCTGGTTCACCGTAATTTGCTGAAGCAGTCGTTGTCGACGTTGATTATGGCGGCTCGTGCCAGGAAGGTGAAAAACCGCAAAAAGACGGAACTGGAACTGCAGATTGAGGAGGCCAAATCGAAGCTTGGGCAACCCGTCGGGACTACGGATCGGCGCGGACTCCTCCGCCGGTGGACCAGAGGGACAGGGCGAGGCCCGCTCCCTGCGACGCGCCGGTGCTCCAACGTCTCACCCCTGCTCCGCCGGCAGGGACGGAGCCGCGCCCCGCCGCGGCAGGCAATGAGCCTGCCGTCAGCGTTTCCGCGGAGACGAGAGCTCCGGTTCCCCCTCCGTCCAGCTGCGTGGCACTCGGTCAGGTGCGGCCGTGTGACTGGGTGACGATGAAGGAGGCTCTGCGGACCCTACAGGAGGCAGGGGACCGGCAGATGAGCAAGTCCACTCTGCGCAGGCGTGTGCTCCGCGACGGGCTGATACGCGGCGTTTGGGATCCTGATCCCCGCCGCAAACGCAAGCACCTTGTGGGCGTCATGCTGGACAGCCTGCGAAACTACAACTTCCAGCTGGATGACCGAGAGGTAGACGCGTCCCCGCCGAGGACCATCCGTCGTCGCCCGGAACCGCGCAGGTGAACCATCTTGGTTCACGATGGTTCATCCCGCGGGGGCGGCCGCCCCTCTTTTTCCAGTGCGTTGAATG
>JABWCM010000120.1 GCA_013360285.1 Myxococcales bacterium
GAACTTGGACGGTGCTTTTTTCCCGAGACAGGACAAAGTCAGCGAAAATACTCCCTACATTACTTCTGCGGGAAGGAATATAGGGTATATGCCGCAGGGATTTTCCCGGACGATCCGGCTCAAATTCGACCGAGTCGTGAGTGCCCCTGAAAAACACCCCACATCTGACGAATTCTTTTTAGGTTGATGGCACTAGCCATTGCCACGAAGGAATGGAACGTAGTATCATAGGGTGTTAGCTTTTTATCTCGGAGTCAATTATGTCGGAAAATCCCAAAATTGATGAAAATGATGCCGACGCTAAACAGACCGAAGTCGAAGCCATGGAAATGGCGATTCGTCGGTCGGGACATCGTCCGCTGGACGAAATTTTGACCCGGAAGTATCTGTCGTTAGGCCGCCGTTCCTTGGGCGATCCAGCGCCTGGCAGACTTGACAGCGCGACTAGAGAACGCCTGAGAAACACAATTGGCCTTGATCCTTCCGACGTACGCATTCACGTAGGCGAGTTTGCCCAGGAAGCAGCGGACGCAATGGGAGCTCGTGCATTTACGATTGGTGCAAACGATATCTACTTTGGAAAGGGCTATTATAACCCTCGATCTCCCGAAGGACTTTCGTTGTTGGCCCACGAAGTCACCCATGTGTACGAGGACCAACTGGCGGCGCCTATCGCATTATCGACTGTAGAAGATGCACGAAATCAGAATGTTAGAGAAGGGGAGGAGGCGGCGGCAGCGGCCGAAACTCATATGTTCCGGGAAGCGGTAAACGAAAACAACGACGGCGCCACATCCAATGGGCGGGACTACTATGAGTTGACCGCAGCGGAAAAGATCATTCTGATGGAGAAAGTCCAACGTATCATGCATGAACGTGATCGGTTCCGACGTGACCGCGTGGGCAAATAGCGGCCAGCAAAACAAACAAAATCACCTTAAGTTAACACCACACATCGCCAAACGGCCAGGTCGTGGTCATTAATTTTTCACCGTTTAATGATACCATCGGGCACACCCCGATGATTGAGTTGGTAAGATAACATCCCCGAGCGGAACGAACCATCGACAACGTAACCGTTGATTCACGAACTATGCATCCTCGTTGAATCGCTTGTTCTAGGCACACCTCTCGCATGACTCCGGGCAGAATTTTGCCATCCGCCGGTGGCGTATGGACTTCACGTTCGCCGAGCAGAATGAGGTTGGTCGTTGCACCTTCCAGCACAATGGAATCGTCAACAAAGATCGGTTCCTGAGGTGACCCGGCGTTGGCGGAATCCAAGGCCCACCTCGCGTACAACGAAGGCAAATAGCTTGTTGACTTCAAATTCGCCAAACCGCGGAGCACAGGAACAGAAATCCCTTCAATTCCCTGTTGCCGCTCAATTAAATCCTGCGGCAGCGGCCGCATTTGACAAATCACAGACGGACGCCCCGCTACTCCGGCAGTGACCGTCCACCGGGCAATCGACTCGGACAAACCAACACGATCCGCCAGTGCGCAGCTCACGATTGGTAATATATTCAACCATTCACTCACAGACTGGATACGTAATCGCAGAACAGCGTCGGCAAGTCTGCGTACGTGGCGTTCTGCATGGACAGGTTTACCGGCTCTCATTCGAAGCGTCTCAAACGCCCCCCAACCCCACAGCAAGCCAGCATCCGTCGCACAGATCACCGGTTCGTGTTCCGATACAAACCGACCGTTTACCCACAGAACCGCATCATTCGGATTCATCGTGTACAATACCTGGTCGCAGCCGTGACAACCAACCTCGCGGTACATAACCCCCCAAAACGCCAGCACGCAGCATTTGGACAGGCAAACTCTCCGAAAATCGGTTGCTTCGCTCTTGAATTATGGCTGTTTGCCGGCGTACCGCCCCAATGTAGTAGATTTTAGCGAGACTTGAACTGCGCTGCCTTTGGGTGGTGGAGCATTGAGCGAACCGACGGATGCGCATCCTTGGCACGCGTTGCTCGTTCTAGTCCCGCGTCTGCGAAGCCACAAGGAAAATACAACAATGGCAATGACCATGCCTATCGCGACGGGATCCTGCCAAGTAACGTGCCAATTCATATATCTGTCCAATCATGATCGAACGTCAGAGAGAAATACGTCGCCTTGCCGTTGCAGTACTCACACTCCAAAGGAAAACATTGTACCGATCTGATAAACTGCAACCGATGCAAGCCATGCGAACAAGGTCATGTAGGAGAAGACAAATACCGGCCATTTTAACGACCTTGTTTCGCGCCGAATCGCCGCCAGAGTGCCAACACATTGGCTGCACAGTGCAAAAAATATCATCACAGAGAGAGCCACGAGAGGATTAAAAGCTCTGCTCCCATCGTCGCGAACAGATCCTCTCAATCTGTCACGAAATCCTTCGGTATCGGTGTCCAAGTGACTCAAATCGTAGGCCCCCGGGTCGACATCGCCCACATTGTAAAGAATGCCAAGCGTCGGAATAACAAGTTCTCTTGCAGGAAACGCAGCGAGAACACCTACGGTAGTACGCCACTCGAACCCCGCTGGTGCAAAAATGGGCTGTATGGTCTTTCCGATCTTTGACAAGTAGCTCTGTTCTAAATATGTAGCCCGTTCTTCATTTTCAAGAGAAATTTGGATACGATTGAACTCATCAAGTGAGATCTCCCCTGAATCGGCGCTCATCTGAGCGACGGCACGCCGCTGCTCAAAAGTATCGTGTATAGCCAATGGCCTCGGATAGTAACTTAGAACCCAAATTAGGACCGCGGCAGTAAAAATCACTGTTCCTGCGAGCACGAGAAAAGACTCGACTGCTCCTCGAACCTGGTAATATACCACTCGGAACGACGGCCGCTGGTAAGGAGGAAGTTCCATCATCAAGACCGACACGTCGCCACGCAGAACAGTTTTTCGCAATGTATAAGCAACCAACGCCGCGATCACGATGCCCATGGCGTACAAGCCAAAAAGTACTATTCCGGCCAAACTCAATGGAAAAAAGGCGCCAATAAGCAATACGTATACCGGTAATCGAGCAGAACAGGACATCAGCGGCGCAACCGCGATAGTGGCCAGGCGGTCACGCTCATTATCGATGATACGGGCAGACAGAATGGCCGGTACTGCGCACGCAAATGAACTGACCAGAGGCACAAAGCTGCGTCCGCTAAGTCCAACACGACCCAATAGCCTGTCCAACAAGAAAGCAGCTCGGGCCATATATCCCGACGCCTCGAGTACCGAAACGAACGTGACTAACAACACAATTTGTGGAAGAAAAACGACAATCGACCCAACACCGTTAATAAGACCATCTACAAGCAAACTCTGGAGAGCTCCTGCCTCAACAGCGTCAGCCACACTAGACGCCAGCACAGCCTGAAGCTCCTCGATCCAGCCGATAAACGGTTCAGCACCGATGTATAACAACTGAAACATACCAAACAGAAGCAACGCGACTACCGGTAAGCCCAACCATGAATGTAAGAAAATAGAATCCAACCGGTCGGTTAGCGTAATCTTTCGTTGGGATGGAGCTACTTGGACCTCTTGAGTCAACTTCTCGGCATCAAGATCGGTGAAAGACGGCTTAGACAGCGCGGAAGAGTCCAACAACAGATCACGTAGTTTACCGCACCCCTCACCAGTCAACGCATTTACAGAAATGACCGGAACAGCCAACAGCCGTTCCAGTTCCCGAATCCGTGTGACTTTCCCCGCCCGTTCCGCGACGTCGATCTTGGTGACCACAACGATGGTTGGTAGACCTAATCGAAACAGGCCCGACAACAAACGTAGTTCTATACTCAACTTCGTGGCATCGACGACCGCACAGAGTACATGACCTTCCGAGGCAGAAGTTTCCCGTAAGAATGAGAGGGCGACATTCTCCTCTGGTGAAATGGGTTCCATTGACCCAATTCCTGGCAAATCAATTCCTCTTAACGTTTTTCCGCCAACTGATAACGAACTTTCTATACGCTCAACGGAACTGCCGGGAAAGTTAACGGGTTGTTGAGACGAGCGAGTAATGTGCATCAGCAACGATGTTTTGCCTGCATTTTGACGACCTGCGAGCACAAACGTCACATTACTCGATCCGAACTGATTGGTTTCCTCAGTCTGGGACTTGGGTGGGATTAAATTCACAGAACATCCCGCCCTGGAATGGAAACACGTACGCGATGTGCTTCGTTACGACGCAATGCCAGTCTGTATCCGCGCAAATAATACTCCGTTGGATCGCCTAACGGGGCACGTCGAATCGCTTCGATCAACGTTCCCGGCCAAAATCCAAGTTCAACAAGCCGACTTGACACATGATCATCGCCCAGAACATCTATTACACATGCCTGTTTTCCAGGCGCTAATTCATCAAGGTGATAGAGTTTATCGACATCCATATTTTTGGGATATCACAGAACATGTCCAAAAGAAAGCTTTATTGAGAATGACTTTCAAAAGCAGTGTTTTGAGTAAAACCTCACCGCGGCAACAAGCACTGACTACTCACGAGTTTGCCGGCAAAAGTGCCAAAACGCAGGCGATTCTGAATGAATGCGGCCAACGATCAGCCAAAGGACGCTGCAATTTCCTTTTGCGTGGTGGAACTTCACAGCTACACAACAAACTCGCAGTGAATAGGCAGTTAAGTTAGGGGGCTGGTAGCGCCGAGTTGCTCGGCGCTTCTACCGGATGGTTCTGCGAACCGGCGGATGCAGGCTGACCCGTCGGAGCAAGTGAAGGCGGCGCGGAAGTAGTGGCTGGGGTTGCGCTGGCTTTTGCTGCCGCGGCTTCCATTTCTGTTGTAAGTTGGGCCTCGCGGACTTTGTAGAAATTGCCTTCCTCGACCTTCACCACTGATCGCGTGTCCAAATCGATTAGTGTGAAGGCAAAAAAGAGAACAAGAAACAGAACTGAAATTCCGAACACCAACGCGTTAAATTTGTCATCATACTTCAAATGCATGAAATATCCGGCAACCAACGCGGCTTTTACGATGGCAACCACCATGGCTGCAAAAATTGACGCCGTTGGTGGCAAATGCATATACGACACGCCCACGGTAATAACCGTTAGGACCATCAGTGCACCAAACACACCGTAGTACACCTTCATCGGAAGTACGTGATGAGACGAATGTGAATCGTTAGTCGATGAAACCATGTTGCATCCAACCCTGCAAAATTAACGTACCAGATACAAAAGCGGGAACAAGAAAATCCAAATCAAGTCAACCAAGTGCCAGTACAAACCTACGTTCTCAACCGGTGTGTAATACGCCGAACTAAAATCCCCGCGCCGTGCACGCAACAAAATCCAGGCAATCACTACCAAGCCGCCAACGACATGTATTCCGTGCATACCAGTCATGGCAAAATAGAGCGCGAAGAAAACATGTGGTTTTCCTGGAATTTCCGCAGCAACCGTGCAGTGTGGGCTGTACATCATTTCCCCAGGAAGGTTTGGGTCGGGGATCGGCAAACCATAAAAATGCCCCGGCAAAAGGCAGTCATGTACTTTATGTGAGTACTCAAAGTACTTTACGACCAAAAACACGCAGGCAAATAGAAAAGTAAATATAAGATTTCTAATTAAAGCAGGATTGTTGCTCGTTTGAGCGGCACGAACAGCAAGCGCCATCGTCAAACTGCTGGTAATCAACACCACCGTGTTAAGACCACCGAGCGGAATGCTCAAATATTCGTGAGCGGCGAGAAACGTCTCCGGATAAAAAAACCGAAGGGCAACGTAACTCATAAATAGGCCGCCAAAGAACAACACCTCTTGCCCTAGGAAAATCCACATTCCCAACTTGGCAGAAGAAGACTGCTGCTCCGGCGTATGAAAGTGATGCGCCAGAAATTCCGGGTGGGAACCGTGCACATTGTGGGTCGTATCCGCGGATGTGTTCATGTTAACATCTATCCCTTTGCTTCCTAGTGATGGCTTCGCCCAGAGGAAGTGTCAATTTCGTCAAATTCATATGGACCACGTGTTGCAACCGGTTGGGTGACAAAGTTGTGCTCAATGGGGGGAGTTGCAGTCTCCCACTCCAGCGACACTCCGTTCCACGGATTATCCGGCGCTTTTTTTCCTCTAAGTGCCGAATAAGTAAGATAACAAACCGCCAAAAACACACCAGCGCCCAGTACAAAGGACCCTATGCTGGAAATAACGTGCCACGTTTGGTACTCCGGCAAATAAGAATGATATCGGCGGGGCATACCATGCGAACCCATGACAAATTGCGGAAAAAACGTCAGGTTAAACCCCAAAAACACCAGTAGCGCGCTTATCTTACCGAGTCCCTCGTTGTACATTCGCCCAGTAATTTTGGGCCACCAATGATGAAGTGCACCGAGAAATGCGATAATGGTCCCTCCCGCCATTACATAATGAAAATGGGCAACAACGAAATAGGTGTCGTGAAGATGAATATCCGTAGCCAATGAGCCAAGAAAGAGCCCCGTCAAGCCGCCTATTGTAAAGAGAAAAAGAAACGACAGCGTGTACCACATAGGCGTCGTGAACCGAATAGAACCACCATATAGCGTAGCGACCCAACTAAACACCTTGATCGCAGTAGGGACAGCAACCGCAAACGTGATAAAGGAAAACAAAGCACTCGCAATTTCAGACTGGCCGGAGGTAAACATGTGGTGTCCCCACACCAAAAACCCGATCACAGCAATCGCAACACTCGACAATGCAATTGCTTTGTATCCAAAAATGTTTTTCCGGGAGTGAACTGTAATCATTTCACTTATAACCCCAAATCCCGGCAAGATCATAATGTAAACGGCCGGGTGGGAATAGAACCAGAAAAAGTGTTGAAACAACACCGGGTCACCGCCAAGGCTGGCATCAAATATTCCTATTCCAAACGCACGTTCCATTATCAAAAGCAAGAGCGTGATCGCCAGTACAGGAGTGGCGAGTACCTGAATAAGACTTGTTGAGTAAATAGCCCACAAAAACAATGGCATACGGTACCAGGACATTCCCGGTGCGCGCATTTTATGAATGGTAACAATAAAGTTAAGACCAGTAAAAATCGATGAAAAACCTAGAATAAACGCGCCCAGTGTTGCCGCTATAACCGACGTGCCCGTTTCAATGCTGTATGGCGTATAAAACGTCCACCCGGTATCCAGACCACCAGAAATCAGGGTGTAAAGAAAGAACATAGCGCCCACTACATAGATGTGGAAACTTGCCAAGTTCAGCCGAGGAAACGCTACGTCTTTCGCTCCAAGCATCAGCGGAAGAAAAATGTTACCAAGCGATGCAGGGATCGATGGAATGATCACCAGGAACACCATAATCGCGCCATGCAGAGTAAAGAATCGATTGTAGGTATCCGGATCAAGAAGATCACCTTCCGGAGTCATCAACTCAGCGCGAACAATCAGCGCAAAAAGGCCGCCGACAAGGAGAAAAACAATGACCGAAACCAGATACATTAGACCAATTCGTTTGTGATCCAGCGTGAACAACCATGACAAAAGTCCTTTTCGGGCGGTCAGGTAGTTGCTCTCTGTCCCATGGTCGTTGTGTTGACTTCCATGGGCACTGTTTGCGACTGCGTGAGACATTGATTCTCCTTGATCTGTGCGCGCTGAATGCGCAAACTACCGCTACTTCAAAGTTTTAAGATAGTCGATTATCGCGTCTATCTGTCGGTCTTTGATTCTGCCTTTAAATGTCGGCATGACGGGATCGTATCCCTGAACCACCTTTGCATTCGGGTTGATAATGGACTCGCGGATATAATTGTCATCAACAAGCACTTTTTCGCCGCCGACGAGTGTTTCTTCTCGACCGTAAAGACCCAGCATCGTTGGACCTACCAACTTGCTGCCGGTCACGGAATGACAGGCTAAACACCCCTTGTCCCTAAATAACTCTTCGCCGCTTTTATCCCCGCCGCCGCAGTCATTTGCCAACCAATCCTCATATTCCGGACGTGAAACAACTCTTACCTGAGACGCCATGATTGAGTGGCCAGTTCCACAATACTCAGTACAGGACACAGGATAGGTACCTACTTCGGTGGCGGTGAACCACTGAACGGTGTAACGATTAGGAATAACGTCCCGCTTGATACGAAATGCAGGCACGAAGTAGCTGTGCAACACGTCTAAAGACGACATTGTTAACTTAACAGGTTCGCCGACGGGAACAACGATCTCGGACACGCCAACACACCCGGATGCCGGGTAGTCGTAAGACCAGGACCACTTCTGTCCGGTGACCCGCACGTCGATTGCGTCGCCAGGGGGAACGCTCATGTCAAGCCAAATACGAAACGACCATCCAAAAATCACCAACAGGAGAACCGTAGGTATAGCGCTCCATAACAACTCGAGGCGGTGGTTACCATCAATTGCACTCGTACGGTCGTTCGAACTTCTCTGCCTGTATTTGGCCGCGAAATAAATGATGGCACCAACAATTCCAACGAAAAAAATCGTACATAGAATGAAGATGAAATAAAATAGCCCATCCACCTCAGGCGCAATTGTAGATGCCTGAGGGGGCATCGCGCCGGAAGTACCTGCGTTGGCCAACACAGTGGTAACGAACAGGGTCATCACGTTGCTTCCTTCGTACGCATTTGCGTACGCTCCCGTTTCCAAAACACTATGAGCGTCGATCCCAGCACAACAACCGCAAGGGCCGCGCCGACGCGCATGATCCCGAACGCGAATGGTCCGTAAGCCCCGATGGTCTCGTCGTAGTGGAAGCACGACAGCAAAATCTTATCAATAGCTGAACCGACACGGCCCTCAGATGCTTCCACCAGCGCGAACTTGACATCCCGAGGCAAGTACTCAAGCCCGTAAAGATAACGCGCCACCCGCCCTTCGGGCGAAATGAAGAAAATCGCGGGAACGTGCGCATATTGGTCCTGCTCGGGATCGTATCTGAATCCAAAACCTACACTATCTGCTAAGTTTCGGATGTTTTCATCAGACCCAACCAAAAAACTCCAGTCAACATCTTCCCCCCGAGCCAACTCCGACAAATACGAACTGCGCTTGGAATGCGCAAGATCAGGCGTCTCCCGAGGATCGATGCTGACGGTAACGAGTCTAAAGTTTTCCCCAGGTGTCCAATCAAGCCCCTTTAATCCCTTTGTAAGAGCATTCAATTGCAGGTTGCACAGCATCTTGCAGCGATAGTAATTCAATGTGAGCAATAAAGGGCGGTCGTCTTTTAGGAAGTCTCCTAATTTAACCGAGTTTCCGTTATGGTCGGAGAAGGTTAACGTCAAATCGAGGGGTTCATTGAGTTTTTCCACGACGGTAACACCGTCTAGTTCACGAATAGCTCTTTCATCCTGAGCAAACGCCCACGATGCCGCGATCCCCCCTAGGGACAATCCCACTGCCGTAACGAAAACTACTCGTCCAAAAAACATGGGTACGTCTCGATCTACTCCGAATGCACAAAAAAGCGGCTATTTCGATGTCGGTGTCGGTATTCGGTTGGGAACCGCACCCAGCAGGCCAGGGTTTTTCAACAATTTGTCCAAAGCTCGATCAATTGGAATCTGATACACCCTATTGGCGGCATCAATAACGTCGTAGTCATTCAGGTGTTTTGCATCCATCGCTCGAACGTCGTTGAGGAGGTTTTGACCAAATCCCGTCTCGGCGTTTTGTTCGAGTTGTTTCCCGCGAACAACGAACTTCAAGGCCCCAGCGACTCCAATCGCCACAAAGACCAAGACCACAGCCAAGATACCAATCAATACGAATAATCGCTTGTTCGGTGGGTGATCGGACTCAACTCCGACTGCAAGTTCGTTGGAACTTTCGTTATGTTGTGTCGCCATACTTATTTAGCCCAATCAAAAGCTGCACAAATAAACGTGCTAAGTTAAACACTTCCGGTTCTCAAAAGTTTTCAAACGCAACGGACTCAGGCAATCGTGGATCTCCTAGCGGCACGGTTGCATGTCTCTTAGTCAAATAAGCGAAAGACGCGAGAAAGACTCCACCGACACCTACAAAAGCGGTCACGTCAATCACACTGAAGTGAACGCCGTGTTTGTGGTGATTCGGCATGATCACCCAGTAAAGGTCAACGAAGTGCATGAAAAGCATCCACAATGACCCAATCACCAAAGTTGTTGCATTTCTTTTAATTGTACGGGGCAACAGAAAGAAAAATGGAATTACAAAGTGCCCTAATGCCAAAAACGCACTGATGTTTGCCCACGAGTTCTCCCAGCGGTGGCGATAAAATATGGTTTCTTCCGGCATGTTTGCGTACCAAATCAGAAAGTACTGCGAAAATGCGATATACGTCCAGAATACAGTAAAAGCGAACACGAGCTTACCCAAATCGTGCAGATGTTCGGTCGTCACGACTCCACCCAGCAGTCCAGCTCGGCGCATCATCACCGAAAACACAGCCAAAAACGCGAACGTAGCTACAACACTGCCCGCAAATGTATAAACGCCAAAAATGGTTGAAAACCAATGTGGATCAAGCGACATCATCCAGTCAAAACCGGCGAACGTAATGCTAAGCGCAAACAGCGCAATCGCGGGCGCACTTATTGCTTGCAGCCGTCTTGTTGTTTGGAGGTCCTTCGTCGTGTCTTGTGACGTCGACGACCTGTAAAAATACAGCGCCACTCCAATCCAAACTGCGAAATAAATTCCGGCACGTATAAGGAAAAATTCTTGATTCAAATAAGACTCTTTGCCTTTCAGAATCGGATCTTCCATTGCTTCAGCGTGTGTCCAATGAAACAAATCGTGCATTCCAAGTACCACCGGAATGAACAGAACGGCAAAAACCGGCACCGTTGCCATCATATTTTCCGCGATTCGTCGGACCACAACGCTCCACCCTGCGCGCGCAGCGTACTGAATCAGTACAAAAAACATACCGCCCAACGCCAGAGTAAGAAAATACATGAAAGATGTAAGATAAGAATAGTAGAGCTGGTGGTGATCCGCTGCACCAAGCGCAAATGTCGCACCGATGCCCGCAACGCCGGCAACCGCGCCCGCCACCATAAAAGTATTCCACCAGTGATTCCGCGGAATCGTGACTTCATCAAGCCGCAGAGTTTTCTTTTCGTGTCCGTGGCTCACGTTTATCTCCAGCCTTTCGCAGAGGATACTTCAGCAGGTACGTCTTCCGGCCCACCCTGTCGACTAACCTGAAGCGCTTTCACATACGCAGCAATTGCCCAGCGATCATCAGTACCAATTTGACTTGCATAGGGGAGCATGGTGCGTTTTCCGTTTGTTATCACGTCATACACATAACCGACGGGCTCCTGTAGAAGCCGCGGGTCATGATAGCTTGTGGGAGGCAACATTCCTCGTTTTGTGACTACGCCATTGCCGGTACCCGCCGCGTCATGACAAGGTGTGCAATAAATTCCAAACCGCTGCTGGCCGCGCGACAGCAGTTCTTTTGTTAACGGTATCTGCGCAGGAAGGGTTGCCGCAAATGAACCTCCCACTTTCCCCCGATAATAATGGTCGTCTGCCTTGAGGTGCCCAAACGCGATTGCCCCTTCTGGTGGTCGACGCATTCCCCGTCTATCCGGAAAAAATTGGTCGGCCGCCTGCGGTCCAATCTTTGTTTGAAAGTCCATGTTCAGATTCAAGTGGACCGGCGGAGACTCACTGAGTTGTCCCCGACAACCAAATCCCACCGTGAACAGCAACAGACACAAACACCAAATCAGCATCGTGGGCGTGCGGATGAGATCTTCGGAACAGCATCTACTCATGAGCCCTACTCCTCCAACATTTCAACGTGAGTTGCACCCACGCTCCGCAACATGTCCGCGGTTTTTGACGTGTCGAACCGCGGATCTTGGGCCTCAATTGAGATGAAAAACTTGTCATCGCTAGCACGATCAAAAGCTTTGGACTGAAACACTGGGTGGTAATGTTGAGGTAGTCGGTTCAAACCCAACATTCCAAGTAGAGCACCAAGTGCACCGAACAATACTGCGACTTCAAAGGTCACCGGTACAAACGCCTGCCAACTAAACAAAGGTTTTCCCGCAATAATCAACGGGTAATCGACCGCAGAGGTCCACCACTGCAACAACAATGCGCACGAAGCGCCAGTCAAAGCCGCGACCAAAACAATCCACGGCAGTCTGGATGGCTTAAGACCCATGGCGGCATCCAATCCATGTACCGGAAAGGGCGTGTGGGCGTCCCAGCGGGTATAACCCGCGTCCCTAACTTTTTCGCAGGCACGGAAAATGTCCTGAGAGGATTCAAATTGGGCAAGAACGCCGAATATTTTCTCCTTATGTCGTGCCATTAATGCCCTCCTGTTGCTGTCGTCATACCGGATGCGTGATGGGGATTGGCCTGCGGCATCACAGTTTTTACTTCGGCAATCGCTACCATAGGCAGGTAGCGGACAAACAAAGTAAACATCGTGAGAAAGAGGCCAAAACTACCTGCAAAGCAGGCTACATCCCAAATAGTCGGCGAGTAATAGGCCCAACTCGACGGCAAAAAGTCGAAGCTGAGTGATGTAACAGTGATGACAAATCTTTCAAACCACATGCCGATGTTCACAAAGATCGACACGATGAACAACACGGCCATGTTGGTTCGCGCTTTCTTGAACCAGAATATCTGGGGCGAAATCACATTACACGACACCATAATCCAGTAGGCCCACGCGTAGGGGCCAAACGCACGGTACAAAAAGGCGAATTGTTCGTAGGGGTTCCCGCTGTACCACGCAATGAACATCTCCATGGCATACGCATAACCGACCATCGAACCGGTTAATAAAATGATCTTCGCCATGTTTTCAAAATGCCGGTAAGTTAACAAATGTTGCATTTTGAACACGGATCGACACACAACCATTAAAGTAATTACCATTGCAAAGCCCGAGAAAATGGCCCCGGCAACAAAGTATGGCGGAAAGATAGTGGTGTGCCACCCCGGTAGTTGGGAAACGGCAAAGTCAAACGACACGATTGTGTGAACAGACAACACGAGCGGCGTAGAGAGACCCGCTAATATCAAGTAAGCTTTTTCGTAATGTTGCCAGTGGCGGTTAGAATCTCGCCACCCAAGCGCGAAAAATCCATATACCACTTGGCGAATTCGTGTTTTTGCCCTGTCCCGCATCGTCGCCAAATCAGGAATCAGCCCTGTGTACCAAAATAGTGCCGAGACGGTTCCATAAATGCTGACGGCAAATACGTCCCAAAGCAACGGACTACGAAAATTTGGCCACATCGCCATTTGGTTTGGAATCGGAAAAACCCAGTACAACAACCAAATACGCCCAACGTGAATGGTAGGAAAAGACAGCGCACACATAACCGCGAATATCGTCATTGCCTCAGCAGCGCGGTTGATCGACGTTCGCCATTTCTGACGGAAAAGGAATAAAATCGCAGAGATAAGCGTACCGGCGTGCCCAATGCCAACCCAGAAGACGAAGTTGACAATCGCCCACCCCCAACTAGTCGGATTATTGACACCCCATATTCCGATGCCCTCCCAAACCAAGTAGCCTATCGCCACGCCAAAAAGACCAAGTAAACTTAACGACGCCGCCAAAACAAGATACCACCCGATTGGGGGTTTCCACTCAACAGGCCGGGCGATTGACTCGGTTACCGTATGAAAATCGTGGTCTCCCAGGACAAGGGGAGCACGATGCTCAACCGGATCGTAGGTTCTCGGATCGAAATCCTTCGGAACGGATACCATGGTTTACACCAGTTCGGGATTAGGGTTACGAATTTTGGCAAGATACGTAGTACGTACCCGGAGATTTAATTCGGACAACAACCCATAATTACGGGGACTTGCTTTTAGTTGTGAAACCTTCGATTTTGCGTCGTTGATATCACCAAATGTGATTGCTTGTACTGGACATGTTTGCGCACACGCCGGTATGATTGTTCCGTCCGGTACAATCCCGTTTCCATCACGCTTCGCGGCAATCTTGGCCTCGGTAATGCGCTGCACACAGTACGTGCATTTTTCCATCACTCCTCGAAATCGAACCGTCACGTCGGGATTTCGCTGGAGCCTCATCAGCGGCATTGCTTCGTCATTTTCTTTTGAAAAGTTAAAGTAGTTGAAACGCCGAACCTTGAATGGGCAGTTGTTGGCGCAGTATCGGGTGCCAATACAACGATTGTAAACCATGTCGTTGAGGCCATCGGGACTGTGTACAGTTGCGGCTACCGGGCAAACACTCTCGCACGGCGCGGTCTCACACTGCGCACATGGCATTGGCTGAAATACCGCCTGCGGGTCATTTACATCCTCGCCAACAAAGTAACGATCCAATCGAATCCAGTGGAGTTCGCGTCCCCTCGCCACACGCTCTTTACCGACGACCATGATGTTGTTCTCAACCTGGCACGCAATTGTGCACGCGTTACACCCCGTGCACGTATTTAGGTCAATGGTCATTCCCCACTGCTGCCCTCCCGTCTCGTTGGGCAGTTCCCATATCGACACCACTTTTTCGGCTGGCAGCAGTTCGTACTTTTTTACGAACTCCGGGTTTTCCTTGAAGTCGGCAAGACTCGCCTCTCGGACATGTGGCCTGTTCTGTAGCCCGTCATTTAGATTTCCGTAGTCCTGAGTTGAGACCAGGGTGTACGTACCTGAGCCCTTGGTGATTTTTCCTGAGGGCAACACGGGTCCGGCGACGGACATTATTTGGGAAACTCGGAATCCGGCCCCCTCCGCATATTTGCCGGCGCCGCTACGCCCAAATCCCAATTCGAGTATTCCGACGTAATCGGCGACACCGGGTTGAGGCATTGCGGGCAACTCCGCGATTTGTCCGTTTACTTCGACCCGAACCAAATCTCCTTTGGCCACGCCGAGTTCAGCGGCTGTCCTGGGACTCAGTAAGACAGCATTATCCCATGCTAACTTAGACGCCTGGTCCGGAAGCTCCAACAGCCACGGATTTGCAGTATAACGTCCGTCGAGAACAGTATTGCTGAGACGAACGTCTACCTCAATTGCCCCAAGAGACGGCATTGCAGTTGATGCAGAAACAACGAGATGAGGTCCACCATTTGCCCACGCGAAGTTGGGCTCTGCGGGAGATGCTGAAGTAGGAAGAAACCCATCGTGAACCAATTTGGCCCACTGCCGTTCGTAATCCGAGGAAAACTCCGCACGCCACGTCGAGCGAACGATATCGTATCCCCTCGTTTCGGGTAATTTAGCAATCGTTGCCAACACCTCTATCGTAGACATTGTGTTGAACATCGGTGCAATAATCGGCTGCTGCACGGATCGCGTACCGTCCACAGCTTGCAAGTCGCCCCAACTTTCCAAAAAGTGGCTGACGGGAATGTGCCAATGCGCCGCCTGCGCGGTTTCGTCCTGTTCAAGTCCGCAGTGTATCGTCAAAGGAACATTCGACAACTGCGCTGTGAATGCGAGGTCGCCAGGAGCTTCATAAACCGGATTGCCTTCGAGCACCAAGAGCGTCTTAACTGAGTTACTACCAATAGCTTTCGATAAGTCAGCAAGGTCTCCATCCGCCCCCAAATCGACGTCCGGCATAAACCGAATTGTCGTGCCGTGGTTCTCCAAAGCGGCGTTCAGCGAATGCACCACTGCGTGAATCGACGGAGCATGGTGTCTCCCAACGACGATTGCACTTTTTCCTTTGTTTGCGAGCAAATCCTTCGCGAGTACAGCAACAAACTTAGTGAGCTCTACGTTGTCGGACGTTTTTGAATTGGGTGTAAGCGAATCAGCTCCTTGCGGCATCGCCAAACCACCAGACACCAACGCGGCTTTGAGGCTCAACAGGAAAGCGGAAATTTGCGATGCAGGCAACCTCAATCGGTGATCGGCTGCCATACCCGTAATGGAGAAAGTCGGCTCGATGGCGTACAACCGATTCATCGAACCATCTTCCACTCCTTTCCGCCGGCGTTCCGCAAATCGATTTGCAGTACGTACCGAGTCCCCCTCTTTCCCGAGCACATCCGCATCCACAGCAACAACAACGGTTGCAGCATCCAACTGATAATTAGGCACAACTCCGGCCGCACCAAGTGATGCAAGCGCAGTGCGATCCGCCCCCCGATCCGTCAGGTCATGAACAAACACCTTGGTTTCCGGAAGAGCCTGGCGAACTTGCTGCAAAATCCTTGACAAAGTCGGAGACCGACGATGGCGCGTCACTATGGCAAAACCATTACCGCGAGACGCCGCCAACGCATCGGCTTGCTGACTCAAAAACGCCATCAAATCGGCCGTTGACACTGGCTCGCCCTGCCTCAATGGTCCGACACTTCGAGACGGAAGGTACAGTTCAAAGATGGCAGCTTGAGTAAAGAGATCCACGCCACCACGATTTGATGGATGATTTGGATTGCCTTCGATTTTTGTCGGTCGACCGTCCTGGCTTTCGACGAGCAGCCCCAAAACCTGCGCGCCACTCTGGTAAGCTGTAGCGTAAAAAAGTGGTTTACCTGGAATAACATCCTCAGGCCGTTGCGCGAACGGCACGATGTGCTCCACGGGTTTTCGAATACATCCTGCAAGTGGGGCGGCGGCGATTGCAACCGACGCTCCCATTATCCCCATAAAATCGCGGCGACTGACGCCGGTTTGAGGTACCGCCATTCCCGCCTCATCCGGACCCGGAGGCAAAAACTCCGGAATTGCTGCGCTTCTTTCCAATTGCGACTCCTGACCCACGGCACCATCCGTGTTTGCGTTGAAGGACGTCGGTCCAGATTCCGCCCCATCAAACGAGTCAAGGTTACGCCAGTGTTTTGGTAACGTTTCTAATTCACGATTCCTCATCGATGGCATCCCGAACAATGAGTAGGAGGGTTCAATTCGCGCCCCGTGGCACGTGAGATCGTCAACGAATGGCCGGGCGGTGCAACCCAATCCATCTGGGTCACTTCCACATCTGACGGACGAATATTGGGGCCGGGATTACGGTGGCAGTCCAAGCACCAACTCATGCTAAGCGGGTGTTCCTGGGACACGACCGTCATTTTGTCGATTCTACCGTGGCAAGAAGCGCAGCCCACACCTGCCGCAACGTGAACGCTATGTTCGAAGTAAGCATACTCCGGCAACATGTGCACTTTGACCCACTCCAGCGACTTATCGCCGCGATATGCAGCACGTACCGGCTCCAACAAAGGACTTGTCGTCCTTACTTGTGAATGACAATTCATGCATGTTGAGGCAGGTGGAATTGCCGCAAAACCGGCTTTTTCGACCGTTGTGTGACAGTACCTGCAATCAAGCCCGATATCACCAGCGTGTAACTTGTGGCTAAACGGCACCGGTTGCGCGGGTGCATAACCGGCATCGGTGAATTTCGGCGAAAACCAGTACCAAATTGCGAAAACGACCGTTGTGGCGACCAATGGCAGAGCCACACCGATCATCAACGGTACCTTGTTTGCCCAGCGGGGAAATATGACCGCCACGTCCTATGCCCATCTCTTTTGTAAGGGTGCGTCTTAAGCAGCCGAAGCCCGTATTACCGCCGGAACTCCGAGTGCCGCCGAATAGCCTCTGCCTTGGGTGTGTCTGCTAAGTGTGCAAGGTAACTCACATAGTGAGTCAACGCCCAAAGATCATCAGCCGAAAATTTGTCATATACTGGGTACATCTGAGTGCCACCAATTCCGGCCGCAATCGACCGGTAGATGTCCTCGTCCCTTTTTCCGGCGCGGAACGTATCACTCAAGAAGTCTGGTGGCAACATCTGCAGAAATTTCGTGCGATCAGACGTGGGGCGACCCCCGTTCAGCGTCACAGGCAACTCATAACCGTCGGTATATAAAGTCGATTTACCGTATTGTTCATGTAACACTGCCCGCTCTGCCGGACTTAGATAAGCTGGGTGACACGGCCAACATCGAGCAACGCCATGATACAGCTCCTCACCACGGGCAATCGCTACGTCTCGTTGTTCCGGCGGAAATGGATCGGGATAGTGCGGCACCGCAACACCGGCTTCATTCGTTCGCCAGCGATTTGACAACGTTTTGATGTACTGCACCACGGCATTTACCTCGTTATCTGTTAGTCCGGTAAACGCGGGCATTGCTGTGCCTTGAAGACCACGCCGAACGATACGCGTAAGATCGTTATCGGTAGGTAGGCTCGGAGCCGGAACGGAGACGAATTTATAAATTCCCAGAGTAAGGTCTCTTGGCGACGGGACGCTTGACCTTGCAGCATCTGTGTCTGCTTTTCCGTCAATTCCATGACATCCTGCACAGAATCGTCGGAAAACACTATGTCCTGTATTCAGCACTTCGGCATCGATCATTTTTCCGCCAAGGTAAACCGGCGACCTAAATGGTTTATTGGAACAACCCACAACACTCGACACAACTGCACCGAGCACCGTAAAGAAGTAGCACAATTGCAGCAGATACCGAGAAAAACACGCCAATTCTGTCATATTGTTGCAGAAAGAGTTGTTCAAGGATCAAAATTAACGCATTGAATGACGTTTCCGGTTGAATTTATCTTACCTGCTCCCACACTCTCAGAGGGTGTTCCATAAATGGGAAATCATCCCCAAAACGGCGATTTTTAGCCGCATTGGCAGCGGCACGACTGAGGAATATCGGGAATATTCCGCAAGGAGTGACGTTGCCAAGGCGGCAAAAAGCGCCCTTTTGGGGGATACTTCAGCTTTATGGAACACC
>JABWCM010000121.1 GCA_013360285.1 Myxococcales bacterium
AACCCGGCTTTGGTCAATTCTGCCTCTATTTCTTCTTCGGACAGCTTGTGAGCCAACGGGGGGCCCACCGGAGACTCCATTTTTTTGAAGTCGCTTATTACCACACGACTATCTGGGCTCAAGTGGGCTTTCAGCTCCGCAAAATAACCAACTCGATTCGGTATGTGATGTACGGTGTCCGAAATAAAGATCATGTCCACTTTTCCAGGTGGGAGCTTGGGCGAATCCACCGATGCCAATATCGGAATCACGTTCGACAATTGCCGTGTCTCAGCATCTTTGCGAACCAGCGCCAGCATTCCTGGTTCAATATCAATTGCGTATACCGCACCGGCGGGTCCTACGGCCTGGGCCAGCCTTCTTGTAAAATATCCTGATCCGGCCCCTACGTCGGCAATGATTTGTCCAGGCTGAATTGCCAATGCTTTGATGACCTCATCGGGTTTCTGATAATCGTCGCGTTCGGCACGTTCAAATTTTGCGGCGTATTTTTCCGTGTCTTCAAAGGTGTGAACCAGCGGCTTCTTGCCGTGATGGCCACCGTGATGATGATTTGCGCCGGCATCTTGTGCCGTTGCCCAAACCGGCGCCAGCATAAACATCAGCAATATCAGCATTTTTACGCCAGATATCTTTGAAATGCGGTTGTGTTTTTTTTCATTCGTCATTGAGAATTCCTTTCTTCCGGCGGTAATTGAATTACAAACGGGCAACTTGCCACGGCTGCCTCATAACTCACATCATCGATGCCGTATTCGCGTAACAAGTGCAAAAATTTTAACGTTCTGAACGCATCAAACCACTCTGTGATTCGGCGCCCGAACGCATCCGGTGTTTTAACCCGTCGCGCTGCGTCCACTACCGCACGTTTGGCGCCCAACGTTTCGATTGCTGCCGTCGTTGAACAAAGTAATTTATCATCGTTACATGATAAATTATGTGCCAATTCCTTATCCCACAGATGGGCTATTAATTCGGGTGATTTGCCCACTGCTGCACCCATTGCTGTCAGGTTACAAAGTACAGCGCGTAAGGCCACAAACGCCAGCGGGTTTTCTACGAGATATTCGTTGCTGTTTTTTAGGTCACGAGCGATTTTGGACACCGCCCGACCGGTTCCGAACGGTACCCGGTGGGATGGCCGACCCGACAACACGATTGCCGGACTCGACACGGTTTTAATCGGTCCCACTTTACGTAATTTGTCGAGGATATAAAAATCCTCGGCGGCATTCCTGCGCGGAAAACCTCTGACTGCCGCATAGGCCTGAACGTGGACCGAAATGGTACTCCCAATGGTGCAAAAGTCATAAACGGATCCAGCCCATTTGAGCCCTGCGACGTAGTACCTTAAATAACCGTCATATTTGGCTATGGCCCCTCTTTCTTCGGTATCACCACACGGAACGTGAAGAAAAGGATAAACCCATGCCGAGCACCCCTCCGCTTCCTGTTCCCACCGTTTATCAAAATAGGCGAGTGGGACCACAGCGTCGGCGTCCGTAGTCCGGATCCATGGGGACTCAATTTGTTTTTGTCTCCACAATTGTAGCGCGAGATCGCAGCCAATTTTCCTGGCTCGACCAACACCTTCGCCGGCGGGAATACGCCTCCCAATCGTGGCGTAATCGAGTATCCATAAGTCGGCGGCTTCCATCCGGCGTACGACCAGTTGCGATGACGCCACCGCGGGTAGTTCAACGGGTTGGCCAAGTAAGGTCAACGCTGCCAAGCTGGCTTCGTTACGTGTGTGAGCTGCGTCCGACGCTTCATCGAATCCATTGACCACAACGATCACCAAAGCGCGGGGGCAATGGTGTGCGGCGGCAATCAACGATTCTACTGCGGTCAGCAGCTCGTCGCCTTCGTCAAACGCAACCACGACGACCGCGGCCGAATACGCTGCATTCAACTCGGGACCACACATGTTTGCCAAAGATTCCGCATAGTGGGTGAGGTATTGATCGATGATTCGGGACACGGTCACTCTGAGCCTGTGAAAAACTATGGGTGCGCCCTGGGGGCGCGAAGTTTGAGCCGAACTGGTTTTGAAAAACCCGAGTCATATCGGGAATATGGCGCAGGGTTTTGCGGAACCAAGGCGGCAAAAATTCGTTCGCACCAGGGCGCGCAGCTATTTCTTTACAGGCTCTCTGAGGGTCAGCGGAAATAAGGAAGTGACCCTGGTCGAGTTAATTTAGCGCTGAATTGGCCGGGACCGGACTGAGGAATATCGGGAATATTCCGCAAGGACGGGACTGGCCAAGGCAGCCTAAATTAGCCGAACAGGATTCACTCATCTATTTCCGCTGACCCTCTCTGTTAATGTAATGCAGCGCGTATCGGTAGGGCCTGTAGGATCTGCGCTTCGTGATCCAGCAACAACGACAGACGGTCACGCACTACGGTTTTCGGAAAATACCGATGGGCAAACGACAAAAACAATCCATGATGGCGTGCTTCCGATTCGGTCAAATCGGAATAAAAATCCGCCAGCTCACCGGGAGGCAAGGCGTTTGCAATCAACCCAAACCGTTCCGTACCTCGCGCTTCGGCTACGGCCGGCACCAACAGGCGGTCTAAAAACCGTTCGTCAGACGGTTTACGGATAAATTCCAGCAGACCTTCTATATATACGTCTTTGGTATCCGGTCCCAGGGTCAGACCTCGGCGGATGATTTCCTGAATGACGCGATGATAATGTTCCAATTCCTCTCTGGCAAAACCGATCATCGCGTCCACCAGATCGAGGCGATCCGGATACCGCACAACAAAAGCCATTCCCGTAGCCGACGCTTTCCGTTCACAGGCTGCGTGATCCACAAGAAATGTGTCAAAATCCCCCATGACTGCGTTTAGCCAATCCGTGCTGCTTGAGATTCGGAGATGAAACATAACACATCAACACTCGACGACGTAGGTGTGGAGACGGCTGCTTGCACGGCGTTGGTTCCGGGTATTCCCGACGATGTCACTGGCAACGCGTGCCAGTCCTGGGTTACCCGAGGCAGAAGCCGGTTCCGATGTTGTTGTTTTCATTGGATTCCGGAACCTGATTAAGCGAATCCACCTGAATCGAGAATCCACAATCGGGTTGGTAACAGCCGCCCGGCACCGAAACGGAGGTTGTATGGCTGGCACCGGGCGCCAACGAAGGAATTGTGACGGTTTGTGAAACGGTACCGTTCGACGTACTGAAATTGACCTTCACCGTTGAACCGCCGGCTGTACCGGACCCCTGATTTTTGACAATGACCTGCAGCCCATTCCCCAAGAAGGTGCAAAATCCAAATTGCCCGGGAACGGGTATCAGGTCCGGCGATCCACATTGACCACAGTTTTTCAGGCAACCACCAGCCTGAACACACGCGGATACGCCGCCGGTGCCCTTTGCGCACGCTGCACATGTGGAATCCCATGAAGTATTACAACAATACGAATCGTATTTGCATACGCAGTCTTGGCACGGTGGGTCATCACACCCGATCGAACCATTGCTTACACAACAGTCCCCCCCACACTCCCCACAATCCTGCCAACACGTACCGCAGGTTTGGCCGGGAAGGCACTGGCCGTTTCCACATACGTCACATTGTGTACAGGATGCTTCGCAGTTGGTGTTCACATTACAACTGCCTGCGCCCCCGGTGCCGGCTGCGCAATTGGAGCAAGCGTTATCCCAAGCCACATTACAACAGTACGGATCCAGGTTACATACACACTTGGTGCAGACGGAGTCGCTGCACCCCGGCGTGGATTTGGCAGCGCAACACCCGCCTTGGCACGCGCCACAATCTGTTGGGCAAGAACTACAATTTTCCGCTGCTCCGCCGGCACAGGTTCCGTCACCGCAACAGGGAACAATCGGGGTAAAAATACACCCTTTTAATGGGTCACAGCTTGCAGTGGTGCAGGGATTTTTGTCTACACAGTTTACCGCCGTGCCTACGCATTGTCCTTTGGTGCACACGTCACCTGTTGTGCAAAGATTGTTGTCATTACATGGGTCGGTGTTCGGTGTATACACACACCCGGTAGCCGGTGCGCAACTGTCCGTTGTACATGGGTTTTTGTCATCACAAAGCACACTTGCTCCGACACACTTTCCTCCCGTGCAAACGTCGGCGGTGGTACATGCGCTACCGTCGTCACATTTGATTGAGTTGGGCGCATAAACACAGCCCGTTGCGGAATTACACGAGTCGTTGGTGCACAGGTTTTGATCGTTGCACACAATCGGTGCCCCGACGCATTTTCCCGACGTACAAATGTCAGACGATGTGCAGGCATTGCCGTCACTGCACGTAGCCGTGTTGTTGGTGTAAACACAACCCGTTTTGGCGTTACAACTGTCGCTGGTACACACATTGTCGTCATTACATAAAACCGACTTTCCTAAACATAAGCCATTGGTGCACGCATCTGACGCAGTACACGCATTGCCGTCATCACACACCGCCGTGTTGTTGGTAAACACGCAGCCTTTGCTGATGTCGCACGAATCGTTGGTACACACATTGCCATCATTGCAGGACAGGGTTGCTCCAACACATTTGCCGGCGGAGCACGTATCTCCCGTGGTACACGCGTTGCCATCGCTGCAATTTGCCGAGTTGTTTGTGAAAACACACCCGCTGGTCGCGTTGCAGGTGTCGTTGGTACACACATTGTTGTCGTTACACGTAATCGCCGTGCCCGCACACTTGCCCGAGGCGCACGCATCACCCGACGTACATGCGTTGTTGTCGTTACATGCAAGTGTGTTGTTGGTGTAAACGCAGCCCTTGAGCGGGTCACAACTGTCGTTGGTACATACGTTGTTGTCGTTACACGTAATCGGCGTGCCCGCACATTTTGCCGACGCACACACATCTCCAGATGTGCACGCATTGCCGTCATCACACGCGGTTGTGTTGTTGGTGTAAACACACCCGTTTGCGACATTACACGTGTCGGTGGTGCAAACATTGTTGTCATTACACACAACAGCCGATCCAACACATTTTCCGGCAGAGCAGGTGTCTTTGGTGGTGCAGGCGTTTCCGTCGTCGCAGGCAAGGGTGTTGTTGGTGAACACACATCCTTTGAGTGAGTCGCAACTGTCGGCGGTGCATATGTTGTTGTCATTGCAGGTTACCGCAGTACCGTTGCAAGCTCCTGCGGAGCAGATGTCACCTGTGGTACACGCGTTGTTGTCGTTACACGCCGCGGTGTTGTTGGTAAACACACACCCCTTGATCGGATCGCAGCTATCGTTGGTGCACGGATTGTTGTCGTTGCAACTCACCGTGGTCCCTGCGCAGACTCCCGATCCACACACATCTTTGGTCGTGCAGGCATTTCCGTCGTCGCACGCGGAGGTATTGTTGGTAAACACACACCCTTTGCCTACATCGCAACTATCATTGGTGCAACCATTGTTGTCATTACAAACAACCGCCGAACCGACACATTTTCCCTGCGAACATTTGTCCCCCGAAGTACACGCGTTGTTGTCGTTACAGGCCAAAGTGTTGTTTGTAAACTGGCACCCGGCTGCTGCAGTACAGGTATCCGTTGTGCACGGGTTGTTGTCGTCGCAACTTTGGCCGATTCCCACACATTTTCCGTTGTTGCAGACGTCGTTGGTCGTACAGGCATTGCCGTCGTCACAGGGAATCGCCGCCGCCCCAGCAACCGGAGCATAAACACATCCGGTGGCCGGATTGCAGGTGTCATTGGTACACACGTTGTTGTCATTGCAGGTAATGGCCGTTCCCCCACATTTACCGGCCGCACACACGTCGTTGTTTGTACAGGCGCTGCCGTCATCGCAGACCACGGTGTTGTTGGTGAAGACACATCCTTTGGCCACATCACAACTGTCGTTGGTACACACATTGTTGTCGTTGCACACAATGGCTTTGCCGGTACATTGGCCACCTGCGCACACATCATTTGTGGTGCATGCGCTGCCGTCATTACAACTGATCGTGTTGTTGGTAAATATGCAGCCGGTCTTTGCATCACAACTATCGGTCGTACAAACGTTTTTGTCGTCACAGGAAATTGCGGCACCCGCACACTTACCCGCAGCACACACATCACCCGCCGTACACGCACTACCGTCGTCACATGGCGATGTGTTGTTGGTGAATACGCATCCTTTCCCAACATCACAACTGTCATTGGTACACGCGTTATTGTCGTTGCACGTAATCGGTGTCCCCACACACTTGCCTGCGGTACACACATCTCCGGACGTGCAGGCATTGGCGTCATTACATGCCGCCGTGCTGTTGGTAAACACACACCCTTTTGCAACGTCGCAACTGTCGGAAGTACATACATTGGCGTCATTGCAAGTAATCGTTGTGCCCGTACATTTGCCGGCGGCACACACATCGCCGCTGGTACAGGCATTGCCGTCATCACAGGCCGTTGTCACATTCTGAAACACACATCCTTTGGCTGGATCGCAACTGTCGGAGGTACATGGATTGTTGTCGTTGCACCCAATCGCCGTGCCAACACATTTGCCGGCCTGACACACATCGGTACCGGTGCAGGCATTACCATCATCGCAGGCTCCCGTCACCGTGGCGGCAAACACGCAGCCCTTGGCCACATCACACGAGTCTGTGGTGCATGGGTTGTTGTCATTACACGTAATCGTTGTCCCAGCACACTTGCCGGCGGCGCACACATCGCCCGTGGTACACGCGTTGTTGTCGTTGCAGGCCGCGGTATTGTTGGTAAACACACACCCTTTGGCTGCATCACAACTATCGTTGGTACACGGATTGTTGTCGTTGCAGGTTACCTGTGCGCCGGTGCATTGGCCGTTGTTACACACGTCATTGGCAGTGCACGCGTTGCCGTCGTTACAGGCCGCGGTGTTGTTGGTAAACACACACCCTGTTCCTGGAGCACAGGTGTCTGTCGTACATGGGTTTTCGTCATTACAGACCTGACCTTTGCCGCTACATTTTCCACCCAAACAACTATCACCCGTGGTACACGCGTTGCCGTCGTCACACCCAATCGTGTTGTTGGTGAAAACACAACCCACTTTGCCGTCGCAACTATCCGTTGTACAAACATTTTTGTCGTCACAGGTCACCGCTGCGCCCGCTTGGCAAACTCCCGCCGAACATTTGTCCCCCGACGTGCACGCGTTTCCGTCATCGCAATTCGCCGTATTTGGAGTTGTAACGCAGCCTTTGGCGGAGTCGCAAGATGCCGTTAAACAAGGGTTTGTGGTGGTACATACGACGGCAACACCCACACAAATCCCAGTTTTGCAGGTGTCTTTTTCGGTACAGGCGTTGCCGTCGTCACATGCGGCGGCATTGTTGCTAAAAACACACCCTTTAGCGGGATCACACAGGTCGTCGGTGCATATATTACCATCGGAGCAAGTTAACTGACCAGTCGCACCACACACGCCACCTTGGCAACTATCCCCCGTCGTACACAGGTTGTTGTCGTTACATGGCAAACTGTTGTTGGTGAACACACACCCTTTGGCCACATCACAGCCATCGTTGGTGCACGGATTGTTGTCGTTACACACAACAGCCGTACCCGCGACACATTTTCCGGCCTGGCATTTGTCGTTTTGTGTACAGGCGTTGCCGTCATCGCAGGCAACTGCAATGTTCGTAAAAACACAGCCTTTCGTGGGATCACACACATCCGCGGTACACACGTTGTTGTCGTTACAACTGACCGTCGCACCACCGGTACACAATCCGGCTTTGCATGTTTCCCCCGATGTACAGGCGTTGTTGTCTGAACAGGCCCCGCCGCCGTTGACGGGCTCGGTGACACATTTTCCGCTTGCTGCAACACAACTTGTGGCCATACACGCCGTGTCTTTGGATGTGTCGCACACCACCGCCGTGCCTGCTTTGGGCACACACTTGTTGGCAACACATTGGGGTTGACCCGTACAAAAATCCCAATTGTTTCCCGGTTTTGTACAGTCGGTATCCACTTCACAGGCGCAGATATTGGTGGCCCCTTTCTGACAAGCGCCACTTTTGCAAATGTCTCCCTGTGTACACGGGTTGCCGTCGTCACACGCCCCACCTTCGTTGACCGCTGTGGACACACAATTGCCGGTAACGTCACAACTATCTTGAGTACACGGGTTTTTGTCGTCGCAGTTTTTCGAGGTACCGGAAATACATGCACCACCCTGGCAACTGTCCCCTGTCGTACACGCATTTCCATCATCACACAAACCAGGCAAGGGCGACTTCAGACATCCTTCGTGCGTGTCGCAACTGTCCGCGGTGCACACGTTTTTGTCGTCGCAGTCCACTGGGGTGCCTGCAACACATTGGCCCGCTTTGCATGTATCGCCTTCGGTACAAACGTTGTCATCATCGCAAGAAACGCTGTTCGGCACATGAGAGCAGCCACCGGCTACGTCACACACATCATCCGTGCAGGGATTTCCATCGTCACACGACACGTCCGCAACCCCTTTGCACACCCCTTCTGCGCAACTGTCGTTTTGGGTACAGGCGTTGCCGTCATTACAAGCACCCGAGATCGCCACGTTCTGACATCCGGTTGCCGCATCGCAACTATCCGCCGTACAAACGTTTTCATCGTCACATCCCACAGGCACGGCTCCCACGCACACACCAGCCAAACAACCATCGCCGCTCGTGCATACGTTTCCATCGTCACATACCGTTCCGTCTGGAATATTGGTGGGCGCACATTGCCCCGTCGCCGCCTCACACGCCATGACCACGCACGATCCAGACGGCGCCGGGCAAATCACTTCGACCCCAAGTACACAGGTCCCATTTTCCAGGTTGCAACCAAAAACCCCATTGCAGGCGTTGCCGTCATCCAACACCGCGCAGTCGCCGTCGTTGAGACACTGGACTTTGGCTCCCGCAACACAAATTCCGTCTTGGCACGTGTCCCCAACCGTTGTGGGGTCCAAGTCGTCACACGGCCCGGTCAGGGCATCATGAGTACATCCCGATTCCGATTGACACCCGTCCGTCGTGCACGGGTTGTTGTCGTCGCAGTCCACTATACCTGTTGAGCTGCACACACCATCCTTACACACGTCGCCGTTTGTGCAACCATCCAAATCGTCACATGCCGTCGTATTGTTCGTGTGGCCACATACTCCACCTTTGTCGCAGGTGTCGTCGGTACACGGATTGTTGTCGTCACAAGCGGCAAGCTGGTCCGCGGTACACGTTTCCCCGGGTTTCACCACCACCGTGACCGTAGCCGACGAACTATCGCCTTGGGAGTCGGTTACGGTAACCGTACATTCAATCGTGAGTTCTTCGGAAACAACCGGTGCCGTGACCTCCACTTCCGAACCATCCCCGGCTTGCACTACCACGGTCATGCCTTCGGGCATCGGTGTACATTCCCACGAGTAAGTTAACGCATCGCCAGGATTTTCGTCCGCCCCATCGGCATCCAGCAGCAACGTATCGCCCGAACCAACCTGATCCGGAACGTCGCCTACTTCGATTGTTGGTTTTTCGTTGATCGTGTTTTTGACCAACACGTCCACGTCATCGCTGGCTTTTTCGTTTTTCCCGTTCGCCATCGTTAATCGAAACGTTAACGTGACTTCTTCTGTCACCGAAGCCGTAAACCGAACACTTGCGCCCGCCGTCCCGTCGCTTTTCGGGGCGTCCACCGCAACGAGTTCCAATGGGAAATCTTTGGGTTCAATCAGCTCCCACACGTACGTTGTATCGCCGGGAACCAAAGGAATACTCTCTTCGGCGGTCAACACCACCTCTTGTTGTTCATCGGCCACTCGGTCCGGACCGGCGTCGACCCAACCCGGGGGTTTCACAAAGTGGCAATACCCATCGATACAGATGCCGTTGGTAATGTTGTTGAGTTGGCACTCCTGATTTTCCACGCAGGGAGTGCGGCACGTTTCTTCTATGCAGGTCTGTGGATCGGTACAGTCGTTGGGACTGTTACAACTGGAAACACAGATTCCGTTTTCGCAGAATTGGCCGGAAGCACAATCCGCATCCGACCCACAAAACGACGAAAGTTTTGGTTTTCGCTCTTCGCAGGCCAAAACCGACAAAACGATCCCCAAAAGAAGCACCCGCCTCAAATCAAACCCGCAGGTCATGCCGTTCATCGTCACGCTCCTCATCCGTATCGAAACATCGGTTCATCTATGTTGGTAGGAACCGGTTATCAGGGCTGCCTATACCCCTCGGTGCTCCTGATTGCAAGCACTTCTCGTGCCAACTACCGCCGCCTCCCAAAACGTTTGGATTTGGCGGGAAAGTTACCTCCCGGTACCGCCAAACCTGACACAAAAAGTGTAACATTGTTACAATTGTTGTGACCCATATTGGTACGATACGTTGCCGACTGTGACACTTCCCGGTAATCTTGATGCAAGGATGAGTATGAGAAAGTTGGAAATTCGTCCCCATTTTGACTACACCGTTTTGGCCCCGCCGAATATCGTGACCGACCGTCTCCATGCCGCTTTGAACCGAAGTCGGGACCGTTTTGCCGGAGACATCATCGGTACCCAGTGTCATCTCACTGTCGCGAAACCTTTTCTTCACATTTACTCCCCTTATCTTACGTTTGAAATCATGTCCCACCCCGCCGGTACCCAATTTGTGGGTCGGTTTATGCCCCAATTGTCGATCTGGTCGCTTTACATCACGTTGTACGGGGCCACGATCATGACCACCGTGGGCCTGGGAATACTGGGATGGGTCCAAACCAGCTTACAACTTTACCCTTGGGGTCTGTGGGGGATACCGATTGGTCTCCTGTTGTTGGTCGGACTCTACTTCAGCGCGTTTGTTGGTCAATCGATCGGCGCAACCCAAATGACCACAATCCGGAATTTTGTTGTGCAATCAGTTTCAGAGGAAAATCAGCCGTGAACACAAACAAAAAACAACATTGGGAAGCGGTTTACACCTCAAAATCACCACAAGCCGTCAGTTGGTACCAACCTCATGCCGAAACGTCGCTTCGGTTGATTCGCGAAACAGGGGTTGCCAAAAGCGGAGCTATCCTGGATGTGGGCGGAGGCGCATCGACGTTTGTGGATGACCTGCTCAACGAAGGATATGAGCAGGTGACGGTACTGGATTTGTCTGCCGAAGCATTGCGGGCATCCCAGGCACGTCTTGGAAGCCGCGCGCACCTGGTTTCGTGGATCGAAGCCGACATCACAACTGTGCAACTGCCGGAAAACGCCTACGACGTGTGGCATGACCGCGCCGTGTTTCATTTTTTGCTGGAGCCTGAACACCGCCGGGCTTACGTACGTGCGGTACAACGATCCGTAAAAGCCGGTGGGCACGTCATTGTTGCAACCTTTGCCGAAGATGGGCCGGAAAAATGCAGCGGTCTGACCGTCCATCGATATTCCGCCGAAGAATTACACGACGAATTCGGAAATTCATTTGCCCTGGTTCATCACGAAAAAGAACCCCACGAAACCCCGTTTGGCAGCATTCAAAACTTTGTGTACTGCCATTGCCGAGTGCAAAAAGGTGAAGAGTTTGTGAAACCAAACTCAAACCCACTCGAACCTTGAAGTCCGGTACACGAATGAGAAGTCCTGTACACCCCTATCATTATAAAAAGGGCAACCGTTCGCCCACCCTTACTCGAACCAGGGCGAGGGCTATTCAAATCGGTATCTTGATGTTGGCGCTGGTTTACCCCGTAACAACGGTTGCTTACGGCCCCGGCGTCCACCTGCGTGAAGCCCAACAGTATGCGGCTTCGTTTCCGGACTGGGCCACAGACGAACTGCTTCCTTATCTGTACCTGGGCGCGTTTTTTCCCGACATCCAGTCCGCCGGAGTCGATCTGGGGATCAACACCCACAACAAGGGGCTTGCCGACACGTTGATGGCGCTTGCAGAAACCCCATGGCAAACCGCGTTTGCCGCCGGCTACCGCCTGCACATCGCAAGCGATACAGCAGCTCAGGTGTTTTATATACCTTGGCTGACCGCGCAAAGTGGCCTGTTCGCCGTCAATCTGTTTGCCGACGCCACCCTTCCGGTCGAAGCCGACAACGAGTTGCTCATCGAAGGATTCGGCGATTTTCATTCGGGAACCTTGGATTTGTTTGTGGATCTGGTCTGGGATTTTGTCATCACCGAGCAGATGGACCTCGATCCGGTGTTGTTGTTTTACCTCGGAGCACTACAAACCTACCTTGGTCCGCCCTTTGATTTCACTACCGCACAACTTCAGTTGGAAACGTTTCGCACCCAACTTAAAAACCAACTGGGGGCGTTTTCTCCAGACGGCCTGAAATCGATTATCGCCGCGGCAAAAGCCATGAGCCTAAAGGAGTTTCTCGCAGTTGTTTCAAGTGGCGCCCTAAACGGTTTACTCAGTTCCGTGCCGAATGCTCAAGGAAAATCGCTCGTCGCCGACCCAGCGGAGGTCACCCGGTTGATGGCCCACCCAGTCGGTGCCACACCGGGCGAGTTTTTTGCTGCCTATGACACTCACTTTACAGCATTGGGTGCTCAGATAGCAAATGACCCGGGTTTCGCCGATTGGCCGTCGTATCATGCCAAAACGATTCAGTCAGGAATACTGCAATCCCTTACAATGGGTGCGCCCTATTATGCCCACCGGGCCGACGTGTTGTTGTATGACGCCCATTGGTCTCAGGCTCCCAATCCTGTTGACTCCGACAATCCGCCACCCACGATTACCGCCTGGTCGGAGCTTTTTTTGGCCCGAGGTGCTCCTCAAACCGTTGTGCTGGAGGTGTGGGCGGATCCGCCGTTGGTAAACAAGGGACCCAAGGTTCTTGTCGCCCAAACAACCGCTCTTGTGACACCCGCTCCGGCACGTACGGTATTGTCGCTGACCTTTGATCCAGCTCCCTATGTTACCGAAGCATCGGCTTTTGACATGACATGGCGGTTTGCCGGTGACCCATGGCCTTTTCTGTCTACCGATTACGATCATCTTGCTTCGGTCTCGCTCGCCCCGGTCTACAAACCACCTTATGTTCCTTTATACGGTCAGTTTCCACCGCGCATCGTGATTTCACACTCCGGTCCGCTTCTGAAGGACGGCAGCATTCGTGGACACGTCACGGCCGATTCGTATCACGGGATCACGGCTACAGTGAACGTTTTGGGACAGGCGGAAACGACGATCGTAACCAACGTCGGCGGCGCATTTGTGATAGAACCTGTGACACCCGGCAACGTGTTGCTCACAGCGGCCGCCCCCGGATTTGTGGAGGCCGAACTGGCGGTAACCGTGGTCGCCCAACAGTTGACCGTGGTACACCTTCCGCTCACACCGATCCCTACTGTGAACACCGCTCCGGGTTGTTGCGGCGATCCAAACAACCCGGACATGCCGTGGCTTGCTGACGGAACGTGGATTCCTGTCCACGTTAGCGTCGCTCATTTTCCCATAACCCCTGCTCGTGTTGAACTGGGAGCGGCGCCGGTCCAAAGTGAACCGACGTGGGTCAATGCCACCGACGAATCCCTGTTGGTGCGGGCTGTTCCAACCGTTGCCGACGGCATGCAGGTGATCGTATTCGCCCGAGCCGACGGTGGACCCATCGCCGCCACCGCGCCCGTGGGAGTGGATTCGTCGCCCCCGCCTTTGCCCACCTTGGAAATCCAGGAAAAAGGTTGCCCCGAACAGGTGGACATCACTCTTTGGGGAACTGATCCCCACTCGCCGATTGTCGAACGTCAGGTGCGGGTTGTGGGCCACGATTGGGTAAGCGCACCCGCTACCCTGGTGGTGCCGACACCCGGAAGTCAGCTTGAAGGGCGCATCCGTAATGCCGCCGGCCTGTGGTCGCAATCGACCAGGGTGCAGATCTGCATCGCTGTGCCCGAGCCTACTCCGGACACCACTTCGGAACCACACGACACCGAAGCAGACGCCACCATGGATTCATCCGGCAACACACCTACCGACTTTGCCTCCGAACAACCGGAACTGGGCAGCGATGACGACCATGATAACTATGAAATCGGGGGGAGAATCGAGACAGACAAGTCGGCTTCAGCACACAAAAAAACCGCCGGCGGTTGCTCCACAGCGGCTAACACCAATCCATTAGCTGTCATCGTGGGGTTGTCACTGTGGCTGGCAATCCTGTTGGCTTGGAGAAGTTGTTGTGTCACAACTTCAAGACGTAGGTCCAGCCGCTGACCCTCTTGGATGGTGTTTTTTTACGCCTCTTGCGAAAATATCCAGGGTGATCCAGGGTAGGCCGTACGCTGGCTCCTATTGGCAACACATTGGTTGCCGACGGGAGCCGGTTTGGCCAATTTAGGAAAATTCTTGACCGCCCTCGATACGCAACATCTTGCTCTTAAGTTAACTCCACGTGGGCGACTGTTGTTGACGTCTTCGCCCGACGAGCCTGCGCTTGACCTGGACGTTGCGCAACGATTGACACAACAGTTTGAACGTGGCACCGGGTTTGGGCTGTTTTATCTCGGAGCCCGTGAAATCACCCGTCCCCTGCCGCCAATTTTTGTGTATTGGCGTGACTTTGCCGCTCGTTATGTTACTGCACTGTGTTCGATTCCCGACGTGGATCATCACTTACCAGAAAGTCCTGTTGTACCGGGCGATCTCGCCGCTTTCGCCGCGTGTGCACCCGTCATGCTGGGGGCCGATTATCTTACCGCCGAGGTCTTAGAATCGCTGTGGGGGGAAATAGGTACTGCTTTTTTGGAGGATTTCCGCGGCCAAAATACGACCGTTTCTGCGTTTCTGCGTGAACTTCACCCCGGGTGGAACGTCGTGGGACGGGTGTTTTTTCATCTTGCGGAAAACCGAAAAGATCCTGATGCTCCTTTTGCATTTATGGCGACTTATACCGACAGTTTGTCGGCGCATGGGGCGGCGCGCCATGTGCCCTTGGGCGGGGCGTTGCGGGAGTACGCCGGGGCGCAGAACACCCCACGGTTGCTGTCGCTGTTGGTACCCGTTCAACGGGCTGCTGCGGTATGTGAGTGGCTCAACCAGTTGGTGAAATCCGGCGAAATTTACCATCCGTTGCGGTGGTCCCAAGTGGAAGCCCTACAATTTTTGTTGGATGTTCCCCACCTCGAACAGGCTGGGATCGTCGTTCGAATGCAGCAGACGTGGCCAACGGGGCGACCGTCGCGGCCTATGGTCAAAGCGACCGTGGGAACAAAACGTTCATCGGTAATCGGGCTCGCCAGTCTGGTGGACTTCCGGGTTGAGATTTCGTTGGATGGGGAAACGCTTACCGACGACGAAATTCGTACGATTCTGGCGAGTACCCACGGATTGGCGATGATCCGGGGGCGTTGGGTTCACGTCGACGCAAAAAAATTGGAGCAACTGCTCAGTCGGTATCAACAAATCGAACAACTCGCCAACCGCAAGGGATTGGGATTTGCCGAAGCGATGCGGTTACTTGCGGGTGTGGAGTTTGGGGATCAGGAAAAGACAGCCGACCATGCCGAATGGGGTATGGTGACGGCAGGGCCGTGGTTTGCAGAAACGCTGAAACAATTGCGGACACCAAGCGGCACAGGCGGCATCGATCCAGGGGCAGACCTACGCGCGACCCTGCGGCCTTATCAAAAAGTGGGAGTGCGGTGGTTACACCTGTTGTCGTCACTGGGGCTTGGGGCGTGTTTGGCCGACGACATGGGGCTTGGGAAGACGATTCAGATTTTGGCGTTGTTGTTGGTAAAAAAACGGGAGCGGCACGGAAATACGCCGAAACCATCGTTGTTGGTGGCTCCCGCCTCGTTGTTGACAAACTGGGAGGCGGAGATTTTCAAGTTTGCCCCCGACTTGGTGGTGTCGATTGCCCATACGTCGTTTCTGAAGGACAAAACGAAAACCGGGATAGAGCAAGGCGTCGATTTGGTGATCACCAGTTATGGGGCGCTGCTGCGGTCCTCTGAATTGTCTAAGGCGGAGTGGGAGTTGGTGATTTTGGACGAAGCGCAGGCCATCAAAAACCCCGGCACGAAACAAACCAAAACAACCAAAACGCTCAAAAGCAGAGCCCGGATTGCGTTGACGGGAACCCCCATTGAAAACCGGTTGGGGGATTTGTGGTCGTTGTTTGATTTTATCAATCCGGGATTGTTGGGAACGGCGAGTCAGTTTTCCCAATATGCAAAACGGCTTACCGAAAAAGGCGGCGGGTCCTACGGTCCGTTGCGTGAATTGGTGCGGCCCTATATTTTGCGACGACAAAAAACCGACAAAACGATTATCCAGGATTTGCCGGACAAAACCGAAGTCAAAGCGTATTGTTCGTTAAGCAAAAAGCAGGCTGCTCTGTATGAACAAAGTGTGGATCAAGTGATAGCCAAGATACAACAACTGTCGGGGATTGAGCGGCGGGGATGGGTGCTGTCGTTGCTTTTGCGTTTAAAACAAATCTGCAATCATCCGTCGCAATGGTTGGGGGATGGGAAATGGGAGGAATCGGACAGCGGAAAATGGGGAAGGCTTCGGGAGTTGTGTGAAACCATTGCGGAAAAACAGGAAAAGGTGCTGGTATTTACCCAGTTTAAGGAGATGATCGATCCGCTGGCGGGTTTTTTGGGGCAAGTGTTTGGACAGCGGGGGCTCATCTTGCATGGGGGAACGCCGGTAAAACAACGACGGGATCTTGTAAGAAGGTTTCAGGAAGATGAAACGGTTCCGTTTTTTATACTGTCGATAAAAGCTGGGGGAACGGGGCTGAATCTGACGACAGCTTCTCATGTGATCCATTTTGATAGATGGTGGAACCCGGCGGTGGAAAACCAAGCGACCGACCGCGCATTTAGAATTGGGCAGACCCGCAATGTGTTGGTGCATAAGTTTGTGTGCCAGGGAACGGTAGAGGAAAAAATCGACCAATTGATCGAGTCGAAAAAGCAGATGTCCCAAGAGTTGTTGGAAGGCGGCGCGGAAGTGAATTTGACGGAACTGAGTGACGAAGAGCTGGTAAAATTAGTGGCACTGGATGTGAAAACCGCAATAAAGGGGTGAACCGTGGGAAGATATGATGATCGCTGGGGAGAGCAACCGACCGTAGCGGAGCGCCGCGCTGCCGCCGAAGCGGAAATACGGGAACTTACGGCCAAAGGACAGTTGTTGGAGCCGGTCAAAATCGTCGAAAAAGCCATTGCGACTACGTTTTGGGGAAAATCGTGGTGTCAAAACCTCGAAAAATACAGCGATTATGAAAGCCGTTTGCCCAGAGGGAGGTCATACGTACGCCATGGGGCGGTGATCGATTTGAAGATCAGCAAGGGTGGTATCAAAGCGTTGGTCAGCGGATCGGAAATCTACGGGGTGAACATCACAATATGTAAAGTAGGAGACCACGAATGGCAGAAGTTGTGTGCCGATTGTGGAGGCGCCATTGATTCGATGGTGGAATTGTTGCAAGGAAAGTTCTCGACCCAAGTAATGGCAAGGATGTGCGAGCCCAAAGTCGGCTTGTTCCCCAGCCCCAAAGAAATCCGTTTCCGGTGTACCTGTCCAGATTGGGCAAACATGTGTAAACACATCGCCGCGGTGTTGTATGGGGTGGGTGCCAGACTGGACCACAAGCCGGAATTGTTGTTTGAACTAAGGCAGGTGAACGCGAGTGATCTGGTGAGGGCTGCGACCAGGGCGGTAGTGAATACCAAAACCGCACCCAAGGGGGACAAACATTTGGTGGCCGACGATCTGGCGAGTTTGTTCGGAGTGGAACTGGGAGCGATGGACGCAAAAGAAGCGGTTCAGGATACAGACGTCGCGGCACCCAAACGGCTGCCGAAGGTGACCAAGCCAAACGCGAAAAAGGCGGCGGCCGAAGCGGCATCGGTTGCCGTGGAGATTTCGGAGCCGATTGCGGCGCCGACAAAAAGAAAAGAAACGCAAACCAAACCGGCCGTCAAAGCGGCCTCTACGAAGAAGAAAATGGTCGCTAAACCGGCGCCGACACTCAAAAAAACGACCCGCCGCACCGGGGTCAAACCGGAGGCTGGTGTTTTTTAGGGGTTTTCGCGACCCAGCCGAATCTGAGCCGGATCGTCCGGAAAAATCCTGATTCATAGTCCCGACCCATGGATTTTTTCGATTCTTCAAGACCATTGATTTTATTGGATTAAACCGTTCGGTAGCCGTTTTGTTTCCACCAAACCCTTACCGAACACGTTCGGTTGACGTTTTTCGCCAACCAAACGGCAGGTCGGACCGTTCGGTTGACGTTTTTCGCCAACCAAACGGCAGGTCGGACCGTTCGGTTGACGTTTTTCGCCAACCAAACGGCAGGTCGACATGTTGGGTTGACGTTTTGCGCCAAAAAAGCGGCAGGTCGACATGTTGGGTTGACGTTTTGCGCCAAAAAAACGGCAGGTCGAACCCGACCCGAGGCGGAGATGCCCAACGACCGAAAGTTGGCCCCGCTGTTACATCAGTTTGCACCGACAACATTGGCTCTTGACGAGCGGCTCCAGGCTTGCTCCGATCAGAAACGCAGGTCACGATGATTGCTGAGAGGGTCAGCGGAAATAGATAAGTGAACCCTGTTCGGCTAATTTAGGCTGCCTTGGCCATGCCCGTCGGTGCGGCATATGCCCGATATTGCCTCAGTCGGGCCCCGGCCAATTCAGCGCTAAATTAGCTCGACCAGGGTCACTTCCTTATTTCCGCTGACCCTCTGAGGAGAGGGTCAGCGAAAATAGATAATTAAACCGTGATTGGCTAATTTAGGCTGCCTTGGCTATGCCCGTCGGTGCGGCCTATACTCGATATAGCCCCAGTCGGGTCCCGGCCAATTCAGTGCTAAATTAGCTCACCCATGGTCACTTCCTTATTTCCGCTGACCCTCTGACCGGGGAGCCCGGTTTGGACTCTTGACACCTTTTGGCGGTAATCAGTATTCTTTGGTTCATGAGCGACTTACGCAAATATTTACAACCAGATGGCCCATTTCGTGCGGCGGATATTCGCCCGGGAGACTATTACGAATTGTATCGCGGGCACCCAATCGAGTGTGCTCCGACAGGGGGAGACGGTGCCCGTGGTGTGGCAACAGGCGTGCACGTGTTGGACACCGACCCCGACGTCGAAGAGTTGGGTGTTGATGCTGGGTTTGCCCCTGAACCCAAAACATTATGGGCGCCGGATATTGCCGTGGGTCGTGTTCCCGATAAACCAGGGTGGATTGCAGGGGTTCCGCCGCTTGCTGTCGAATATGCGGGACCCGGCCAGGACGACGAGACGTTGGCGGCAAAAATCGCAGGGCTTTTGTCTCATGGCACGCGGTACATCTGGGTTGTAAAATTAACGGGACCTCGGCGAGTCGAAGTGTATACCGCCGATGAACCGGTCAAAACCTTGGGTCCTGGTGAAGTGTTACGGGCGCCGGGGGTTCTTCGGAACCCCGTTCCGGTAGAGGCGTTGTATGATCGCCGCAAATCGTTGGAACTTGCGTTTTCCAATCTATTGCAACGCGAAGGATACAACAGCCTGGACGAAGTTCGGGCCGAAGGACTTCTGGCGGGGATCGAAAAGGGGATCGAGAAAGGCATTGAGCAAGGGATCGAGAAAGGCATTGAGCAAGGGATCGAGAAAGGCATTGAGCAAGGGATCGAGAAAGGCATTGAGCAAGGG
>JABWCM010000383.1 GCA_013360285.1 Myxococcales bacterium
AAGCCGGGGAAAGTTCGGAAGAATGCTCCAGCATCAAAGTGTCCGCCGGTTTGATGTCCAAAAAAGCCTGCGCCGTGGCCCTTGCCGATTTGGGTGACCTGAAAGCCAAAATGGCGGAAGCCAAAAAACCGTGTGCCGATTTGGCCAACAAACTGTGTGCCGATTTGGGCGAAACCACCAAAACTTGTGCAATGGTTCGCGAAAAAACCCCGTCGTTTCCGGTCACTCAGTGTAACGAGATGTTGACCAAATACGACACCGTGATTGCGGACTTGAAAAAAATGGAAGCCGCCAATCAGCCGTTAACCCCGGAACAACAGGCCAAGTTGGCTGCCGGTGACGCTCCTTCCTGGGGACCGGCGGATGCGAAAGTGACCATCGTCGAATTTTCCGATTTTCAATGCCCCTATTGTTCACGCGCCGCCGAAGCCGAAAAAGCGCTCAAAGCCAAATACGAAGGCAGCGGCTCCGTTCGGTTTATCTTCCGGCAGTTCCCGTTGTCGTTCCACCAAGAAGCAATGCCCGCAGCGGTTGCATCTCTGGAAGCCCACGCACAAGGTAAGTTCTGGGAATTCCATGATCTTTTGTTCCAAAATCAGAAAGAACTGAGCCGAGCAACCATCGAAAAGTTGGCCGGCGACGCTGGGCTGGACGTGGCTGCGGTGAAAGCGGCACTCGACGAAAATCGCCGCAAAGAACAAGCCGAAGCCGATATGAAACTGGGCGAAGAAGTAGGTGTCCAAGGCACGCCGTCGATGTTTGTTGGTGGGGAGCGGGTACAAAACCCCGGCGACGTGGAAGCCATTTCCAAAATGATCGACGAAGCATTGGCCAAAGCGGCCACGCCCTAATCCGGCATAGTCCCATAAGGAAGTGACCCTCTCAATCAACCCACCATGCACAACTCGTTAACGATTTCCCCTAGCCCCATCGATTCGGCATCCGTAGGCGATCCAACCCGATTTCTGTCCGAAGCCGAATTGGAACAACGGCTTATCCAAAACCAACCCGATCCCAAGGATGGGGGGCAATTGGCGTTGTTGATTCGCCGCGGCGACGGTGGTTTGCGGCAACGGGTGGACCGAGTGTGCCTTGATCCGGTATCCGGTTTTCCCGGCGACGCTTGGGGGCGAAAATCCGACCCCAAACTTCATAGCCAAATTACGGTGATGCAACTGAGCGTGGCGGAAATGTTGGCCAACGGCCAGCCGCTGGAGTTGTTTGGCGACAACTTGTTTGTTCACCTCGATTTGTCGGCGATGTCTTTGCCGCCGTTGAGCCGAATACGGATCGGTTCGGCAATTGTGGAAGTCACCGAAAAGCCACACACCGGATGCAACAAATTCGAAGCACGATTCGGTTTGGCCGCCCGTTCTTTTACTCTGCGCCCCGATATTCGCCCCCTGAACTTACGCGGTATCCACGTGCAGGTTGTGGAAGCCGGAGACGTGTTTGTCGGCTGCCTAATCGAAGTGCTGCGTCGTGGTACTGCCGGCTGATTGATTGAGTTTGTCGAAAAATTCGCCGCAAAATCCGTCCACAAGGGCGGCTCCTACATTTGGTCACAAACCCGGTGGAAAATCGGCATAGGTTGCACGACCGCATCGCTTCTGGCACGATCTGCGTTGTGGAGGATGCGGGATCATGAAACGTAACCGGTTATTTGTCGCCCGTTCGTCGGCTCGTTTCGTTGTTTTTTTTGTTGTAATCACACTCGTCGGTGCTTGTTCGGATTCGAGCGGTGATTCCGGCGGTACCGCCGATTTGTCTCCGGACAGCTCACCGACCGACGGCGATTCCGTTAACATAACCGATGTTACCGCCGAGCCGGATGTCCCGGTTGATCCCCGAGCCGATATCGCGGTGGATATGGAAGCCGAAGACCTGATTGTGATTGTCGATGCCGGCTTTCCCGACACCGCCATAGATGGCGTCGATACGGTCAGTGACGTCGACGAATCCGACATAAGCGATGGGTTGGCCGCGGACATGTTGACCGACATCGCTCCCGACGTGGTAACCGATTGTGGCGGTTGTGAAGAAGGTTCGGTATGTGTCGACAACGTATGTAAACCCATCGTATGTGACCCGGGCACGGTGATTTGTGTCAACAAATTGACCGTTGCCAAATGTGATCCCTTTGGTTCGGCTTATTATCCCGCACCCTGCCTGAAAGGATACCAATGTGTAGATGGAATCTGTAAATCCGCGCAGGCCAACGTGTTGATTTTGTTTGATACATCGAGTTCCATGACATCGGGCGGCGGCGGCGGGGCGTGGCCGGCGTGTGATTTTCCGGCCACTCCGACCACCAAGTTTGGGCATTCCAAAAAAGCATTTACCGACGTGTTGGGCAAAAATCAGAAAAACCCGGCCCGGTTTTTTCTGCTTCGGTTTCCTCAACAAGAAAACTTCATCATGGATCCGTTTTGTCCAAGCGGTTATGTCCAAGGCATTGGAAACATGACCGGAGACACCGGTGAGCACGAACCGGCGTTGGGTGCGCCCTGGTTTATCGACAACCACAAACAAGTAGTGGTGGTCGGTGCCGGTTCCGAAGAGGGCGACAACCTGAATACGGTATTGTCGTGGCTCGACTTTTACGAATCCGCCCATTTTGTAGCGGATACCGCGTGCGATAATTGTGACGGCATCTGCGGAAATGGTGGGTGCATCGTTCACAGCGACCCCGAACTCCGTACTTCCAGCGGCACGCCGCTTGGCAAAACGATGTTTTATGCCGGCGAATATGTGCGACAATTTGTGTCGATCGAAGGAAAACCCTGCGACGAAACCAACCCCTGTTCCAACAGCCATTACGAATGTGTAGACGGTTTCTGCCATGATGAAGCCGCCAACTGCCGCGAAACAGTACTGGTGGTGTTTACCGACGGCGCCGACAGTCAAAACTCGGCTCCAACCGATTATTTTAACCCGATCAACCAAGCCAAACGATTCAACTTGGGGCTGGGATGCCAAACCGCCACCGATTGTGTCCCCGGCGCCCAATGTATAGGCGGCACGTGCCTTCCAGCCGGCGTCAGCGACTATGCCAAAATGTTGGTCGACCCCACAGTGGGTACCTGTGACAATTCATTGACCCCCTGCAGCATCGCAACACCGAACTCATGTCCAACGGTAGGAGCACAATGCAAAAAAGTACTCAATACGTTTACCGATTCCCAAGGAGTACAACTGCTGCGGGGTTACAATGGCAAACCGATCCGAATTCGGGTTCATGTGATCGATGCCGCGTTGTTTGGTGGAGAAGCCAACGCTGAATCCAACCGCGACACCGCGTTGTTCGGTGGGGGTCTTTACATTCCCGTCAATGCAGAAGTAGCCGCAGAATTGACCAAAGCCATTTCGTTGGTCACCGACCCCAAACCCAACCTGGGCTGTTTTTGACCGGCAGCGACGGTCACGTTAACCCGCGGTTTGTGTTGACAACATACCCACGTGGGGAAACCAGCAATCAGTTAACAAACAAATCGGCAGACTTCTCCAGATCTGTTCTGCACACCCGAGATCACTTTGGATGAGGAAACAAGTGTCGATAATAGTTTGATTTTATTGACAAGTGTCTCCGGTTAACGTTTTGTCCCAGAAAAACGGCTACCGGAAGGCTCCGGTTGCTGTTTTGTCCCAGAAAAACGGCTACCGGAAGGCTCCGGTTAACGTTTTGTCCCAGAAAAACGGCTACCGGAAGGCTCCGGTTAACGTTTTGTCCCAGAAA
>JABWCM010000122.1 GCA_013360285.1 Myxococcales bacterium
GACAGAAAGTGCCCAAAGACCATCTCCGCATTGAAGCCTACGGAACTATTGACGAATTGAACGCCATTCTCGGAATTGCACGAGTATTTAACTTAAGAGAGACTACAGACGTTGCCGTCAGCGGTGAGATCGACGTTTTTTTACGGACATCTCAAAACAACTTGTTTAACTTAGGAAGTGATCTGGCAACGCGTGTTGAAGATCGATGGCCTAACATGCCGCTGATTGGTGCCGCTGATGTCACAGCACTGGAAACGTTGATTGATCGCTGGAACAACGACTTGTTTCCATTGAATAGCTTTGTACTGCCCGGTGGAAACCCGGTAAGCGCATTTTTGCACCAAGCTCGAACGGTGTGTCGCCGAGCGGAGCGGTGTATTCTGCGATTGTCAAGAGAAGAACAAATCGGCGAATACGTGCTTTCTTACGTAAACCGATTCAGTGATGCCTTGTTCGTGGCGAGCCGATGGGCCACGATCAAAACCGGAGCATCGGAGTTTCTGTGGGAACGATAACGTCCGCTATCGCTGTAACTTAATACGCTTGTATCGCCAGCCTTCGGGAGTTTGTACCAACTCAATTTCCCTACGTTCCTCCGTGCCGTCTCTACGCTTACTTAACACCAGCCCAAGAGCGCGCCCATCGGCTTCGACAGTCAACGGCTCAACCGAGATCTCTGTTATTGGGTTCTTTTCAAGGCGCATATTGATGCCATCGAAATACTGCTTATGTCCGGGTTCGTTATCCGATGCTTGTAGCCTCTCCTTCATGTCGCCAACAGCGTACGGATAAACCGCACGAAAATCTCCGGTTATGAACGCAGTCCAATAACGGGTGGCAACCCCGTTTGCACCGGTTAGACTACCTTTTATTGTCACCGAGCCCCAAGGCGAGTCCACTTTCGCCTCATACCTGTCCCCGGAAACGGTTTCCTGGATTCTTGCTTTCCAGTCTGAGGGCAAATCGGGACACCCTGGAATATGAATATTCCCGGCTTGTACTTCCACGGAAGGTTGGTCGCTATTCGGCTCCGTCTTGGTCCCGGCCGCAACCGGGTTTTCATGCACCGACTTTGGCGATTCAGGCGCCTGTTTTGTACACCCGATTCCCAAAGAAACAGCCGCGCCCAGCGCAAAAAAAACAAGAACAACTCCAAGAGATTTATTCACATAACTGTAACTTAAGACATGAATGAGCGATACCACAAACAACCTCCGTCCAAAACGCGCACGATGTGGCCACAATTTTCCGATATTGTCCAGAATCCGGATACCCTCAAAAGAGCGAATCCGTACTGTTCTTGGCGCCAGCAACACAAATTTATCTGGGATTTTTTTGCGGACCGTAGATTCACGATACGCGGTTTGGTTAGACTACAGGGGCCGTCGAACTGGGGGTTCGTAAGGCACAAAAATCGCCGGAGTGCGGCCGTTATCCCAATCGGTTTTGCATACGTAGAATCGGGATCCCAATCCCCGTCCGGTTGGGGCACAAAACGAATCGTTCGGCATGTAACGAAGGAGCCAGTCGATGAGACGTCTGTACGATATTGTTCGAGAGAATTTCGCAGTTTGCGCGGCATTGGGTGTCGCGGTTTTTGTGGCGAGTCCCAACAACGCGTCTGCCGCACCCGATCTTGTCGTCACATCGTTGTCCGCCAACGTTTCCGGATACGCAGTCACCTATACGGCGCAAGTCAAAAACACCGGCGCGGATGCATCCGGTCCGGTTTCCATCGACATCTTTCGTAATACAGACCCCGGCGCCACGGCACCCGCCAGTGGTTACCCGACGAGCGACGTTGCCGGCCTTGCGCCAGGTGCAGTGGCAAACGTCCAGTTCCCACCGGTATATTACCAGAACGGAACCTATAGTGCCTACGCGTGGATCGATTCAACGTCAGCCGTATCCGAGACTGTAGAAACCAATAACACCTTTGGACCTATATCCGTGAAGGTCGCGGCCACACCTGCGACTGGGGCCGATCTGATGATTGTCGGCGTTGTGGCTGCCCCCCAGCAAGATGGTTCACTTAAATACGACGTGACCGTATTTAACGGAGGTACGGAAGCCGTCGCCGGTGCCCCCATTGGCAGTGGAGGCAAAGTTGCTCGTTTACAGATCTTTTTTGATTCCAATACCGCCCCGCCGTTTCTGTTGCCCAAGGGAGACAGCAATTTTGATTTTTTTGATGGCCTTGCTCCAGGTTCATTCAAAACCATTAAATTTTATTGGAAAACTCCGGCGGCAAAATTGACCACCGCGTGGTGCATCATCGATTCCGGGCAAGCAATCCAGGAAACGAACGAAAACAACAACATGTACGGTCCTCTCTACGTAGATCTCGGTGTCGACACTCCGCTGAATGACCCCGATTTAGTCATTGAAAATTTCGAAGCGACTGTTCAGGGGATGTCCATAAGTTACCAGGTAGATATTCGTAATTCCGGCGAAAAGTCTGCAACAGCGTTTACTGTTGCGGTTGTTCATTCGTCCGAAGGGACACCAAACTTTGGAACCGTGGCATCAGACAACAAAACCACCGTGTTCGTTGGCAATGGGCTTGCACCGGGAGAAACCCAATCCTTAAAGTTGTTTTGGCCACAAGCAACGGTCGGTAGCCACAAGGCCTGGGCTATGGTCGATAGCACCAACGCAGTTGTCGAAAGTGACGAAAACAACAATGCAGCGGGCCCAGAGGCGTCCACTGTAGTAACTATCGCCGGGCCGGATTTATTGGTTACCGACTTCAACGTCGATGTTGCAGACAACACGGTCATTTATACCGGATTTGTAAAAAATGTCGGCGACCAAGCGACCGGCTCATTTGATGTCGATGTGATTCGAGACAGCGGGGTGACACCAACTTGGACAGGCCACGGTGACCAGTTCAAAACGCTGCCCGGACTCAATCCGGGCGCATCGGTGTCCGTTTCGTTTACCTGGAATGATGTGCCGGACGGAACGTACTCGAGCTGGATAAAGGCGGACACCATGAATACGGTTGCTGAATCCAGCGAATCCAACAACACCGCTGGTCCCAAGACGTTTTCGGTTGGTGAATCAGGCCCGATTGATGATCCGGTCGGACCCGATAACGAATGTAAGAACACGGCGTTTATTCAAGCACCATGCAAATGCGGCACCCTAACCGTTCAGAGTGGATATTGCTGCGACACGGTTTGGCGGGTTCTACCCTGCGACATTGTCATTGATGAGCCGGATATTGACCAAGAGCCATTGGAAACCGATGTTGAAGGCTTTTCGTCCGACGATTCTTCTGGATCTGACGGCATTGGATCGGTGGATCCGTCCAGCCAGCCCAGCTCCACGGACGATGACGAAGATGATTCCGGTTGCCGTGCTGGGAATGACTTCAGCACACCCCACCGAGGCATTCTCCTGTTTTTGATCATTGCCTTTGCTATCTCGATTCGCAATCCCACACGCCGCTTTACCGCAGTTAAGTGAGTTAAATGCGGCATTATATTGCGCGTTGCAGCCGATTCAGTAAACTTGCGGCGTTTATCTGATATCAACACATGCCGAAAACTGGCGTCATCGATTAAGCACGACTACACTCGCACCCTGTACGTGTTCACCTGACCCCGGTTGTCGACGTATTCATGAAAAATACTCCTGTTATTACAACACATTATCCAAAATGGCTGATCTTGATTGTCGCCATATCTGGAATGGCCGCCTTTGGCATTACCATCGTAGTCCAGTGGGCGCGGCTGACAGCGTTGGACATGGTCCAAACGATCGCCCAAGAAACGAATCGAACCATCACTGTTGGCCGAATTGTGTTGGACCCTCGGGGTCGTGTCGACATTGCCAATTTGCGCGTCTCCGCACCGGGTGATCCAACTCAAGAAATGCTTGCCTTTGAGTCACTTCAGGCCGAAATCGATCTTCAGAAAGTGTTGAACGGTGAACGAATGCCGCGAAAAATAGTAGTGTCGGGATTGCGAATGGAAACCTACCTCGACAGCGGCTCATATGGCGGGTTTGACGACGTTGTGGATGCGGTTCGTTCCTTGAGAACAAAACGAACAAATGACGTCCGCCCTACAACCGACGTGGTCCGAAATCTCCCTTCCCTCGTGCTTACAGACACATTTGTACGCGTTCACGTGGGAGAGTGGACGGCGGTTGGACAAGGCGAACTGCAATTGACCACGGATGCAGCGCAAACTACGGTTGCCGCAACCGGCGTCCTTGATACCGGATCTCAGAGTTCTTATATAAGTCTACAAGGGTCCAAAAATACCAGCTCCGACCAATTCGGTGACTTACGACTAAATATCGACCCACCGATCACATTGCCTCCACATCCACTCCTGTCAGGTCGATCCGTCACCCTAGGTAATCTTCGGTTGGTCGACAACGGCACATTCGAGTTGTCTTCTGTTCATATCGCGCAACGCGATGACCAAGACACTCAGGTTCAACTTGCGTCGCTTGAAGTACGCCCCCGTAGAACGGGAATTTCTCTGGATTTGGACAGCATTGGCTCTATCTCTGCAAAGGGGGTTGTGGTCAAACGAAAAACGCAATCACTACAGGCGGGAAAGCTGACTGCATATTTTGCCCAAGCGAGTGAGGAAAGCCCACAAGACACGCTGGAACGACTTCTGTACCGGCTGACTCAGCTTGAATGCGACCATTGCGAAGCCACGGGCTTGCCAAATATCGGTACAGTGGCAGCAAAACGCACTGAAATTATTGGAGAAAAATGGCGAAAGTCGGACCCACTACGCGGAATAGCGAAATTACATGTCGAACACCCCCAGGTGGTCATGATCGCTGACATTGCGGCGGGCAACGACGACACGATTGGCCAATTATTGCGTCCCGACAACGAGGAATCCGATCCGGACATCCAACCCCCCCCTCTGGAGGAACCTCCCCAGTCGCCAAAATCATCGCAAAAGGCCCAAAAACGCGACCAAATTAAACCCGCGGAAATTCGCCGAACGACAATTCCCACGATACCACCTTCGTGGGTGCACGGATTACGGGACATCGACCTTAAGTTAACAAACGGCGACATTTCTGTAAGGGGAATCAGAGATCAGGACAACCTATTGAGATTGTCGGGAATCGACTTTCACGTCGATCGCGATGATGCGTCGACCGGATTGAAATTTACCGTGAGCGCAAGCCTCGAAGAGGACAAAGAACAAACCGCAGCACTTCATTTTTCTGGCGTTGTGGACGGCACCGGACGAATGTTGGCGCTTGACATTCGGTCGGCTGGATCCCGTCTGGCGCAGATGCTTGCCGGATCGTCGTCCAAAATCCGCGCCACAAAAGAGGCAGAACTAGGACTCGACGTAAGTGTTCGTCCCACGTCGGACACGGCGTATCGGATCGAGGGTGCGTTTTCCAGCAAAAACATTGGTTTTGAATGGTGGCGAATCGCAAGTGAACCGATTTCCGGGTTTGAAATGTCTGCCGCATTCACCGCCGATTTTGACCCGAGCCTCGACAAGTTGGCGCTGAAAGTCCCAAAGCTGACGATTGGTAAACTCAATTTTGATGTATCGTTTGCTGCAGTTAACTTAAGGAGTACACCGGAAGTCGACCTGAAAGTTCAAATGCCGGTACAGCCCTGCCAACATGTGTTTGATTCTATTCCTAAAGCTCTGATGCCACGATTACAAGACATTCGGGCGTCCGGAACGACGTGGTTTGAGCTTTCGGTGAACGTGGACCTCAACGACCCATACGGCATGAAGCTTGAGTTAGACGGGGATCTGGAAAGCTGCGTCGTTACCGACATGGGTAAAGACATCGACATCGACAAAATAAATCGCCGTACATTTGTTCACACCCCTGTGGTCAACGGAGAGGAACTCAACGTTAAAGTTGGACCCGGCACACGTTCCTATGTACCTCTTAGTGCCCTTCCGACATATGTTCCGTGGGCAGCCATCGCAACGGAAGATCTCGATTTTTATAACCACAGAGGCTTCAAACTGTCGTTGATAAAAAGAGCCATCAAGATGGATCTGGAACACCAGCGGTATGTATACGGGGGCAGTACCATCAGCCAACAATTGGTTAAGAACTTGTTTCTGAGCAGGGAAAAGACGTTGGCGCGTAAGTGGGAAGAGGCCATTATCACCTGGCGAATGGAACAAATAACTACCAAGGAGCGGATTTTAGAGCTTTACCTAAACTGTATCGAATATGGTCCGGAAATTTATGGCATTCGTGCCGCATCAACCCATTATTTCGGAAAAAAGCCCCAAGATCTGACCCCTCTTGAAACCTCATTTCTCATGGGTCTTAAACCATGTCCTTCATGTGGATATCGACAATGGAAAAAACGAACAACCGAGAAATACTGGGAGGATCGACTCGCCTTTATCATGAAGCGGCTTCGTGATCGCGGCTGGATAACGCAAGAACAATTTGAAGCGGAGCAGGATTACCGCATGAACTTCTACTATCCAGGTGAAGGGTATCTTTGGAACCCGCAGCCGGTCCTAAATACTCCGGGCGAGACGCCAATAAATGAAGCGCCGGTCGAACCGACACCTGAATCACCGCAATAACACTGGCCAAATTTTCCACAATGCGTTAAGACACATCCTTCGTTACCGTGGGATTACGCTCTCATGGATTACCAAATACGTATCTACACTTCGGATTGTTGGCCTGTGCCCAACAATTTTCCGGGAGGTCGTCGAATGAATCGCAACTTACCGCTGCTCTGTATTGTCTTGCTAACTCTCTGGACCGCAGCTTGCGCCGGTTCCCGTCAGTCAGACATTTGCAAAGACGATTTTTACTCCAAAGCAACTCTGCAAGGCGATGCCGCGGCAAGTTATGCCGAAGCCAAGCAGAGTTGGGAAGAGAGGGCAGATGAGGCCAAACTTCGTGCGGCCATTGGGTCCTGGGAAACAGCCGCAAAAATAGAACCGTGGAATACGGACACTTATGTTAGTCTGTCCCGTGCTTATTATCTTCTTGGCGACGGTCACTTAAGATTCGATTCATCCAAAGAAGATGAAATGCTGGCGATGTTTGACAAGGGGGCATACAACGGTGAGTTGGCGCTGGGCGCTCTTGATCCCAAATATCGCCAGCGAGTTTGCGGCGGTGATGCGGTCGAAGATGCAGTCAAAACCGTCGACAAAAACGCTGTACCGGCTATGTACTGGTATGCGACCAATTTGGGTAAATGGGCACTCGCAAAGGGTATCTTGGTGGTACTAGGCCGCAAAGACGAGATTTTTTCGGTAATGACCCGCGTTTTGGAACTGGATGAAAAGTTTTTTTACGGCGCACCGCATCGATATTTTGGCGCATACTACACAAAAGTGCCGTTTCCCGATGGAGATCCGGCGTTGTCGAGGAAACACTTTGACAAGTCCCTGGAGATCGAACCCAATTACCTTGCTACTCGTGTGTTGATGGCCGATTTACTTGCAACCAAAACCAATGACCGTGAGTTGTTTGCAACACAACTTCAAATGGTATTGGATGCACCGGACGATGTGATTTTAGAACTCAAACCGGAGCAAATGATCGAGAAGAGAAAAGCGAAAGACCTCATGGCGGATATAGACGTGTACTTCGAATAGGATCGATACAAGCCCACGTCTTCAAATACTAACTACTTGTCGGCTTGCGACCCATCCAAACGTCCTCCATACTCGGGGAATGGTCGAATTACTTCGGCGGCATTCTTCTGCCACCCACAAACCCATTGTGAAAGCGCCCCCAAACAAAACTTCCGTGAGCGCCCTACGGCGCGTGCGGCTCTGGATCGGTGTATACGCTGTTATCAGCGGTTTCGGATGCGCAGTCGACGTCGAACCGGGATCAGCGCCACCCGGGGCTATTGGCTCCAGTTGCACGACAATTGCCGATTGCAGCAAAGTCACTGCCCCCGTGTGCCTGTCGTTATCCGACAACGGTTATTGCAGTGCTTCCTGTGCATTGGGTGGTCAGACGGTGTGCCCCACCGGTTCTATCTGCATGGAATTTCCCGGTGACCTTGTGTTGTGTATGGATGGGTGCCTATCTAACAAAGATTGTCGCAGCGGATTTGTGTGTGCACCGGCAACGGGTGTAAAAGGAATCAATGTCAAACAATTTGGTGTATGCCTAGCCAAATGCAAGGCTAACTCAGACTGCGGTTTCGGTGAGGCATGCCATTTCGAAACCGGAAAATGTGTGCCCAAGGTGGGTGGGGACGGCAAGACAGGCCATACCTGCACCGTAGACACCAAATGTAACCAAGAAATGTGCCTTCTGGGGTGGCCCGGTGGCTACTGTACTGCAACCTGCACCGGCGGCGGTGCTGTTTCATGCGAACCCGGTTCGGTTTGCCACACGGTTGACGCACTCGCGGGACTGTGCCTCGCCTCGTGTTCCGATGCGAACGATTGTCGACCCGGCTACCGGTGTGAATTTGTTGAGCAATCGCCTGTGGGCGGCTGCGTACCGCGCTGCGACGCATTTGACGACTGCCCAGATGGTTTTCACTGCAATCCCGAAGATGGTAACTGTGTCGCAGGACCCGCGGGTCCGCAACCCATTGGCGCATTTTGTGATACCTCGAGCCACTGCTCATCTGGGCAATGTAAATCCGACTGGCCAAACGGGACATGTACGACACCGTGCTCCTCGATCACCCCCTGTGTGAGTGGTGTTTGTGTAAACGCCCTATGCGTTGCAGCATGTACCAGTGCTTATGACTGCCGCCCAGATTACGCATGTGGCTCTGCCGGCGGCTGTTTACCACATTGCCGGACCTTGGGCTGTGCGAAAGGAGAGACCTGCGATAGCCTCTCAGGGTTATGCCACGAACCCAACACCAATGGGCTACTGGTCGAAACTCTATTTTCGTCTTCTGTTGACACGTCTCCCACCGGGGGCCCACCAACGACTTTGAATCTACCCGAAGATTCCCTGAGCTTGAGCCTATATGGTGGAGATGGAACCACGCCGCCAACACGGCTAAATTTTCTCGGACGGGTTGGCGAAGTCCCCTTATATTCACTAGCATCTCCCCTTATCTTATCACTTCCGCTCTACAGCACCGGAAATCCTGATTTTAGCGTGATGCTGCCGCAAGCTCCGTCTCAAATACCAACGCCCGGCCCGTGGACCGTGTCCGTTTCCCGTCTTGGATTATTCAATTCCTCGGCCCCATTGACCGCCGTCGTCCTTCGAGGCAACGGACCACCCGAAAGCGGCAGAATTTCATTCAATTTTCACTTTGTTGGGGTTACTGGAATTACCGCCAAAAGTGCCGCAACCAATTTATTTATGCAATCTGTCATAAATAAAGTCAGGAATGTCTTTGCCGAAGCATATCTTGATCTAGGCGAAGTGCGATTTTATGACATCAACAGCTCCGATGCCGAGCGGTTGTCCGTCATCAATACCATCTACGGTGCAAATTCCGAATTTGCAGAGCTGATGGAACTGTCCAAAGGTGATCCCCATGGAATCGACATCTTCCTGGTGGACGAAATCCTGGGCAACAAATCCGGATTTTCGCTCCTTGGATTGTCGGGTGGAATTCCAGGTCCTGCGATCGCACACGGTCTTGCCTCAAGTGGAGTCGTCATTGCGTTGGGTTTTTATTTTCCTCAGGTTAACAAAGGGTTTAAAGACCAGCAAGTACGGCAATTGGGCCAGACTATCGCTCACGAAACAGGACATTATCTTGGGTTGTTTCATACCAGCGAAGGTCGCGGCACGAAACACGATCCGCTGTCGGATACGCAGAAGTGCCTTCCCAAAAACGACAAGAATGGAGATGGGTATCTGTTCGGTTCGGAATGCACCGGCAAAGGCGCCGAAAACCTAATGTTCTGGGCGGCATCGGCTGCTGCCGAGCAAATCACCCTGGAACAGAGGTCGATCTTGTTGAGGAATCCGTTCTGCCAGTTACCTCACCCAACGGACACGGAAGCACTACGACAGTAACCCCAAACGTCGCGAATGTCAGGAAATGCGATGAGCAAGGGACCAGAGAAGTTATTATTACTCGTAGCAACAGAGCCGAAACACGCCTTTCACTTGCAGAGATTGATTCAATCGTCGGGGTTAAGTTACAGCGTGACGCTCGCATTAACCACCGACGAAGCAAAAGAAGGCGCTCGCCGCAGCCGCTGGACTACCGTTGTCGTAGATGCCCGATGGAACCATGCCGGAATGGAGGTATTGGTTCAACAACTCCGCACACTTGACAGATTGGTGCCGATTGTTGTGTTGGCAAACACCGATGAATCGTCGACGCTGTGGAGTCATTACGACCAGTTCGGGGTGCGAACCATCGAAAGTCAACAATTTGATGATGATCCCGCAGTCTTAATGAAACTCGTCGAGGATACGGTGTCGGCGTATCTTAGCCACTCGAACACCCATTCGATTGAAACATCTACGCCGCCGTTGTCACAATTCGCTCCCCCGGCCACAGCGCGACCGATCGCCACACTCCGGATCAACACGGCCGGACACATAAGCCATATTGACCGAAGTGCATGGTCGGAACCACCTAGTCCAGACCAAACTTGGCTTCTCACGACTCCATCAACGTGGTTTGATTCAGAAGACGGGTCTACGGTAGACCGCTGGGTTCATCATCACACCAGCCATCAATCCGCAATATTGAGCCTCAAATCAAGTACTGCCGAACGTTTCTGGGTCCAATGTGAGTGGATTCCAATGGTGAACCATCAGGAAAACACCCTGGGGTGCCTGGTTTTGTTTCCGCTGAAATTAGCCCAACCCAGTCATACGACGACTGAGAGTGGGCTGTCACCCCAAAAAATTCGTGAATTGCATTCCAGCGCCTTACGAAAATTTTCGGGAATGATAGTTGGGCATTTGGCCAATCCGCTGACGGCGGTGATGGGACACGCGGAGTTGTTGTTGCTGGATGCTTCGCTGGACAGCGAGAACGTGTCTCAGGTGCAAACGATTGTAAAGGAGGCACGCGCGGTTGCTGAAGTTCTGTCCCGATTGGGACGCCTTGCCAATCCTCCTGCGCTGGAAAACGACCTTTTGGGTCTATCTGGTCTTTTGGCCAAAACCGTCGATTTATTGGCCGCGGACCCCTCCACCAAACAGGTCTCTTTTCGGCTTGATTTACCCAACGATCTTCCGCTGGCGCTGTTTGATTATCAGCAACTCCAGTCGGCGTTTTCACAACTCATCCTAGCCGCCACCAAAGCCGCTCAAGGTCCAAGAAAAGTCGTGTCCGTGACGGCCAAAGCAACCACCACGTCTTTGATCGTTGAAATCATGGATAACGGACCGCCTATCGAGAAAAACCATCCTCTTCAAATCATTGACCCGTTTGCCGGAATCGGCACATACCGGCAACAAGTCGACAAACTCGCGTTGGCGTTGGCGTATTCGGTCATCTTGGAACATGGGGGGCGGCTGTTTTTGGATAACCTGCCCGACAACACGGGGGTCCTTTGTACGGTAGAAATACCCCGTACGGAGTCCGATCATCGTACAGTGCCGCTCAAAACTATCCCGACTCCCATCGTCATCGTTGTCGAAGAGTCAGAACAGATCATTCGCCTCATCAAACGTTCCCTACGCGCGTTATCAATCCACACGGTCGTATTATCCAACCCTCATGTTGCAGTTGATCGATTGTTGGGAGGTGGGGTTTTGGCCGTAATGTGTTCGTTGGACATGGTGGATCACGATCTCCCCGTGCGACTCGTCGACGCAAATTCAGATACTCCTGGGATTTTGCGAAGGTTTATCACGTTAAGCCCAGGACAACCGACCGATGCTTGGATGAATATTGCGACCGAACATGCGATGCCGAATCTGACCAAACCGTTTTCCTTAAGTGAGATCAGAAACCACATCGAACGGATTTTGCAACTAGGCAAAGTTCCAATTACAACCATACGCCACGAATCCAGTTCCAGAAGTCGTACGAAGCTGTCGCTCGTCCCCGACTCGGATGGCTAGCCAAGGTTTCTTACAAGCTCCAGGACTAACTTCATATTTTTTGGCATAAAGTGATGAGGGACACCCCCACAGGGAGCCGGACATGGGGTAAAACGTACCGTTCAGAGGCAACCACCTCGGTCAACAATCGGTTAACATACAAATGCGGCATAACGACATCGCTTGTTAAACCGCTTGTTGGTTTCGCAGCCGCAAAAAACCGTCGCACCAAACGAACCGCAGCAACTACCGGAAACAAAACACAATTGTAATAAGAAAACACAACTTGCCTGAGCGGTTGCCCGGCTATCAGTTCGGCGAATGTACTGTAGGTATATCTACGCTTATGGTGCAGCGCGACATCGTGTTCGCTCCAAAGGAACGGATGCGCCGGCACAGTCAATAAAACAAACCCACCTGGACGAATCACCCTGGTTATTTCCGCAAGCCCGGCCCGGTCATCATCAAGATGTTCCAACACATCCAACGCCATCACCAGATCAAACAACCCGTCGGAAAACGGTAACGACTCGGCACAGCCCTGTGTCACACCCGTCAATCCACGGCGGTGACAGAACTCCACTGCTGCAGCTTCCGGCTCAATCCCAAATCGGTCGACGTTTCTCGACTCAAACCCGGCCAACGTCGCGCCCGTTCCACAACCAACATCCAATAACTTAGGCAAACCGACTTTCGGAAATGGAGAACAGCCGATTTCTCGTTCCGTCTCAATTTGCGACAATGCAATATCAGCAACACGAAGAATCACCTGGCGGGTACCGACAAACCACCAGTGTTGATCCTCATTGGCGAACAACGTGTCGTATTCGTGGCGTTCCAAGCTGTTTCCGTCGCAAAAACTAGATCGAATGATCCTGATGTGCCCACGCTTGAATGGTCGCCAGTTCGGCCGCCCACTGCTCGGAGTCCAGGCGAATGTTCATAAACTGTGCATATAACCCATCAAGAACCCCCTCCAACTCCTCGATTAAACCCAGTCGTTCCAAAACCTGTTCGTCCTCGTCGCGACTTAGCACCGCCGGCACTTTGACACCAGACAAGGCCAGTTCCTCACCTTTGATATTGCACATCCACTCGCGCCCGTCTTTAATAACCCTCAGTCGCGCGTCTGCTACTTTTTTGCCCATTCGTATAGCAGCTTTGGCCTCTGCGGTTTCCGTCGGCGCTTCGCCACGTATCGAGTTCACCTCTTTGACCTTCTCCACTGCCGTATCCAGCACCAACTTGTCATCAAACCAGACTTCCAGATAAGCACTTCCCTCAAGCTGAAACCTACCTTGATTCGAATCACTCCGATACCAAAGCCAAGTAAGATATTCTTTGCCCAAAAAGGCGGTCTGAATCATCCGGTCGAGTAAATCCACAACAACTCCTTCTCATTACAGGTCAACAAGGGCGAGAGACGAGACAGGCGACCATCAGGAAGAAAGCGACCCTACAAAATCCGCCGGATCCAACTTCAACGCCCGGTCAGACATTTCGTCGGACAAACCGACGTCTGCCATTGCGGTATACGGCGTTCGCGGTACCAGGCGCAGCCCAAAAGTATCAAAAAAGACCTCCGTAAACAGATCACCCATAGTCTTGTTGTGACTCCAGAACCGCACGGTTGCAGTCGAAACATCCCACACCATGTCTATCCCTTTCACCGAAGGCAACAAACGTTTCCTCAACGTCTTGATCACGTGCTCTTTGATTTCTTCTTTGTCTTGTTTGCTTAACCGTTCCTTTTTGGTATCGGTCATAAACTCTTTCTCGGCCTGCCGAAGAACCAGTTTTAACGCCGCCCCGGGAACTTTCAGCGTATCGGTCCGCAGCGTCAACAAAATGTTGGAACCAAAGAAGATTTTCTCCATCGTCAAATCAAGGTCCAGCACGTCGCCAACGCCCACCCACCCAAAGGTCCTCTCTTCATCCGACGAAATATCTATTTCTCGGAAAATCCGTTTCTGAATTGCCTCAAAAAATCGGTTTCGATAATCCTCGGGCAAATCCCCCACGACCCGGTATCGACGATAGGTGATGCTTCCAGCAAAAACGCCCACAATATGCCTCCAAGATCAACGTTCACCGAATCGCCGGCAACCACGGACCCGATTGTTGTTAATGATGTTCGCGGGTCTTTAGGTAGGGATACTTCTCTTTGAGTGCGTTGACTTTGGCGAGTACGTCCGCATGATCGGCGATCTCTTTGGACAACGCTGGATACTCATAGGTCACAAACGACCCACTATCCGGACTCACTTCGGGCAACGCCTTCAGCTCCGCTTCGCGCGCCGCCAATTCTTCCTGGGACTGTTTAAGATTTTCAGCAAACCAACTCGAATCAACCGCGCCAGGATTGTTTTTTTCCATGTCCTTGATCGCTTGCTGCCGAGATTCGATCCGCGTTTTGATTTCCTGGATATCCCCTTCAAGAACCGCACGACGATTGGGGTCAGCAAAAGTGAACACTTTTTCCCCATCACGAACCATCAATGTCAATGCGCTGAAATACTTCGCCTTAGAAAACGCATCGGTAATATAAGTGTTCCCAACCACATTGGGGTATCGCAGCAGACTCTGACTATGGGTGCCCAATATTGCCGTGATTCCAATAACCGACCTTGCCAGCTCCGACGCCTCCTCCTGGGCGATATGCCCGAGGCAAACGATGACGTCGGCTCCTTCGGTTTTCAGTGCCGCCACTTGGGTCCGTGCAACTAGGTTCATGTCCAACAATGCCAAACCGTTTTTGGATAACACATCGGTTCGTTCGGTCGCCATCGGGCTCAACAACGCAAACACGCCGATGTTGACCCCGTCTTTTTTGACAATGACTCGTTCTTTGAACACGACCTTCTGCGACGCAGCGTCGACAAGATTCGACGCCAAAAACGGGAATTTCGCTTTTGACGCGAGTTTTATCAACTCGTCTTTCCCCAACGCCAAATCCCGCTCACCAATAGCCTGCGCATCGTGCCCCATTTCATTAAAAACCTCGACAATCATCGTCGCGCGATCCCGAACCATCGGAACTTCTTCAGGTTTGATGTTCGTCTGTTCGTGGAACAAATCTCCGGCATCCGCCAGAAATACATCCGTCCATCGAGAACGATTGTCATTGAGCCAAGTCGCTTTCCGGGCAAGACCGCCCAGAGGATTGGCTTTTCACCCACACGGATCGGTTTCACCCAACATGTTTGCCATGTGGATGAGCCCAATCCGTTTACCCTTAAAATTCGCGTATTTGTCCATGCCTGACGGGATGTTTGGACGACGAATCGGCGGCGGTTTTTGTAACGTGGGTTTGGACACGACCGTAGCTGCCGGATCAACCGGTGATTTGTCCTGCTGCGTACCACCATCCGCCTGCTGTACAGCCGGTTCGGCAGATTTCGGTTCTGCCGGGAGCGCAGGTTCGGTCGGTGCAGCTTGCCCGGCGTCCGGCTTGGAAACCGAGACCTGGGTGGGCTTGGACGGCTCGTCGGGTGTTTGGGACGTACATCCCGGCAGGATGAAAGCAGCCGCCAGAACACCGGCGGTCACAATCCTCATAAAATCAGAAACTTTCATGGATTTCGGTACCTCAATGCGAAACCTATTACAACATCACGATCGAATCGAGTCTCCCGTCAAGCGCGCCAAACGCCGACCGGGAAACCGACACCTAATACGCCGATGACGCTCAGGATGCAACCCGTTTCCGAATGTTTTCTGGGGACACCACAACAATGTACACGACCATCGTTACTGGCCTAGAATTGTGGTTTGCGGGGGATCGGCCCAAACGCTGGGCACATCATGGATGGCGGGTCCTCCAGCCTCCGTTCCGTGCGGCTGCGGCCTCAGCGACGGTGTTTCGGTACGAGGCGGCCTTGATGGGTTCGGTTCAACCGACTGCGTTTGAGTTTGAGTCCACGATCGAACCTGCGGATAAAATCTCCATCCAAGAAAACCAAGACCCGCAACAATCAACACCATGACGGCCAGTTCAAGCAGGTTTGCAGTTTTCTTGGTGGAGTTTTTCATCTGGGCTTCCTATCGATAACGTTTCGATAACCGTCGTTCCAACAACATTTTGTGTAACGACCCCACACGAAGATTGTTCAATCGGCCGCACCGCGAACGGCCGACACCTTATGACAATGATCCACTGATGTCCATGATTTGAACGATTTTTGTGATTTGCCAACGGGTCGGAACGGGACATTGATAATTGGGCGACCTAATATGACACCATGCTGCCTGTCCGAACGGTCATTGTGCTGTTGCGCATCCGCGGCTGTCCTCGTATGCTCCACTACGGTAGTGTCCTGCGAATGGAGTCAAATGTTATTGATGAGAGTGGTAAGTCAAAACGTGTTAGCCGGGATCGACCATGCCGCCAAACCGCAGCATTTTTGCGCCGCTTTCAACCCACATGGCTCATCGGCATTGGCAGCGAGAGGGCAGGAACACCCGCGCGTGGCCACAGGACGGTGAGAAATGCGGGTTAACGTCCGGATGTATCCGTATTTCATTCTCTCCACGACAACGATTCGGTTCGTTCTGATCACGAACTTTACGTTCATGGCTGGATGCACCTTTGATTTTGATCTGGATGGCCTGAACTATCCCGACTCCGACACGGGCAAACCTGTAGATGTTAGCAACGACGCCAACAATGTCGTCACCAACGACGGCTCCAAATTGATAGGCGACGCCGCAAACGGGGGTCTAGCCGACACAATTGATGTCGACACGCCGCATTGTGATCTCGATTGCGACATCCGTATCCCCCGTTGTACGAGTGGTGAAACCCGATGCAGCATCAATGACTCGTTCCGTGTCGAACAATGTAATGATAGTGGAACTTGGATCTCCCTACCCTGTCCGTCAGGATCCATATGCAAATCGGGGGCCTGTACTCGTCTGTCCTGTCTACCGAACAGCCTTCAATGTGACCCATTGCGCGAAGACATCGTGTTGACCTGCGACTCCGAAGGGACATGGCAGGTCGAAGAAGTATGTCAAGCCCCGTCGATTTGCTCGGATGGGTTGTGTGTTCCACCAGCCGATCCTTGCAGTGAAACCCCGGGGACCTGCTTAGATACCCAGTGGTTTCCATGTGACTCCACCAACGCCGACGACAGCATTGCTTGCGTTTTGTCACCTTGTACTGTCTCCGGCTGCGCGCCGGTTGCCCGCACATGTAGTACTGACCCCAACCAAAATGTATGCCTGAAAGGCGATTTACGAGGAATCTACCGCTGCACTCAGGACCAAAACAGCGCGCTCAAAATCGCCGATTGTCCCCCATTCAATATTTGTATGAACGGTGAGTGTGTCTGGCCATCCTGCTCGGAAAATCAACCCAATGCCTGTGTCGCCGATGGCAGGTTGCTACGCTGCTCCGAGGGGGGGTTGACCTTGACCCAAACCGAATGTCCGGACACCCAAATCTGCATTCCAACTCAGTCGGCATCGTGTATTTCTTCGTGTATTGCGCTTCCCGCCGAGAAATTTTGTTCCGGTAACCTGGCAATATCCTGTCCAACCACGCCCGGCACAGGGAAAATAACCCAGTGTGAATCGACTTTGAGTTGTGATGCCGGTGAATGCAAAGATCTGCTGCTTTTCGAAAATGCTCCCAAGGGCAAACAACTTACCCGGGATATTTACGCAACCCGCCTTTCCAATCCGGACCAACCCTGGCTGGTTGCAGGCCTTCCCGAAGTCGACGAAAGCCAACCGGTGTTTGTGCCGGCGCTGTCGGTTTTTGCGTATTTTTTTGACGAAGTCATGGAAAACAAAAGCCGCAAAATCGCATTTCGTCCCCTCAGTGATCTCGCCGGTTCCAATACCCCGCCCCACCCGAGGTTTTTGAGCGAACTACCATTGGCCGACCAACAAAAGTTCGCCATTTCCGCAGACGGCCAATGGCTTGCTCTCGGCGTGATTGTTCCATTCTCCGGACCACGGATTGGGCTCAGGCCGTTGCTGGGCGGAACTGCGTTATCCATACCGACGACGTTCTATTCAGATCATACGGCACCACACTTTCATCCGACGGGGTCGTTGATTTACCTAACGCCATCTGTGGCCGGCATACTGGCAGTTCGTAGCGACCCACAAGATCCACTGGCGACCCCTGAAGTCCTTACACAAATAACGCACGCTGTTGATGTTGTTTTGTCACCGGATGAAAAGTTGCTGGCCTACGTCGTCGGCCCGACAGTCCAAAATGATTCCCAGTTGTGGCTTTTCTCTCTTGCAGATTTGGTCCACTACCAAGTACCGGGAATGACCGAAGCCAAAGACCCCGCTTTTTCGGCAGACAGCGGCTGGCTGTATTTTGCCGGCAAAGCTGTAGAGGGCGGCAAGGACCTTGATTTGTTTAGGCTGCCGTTGCCTATAAAGTCGAAATTGACCCTATCGGACCCGCAGCTATTTCTCCAATTGCCCGGGAACCAAACATCTCCCGCGCTTGTGAACCCGCCAATGTTGAAATAACTTTTAATGCCGAAATAATTTATTTCAACCTCAAAATAATTTATTTCAACCTCAAAATAATTTATTTCAACCTCAAAATAATTTATTTCAACCTCAAAATAATTTATTTCATTTATTTCAACCTCAAAATAATTTATTTCAACCTCAAAATAATTTATTTCAACCTCAAAATAATTTATAACGACAGATTATTATTTATTTAATGCATTAAAAAATTTATTTCACTGTCAAAATAATTTATTTCACTGTCAAAATAATTTATTTCACTGTCAAAATAATTTATTTCATTATCGAAATAATTTATTTCACAGTCGACAAAAATCATTTCAGTGTCGAAATAATTTGTTTTCAGCATCTATTGCGAAGCGGTTTGGAAAAAGCTGAATCACATCGGGAATATGGCGCAGGTTTTTTTCTGGGCAGTGGGGCCAAAAGCATCCGTCCAAGTTCGTTCAGTTATTTTTTCACAAACTCTCGAAGTGTCTGCGGAACTTTTGGATTTTGCATCGGTCCATCCTCACGGCATTTGTATTTTTTCTGTTTCTCAACACCACCGAGGATTGCGCCATGAACCGTCCTTTTTGGGGATGTATTCTTTGTGTATTGCTTTTTACAAACCACGCAGACGCCAAATCGCTCCCCGAAACTACATTGGTCCTAAACAAGACGTGGACCAAAGGCAGTGTTACCGCGTTCAACGTGACCACTGCTGAGTCAACCGATTATTTTTCTGCTGTTTCGGTGGCATCCCAGTGTGTTGCGGTTTTGCGACAATCTGCAAAGAACTCCGCCGAGGGCTCCGAGTGGCCGTTGGTTGAGTTCGAAACCGATCCCGCCGCAGAAACAACCGTAGCGGTGGACGTGCCTACACTTCCGAAGGGGTCTTACGAACTCGCGATCACCTGTTTGTCCGCATCCGGTGAATCCAAAGTCACTGAGCACATTCAACTGACCGACTCCACGACCATTTATATCGTAACGGACCGTCCACAATACCGACCGGGGCAAACGATTCGGGTGCGATTGTCGGTATTGCGCCCGGCGGACCATCGCCCTTCACCATCTCAGTCAGTTCAACTGGTTTTGCGCGACCCACGTAAAACCGCGGTGTGGCAACAATCCATTACCACCAATAACGCTGGTTTTGCGATAGCCGAAATCGGTTTAACCGATGATTTGCTCACCGGAACCTATCGACTGGACGCCAATGTGGGTGCTGAGAAAAAATCTTTGGAAATAGAGATCCGTGCCGAAAAGAACCCACCGTTTTCGTTAACGACAACGGTCACACCCAATCAGGCAGGAGGTTTGAACGTGTCGGGTACCGCCCGTTATTTTTACGGCGAGCCGGTCTTGGGGAACGCGACGGTGTATTATCAAGGCGACAACGGTCAGAAACAAGAACTCGTGGTCGACCTGGATTCAAACGGAGGCTTTACTGCAACCATTCCTCGTCCGATCCAGGATATTACAGACCCTGTTTTGGTGTCGGTTGAGGATGAAGCTGGGCGCCAGAGGTCACAAAACCTGGAATTACCCTCAGATAACCACGATTGGAGTCTGACGGTACTCCCACAAACCGACAAAATCGGTTCGGGCGCTTCATCTCATCTTACGGTTTGTACGATGAACCAGGCAGGGGTATTGGTGCCGGTAATATTGACCATCACGTTACCCGGCCAGGCTACCAAAACATTGTCTTCGCAAGGAATCATCCGTGTACCGTTTGCCGCACCCGCGCCGAGACGTACGCAAAGCATCCGCTGGGAAACCACTTCATGGACAGTGGAATCGAAAACCATGCAAAAGGACCTACCTCAGTTCACCGACGCCACCACCGATGCCATATTGGGTGCTTTGGCCGAGTGTGTGCCATATGACGACTGGGCACAAACCAGCAACGAGACCACCAGGCACGTGGTTGTTACCCTTGAGCTGACCGGGCAATCGGTTCGGGTCCAATCGGTTATGGATGAGCCATTTTTTGACTCGCCGAACTTTTTGACCACGTTCCCTTCCGGCGTACGGGAGTGTGTTGAACGTAAACTGCGGCGGGTTTCTGCGAAATCATTTAACAAAACAACGGTTTTAATGCGTGTCAGTTTGAGTCCGAAACAAGTTGAAACCGTCGAGCCAACCCAGCAGTGGACCATTCGTGTACACGCCAAATCCACCGATGGGACCGTCAAAAATACATCGACTCAACTTGAAGTGGTCACAAACAACCCGACGAACATACCGATCCTGGAATCATCAGTCATCGATCCTGGTGACGAGATTCGACTGCGCCTCTTTAATACCACTGCGCGCCACGCCGTACTTGTGCGCCGTCAGGCAACAATTGCCGCAGGCCCTTGTGTTGCCGGCGCAGACGGATTTACGGACTGCCGCATTGTTCCTCCCACCGGTGTATGGGGTCTGGCCACAGTAGGAGTTGTGGATACAGCATCTGTCGACGATCAAAAAACCACTCAGTTGAACATACATACCAAAACGAGCCTCTTTTTGCGTCCGCAAGTGGTTCACTTAACGATCGATATACCGGAACGAGTTCGGCCCGGTACTATGCTGTCGTTTCCGGTGCAAGCATCTTTGCCGTCGGGTCAACCGGCTGCCGGCGTGGGCCTTGCGGCATCGATCATCGACGAAGCGGCACTGAGTCTGGGGCCGCGGTTTCCGTCGCTGATGGAAGCGTTGGCGGATGCTGAAAGTCAGAAGTTCGACCGGTGGGGCACCACATTCGCTCAGCTTTTGCATACGCAGGCGGACAATTCTTCCGCCGCGTTGGCCATGGATGCCATCTTAAATGAACTTCCTACCGAATCCGTGTCTTTATGGGCGAACTCTACTTTGGGTGAACGTCGAGAAAAGGAACGCAGCAAACTCTCGTCATTGCGGGAACAAGTGTACGCAACACTTACCCAATACCCAGAAGCGTTTGTGAAGGCACAAAAAGACGCTCAGATCTGTGATTATACGGTGTCGATGAACGATATTCTTACCCGTGCTGGTCTTGACGAAGGACAACGACACAACGAGTGGTCCCTACCCTATCGATTTGAAGACGCTGAACGACTGGACCGTGGATATGTTTGTCCACATGTAGCGCGTCATGTCAGTTACCGAAAACTCGAAAAATTAGCGACGTGGCTCGACGCCCTACCCCGCAATCAGCAGAAATTATTGAAAAAAAATCCGACACGAACCTGGGCCATATGGTTGGACCAACAACGAATCCCGACCGGCTTATTCATGGACGCTTGGGGTCACCAGGTCACTGTTCGCTACACTGAACAAGGTTTACAGGTTCGAACAGCAGGTGGGGATGGTCGGTTGGATACCCCCGACGACCTGATAATAGACGACGTGCTTCAAGAGTCGGTTGGTCATCATGGTTTTGGTGTAGCCGGTTATGGAATGGGCGCCGGCGGCAGTGCGTTTGGAAGCCGAAGTGTTCGTTCGGTCGCATCCATCATCCACGGCGAATCTGAGCCGGACGCCGTCGCCGCTGTTCGAAAACGTTTTGACGAAACCGTGTTGTGGTCCGCAGACACGTGGACCGACGCCTCCGGCCTAGCAACATTGGAAACGACTTTGGCCGATTCGATCACCCGCTGGGCGGTCACATTGGATGCCATGGCTCCCGACGGTTCCGTCGGTTACGCACAACGCCACGTGGAAACGTTTTTGCCGCAGTTTGTTGACCTGTCGGTACCCGATTATTTAACCGAGGGTGATGTTTATTTGATACCAACCCAACTCGCCAATTATACCGGGCGTGACCAACGCTGGACGCTGGCCACAGAGTTCGCGGGAACGGTTCTGCCGGTGGGCACCAGGACGGAACCAATCGCCGTGCAAACCGGTCACGTCGGCGCAACCACGATTGCGGTGCGCGCAGCAAAACCTGGCGTTGGAACGATTCGTGTTCACTTAATAGACGAGAACGGCGACACGAAAGACACAATTGAGAAAACAATTCCAGTTGTTGCACCGGGACTTATACAACGAGCGGTCTATTCACTGCCGCGCGCCGGCGACCAGCTTATGTTACAATTTTCGGTTCCTCCCAACGCACGACCGGAGACGTTGGGAGGCAAACTTCGGCTATTTCGGGATGCTCTGGATGGAGCGCGCGACGGGTTGGAGGGGTTGTTGCGGGAACCGAATGGTTGTTTTGAACAGACAAGCAGTACGACGTATCCCAACTTATTGATCTTAAAGCTGTTGGGGTCGCGCGAAGACAAAGCGGAACTCCGTGCAAAAGCCACGGATTTGGTGGCAAGGGGCTACCAAAAGCTCTTACGTTTTGAAGTCCCAAATGGCGGCTTTTCCTGGTTTGGCGATGCTCCCGCCAACCGCGTGTTAACTGCCTATGGCCTTGTTGAGTTTGTCGACATGCAAAAAGTCGTCCCCATTGACTCCAGCGTGATCGAACGAACTCAAAAGTGGTTGTTGTCTCAACAAAACCCCAACGGGTCGTTTTCACCAGACAAAAGTTGGCTTCACGATTGGAGCGCGGTGCAAGGCGAAGTGTCGACGACGGCCTATATTTCCTGGGCTCTGGCAGAAGCCGGACATCGTGGCACGTCGTTGACCAAGGCGCTGCGATTTCTTGAAACACATCGAAAAGAGATCCAGAACAACCCTTATTTGTTGGGTCTGTGGGCCCGAGCGGCCACCATTGCCGAAGAGGATGCTTCGTTTCCGCTACAACGTTTGCGTTCGATGACCCAAAAAGAAGGTGGTTTGGCATATGTGCCATCAGTCGGGAAAACGCTGCTCTATGGCAACAATATATCGGCACATGTTGAAGTGACGGCGTTGGCGGCAACAAGTCGGTTTTTGGCAAACGAACCCACCATTGCGCACGAACACATCGAGTGGCTGTGGAAAAACCGCCATGCAACATACGGCTGGGGAACAACCCAAGCCACCGTCATGGCACTGCGGGCGATGGCCGAAATCGAGCAGGGGCACCAGGAAAACACCGACGAGTCTACAACGATCCTATTGGACGGCCAAAAAGTAGGCACGATGTTATTAACAGGTGACCAGATACCTACATTTAACTTGGCGGAACTCGCCACAAACCTCACACCGGGTCTACACACTTTGTCGACAACCGCAAAAGCACCGGTCCGGGGAGAAATGAGACTGACATGGTTTTCGAAAGAACCGAATGACGCAGTCAACACGGGTCTGGGCGTCGTGATGAGCCTCTCTTATGCCAACAAAACAACTGCAAAAAATGCCCAATCGTGTCCGGCGGGTACCGAAATTGGGGTACGGATTGGAATCCAAAACCCGACGGATACGACGATTGCAATGCCGACAGTCGTGTTTCCGTTGGCTCCCGGTTATATCGCCGATTCAGATAGCCTGGCGAAACTTGTCAAATCCGGACTGGCGGAAAAATACGAAAACCACGGTGACCGCGTGGTCCTGTATGTGTCCTCGTTGGCGGCAAACCAAGCACAAGTGTTTGATTTTAAAGTGGTCTCGCAGGCTTCGGCTATCGTCGTTCAACCCGCGGCGCAAGCTTATGCCTATTACGACCCGGACACAGCCGGGGCGTCACGGTCCGAACGAATCGGTTGTACGGCTCAAGATGACAAACTGATATCAACAACCATTACAACGACGACACCGTAATACGATATGCGTTGTCGGCTTTTGGATCGGGGGCAAACACGACCGGTACCGGCATCCCTTTGCCCCCTCGTTTGGCGGTCCGTTTGATAAAAACCCGTATGTTTTGAAGTGTGGATTCTTTCGAGACGTGGGAAAACTCACAGCTATCGTAAAGTGAGTTCCAATCTCCTATTTTTCCATTGATATCCCACCAATAGTGCATGTTTTCTTTGGCATTGACATCGGAATGAAGAAGCGCCTCAAACTCATCACGTTTTTCGCCGACAACAATCGTACATATCTTTGTTGCAAGCTCTTTGCCTTTGGCGATGACGTCGGCCGGCGCCTCGGAGACCACCGGCGGGGTTTGAGCCATAGCGGGCGTCAGAAAAAAGACCGAAAGCATCAAGATCGTCAACCAGCGTAGACCCGCATTACGTTTCATTGTGTACTCTCCATAGGTTCGAGTATTTGTAGCAGTCTTATCAAAACACCAACGGAACTTTACGAAATCACCGCAATCATGTCGATTTCCACACCCACATCCCGGGGAAGTCGCCGGACTTCAACAGTCGATCGGGCGGGTTTGGCCATGTCCGCAAAATACGAACCATAAACGGCGTTTACCGTTCCAAAGTCCTGGAGATCTGAAAGGAAAATCGTTGTTTTGACCACGTTGGAAAAATCGGCGCCGGCAGCCTGCAACACCGCCTGGAGGTTTTGCATCACACGACGGGTTTGTGCTTCGATGTCTCCATCGATGATCTGACCGGATGCCGGATCCAATGCTATTTGTCCGCTGGTAAAAACCAGTCGACCCGCCGGCGCAACCACTGCTTGGGAATACGGGCCAATCGCCGCCGGAGCGTTTTCCGTAAAGATCACAATTTTGTCTTCCATGGTTTACCTCATCGTTATTTCAAAAATCGTAACTCAAGTATGATGAACCACTGCATCATTACCACGAACGCAACCGGATGCAATGGAAAGAGGTGGTCCGTCCAACGTTGGTTCTTTGCACCCGTCTTTTATACCGATTCATTCATTATGAACGCGGATGCTGTTTTCTTGACACATTCAAAGGCCTTGTCTTACCTTGCGTCCACCATTGAAACACAATGGTGAGCTTGATATTGACATTCCGCGGAATTCGTATGCCACGTAGAGACCCAAAACAACAACACAGCAGCATTCGATTGGAGAAACAACACATTGCCGCCGTGGTCATCCTCGCGGTTTTAGGTCTAACGGGTGCCTTTTATGCCGGCTTGGCAATCGGATTGAGGTCGCAGACGCCCGAAACACCTCTGCCCAAAGAAAGCAGTTCGGCGCTGTTGCCGGAAGCGGATAACTTTAAGATGCCCGATGCTACGTTTACATACGACCGGGCGTTGACGGCCAAAGCAGAAACGGAAATCACGGAAACGCAAATCCAAGAGATTCCCCAGGCAGCGATTGCCGCCGCGGAGGCGGCACGAAAAGCCCCACCGCGCCAACTGGATACCGTGCAGGCGCCGACACAACAGGAAACCGAACAACCTAGACAAACGGCACCCTTACCGGCGCTTCTAACAGTGCTGAAACAACAAGGCCAACAGGGCGAACCCAAAACCGCCGAAGAAAGTGAGAAAGAGTTGCAATATTCGTTACAAATCAAAGCTTTCCGCTCGGAAGATGACGCAAAAGCATTGTCAAACCAACTTCGGGAAAATGGTTATGAGGCCTGGGTATCGAAAACCGTGTCCCAGGACAAGGGGACATGGTATCGGGTGCGAATCGGAATGTTCAAAACCGCATCTGAAGCAGAAAAATATCAGAAGATTTTTGAGGCAAAAGAAGGGATGACGACTTTGGTTTCAACCCATTGATCCAGAAGCGCCGGCAGGATAGTCGACATGAGCAACAAAACAGAACCCAAACCACACGGGGCGGTCGCAATTCACGCGCCAACGCTTATCAACAAACCTTGGGGATACGAACTTATTTTTGCAAATACCGATCGTTACGTGGGCAAAATATTGCACATCGAACCCGGATGTGCGTTGAGTCTGCAATACCACGAGGTCAAAGACGAGTCGCTTTATGTGTTGTCGGGGGCAGTCGTCTTACACACTGGACCAGCGGACGCCCGCGAACAACGTATCGTCGGCTCGGGCCATGCATTTCGGATTGTCCCCGGCATGATTCACCGGTTTGAAGCCCATACAGCATGCGATCTGGTAGAGGTTTCCACACCTGAGTTGGCTGATGTAGTACGTATTGAGGACCGGTATGGTCGCGCCAATACTTCCGACCCTTAAATAACTTATTGTGGCCGAACCCCGACAATGTCGGGCTGACCTGATTCGGAAAACGAGACACCACTGACAGTAGGTGAAACAGAGGGACGAGCCGCAGCAAGGGCTCTTGTGCGTAAGATGACCTGCTCGCTGAGTTTTTTTGAAGCGGAAACCAGCAGATCTTCCTGCAGTGTCCGTTTTTTTCTGTCGTTTTGCCAAATATTTTCTTTCGATTCGGCACGAACCCGTTCCTGAACCGTAAACAGCAACGTGCCTGTTTTTACGTCGAAGAGCGTTGCTTCCACGACGCCTCGGGTCGACAACGTATTGGAGGGTACAAAGAAGGCACCCACCAAGGTCAAATAGACCACTGCCCACTCGTTGGTATAGTCATAGTCAACAAACCGATGGCGTACGAGCAGCAGATATTCCGATCGATATCGTGCTGCCAGTTCTCGAAGACCGGAAATTTTGCCATCAGCCGGCCAGTCGGTCGATACTTCGGTCACAAGGTCAAACAGGCCCGCATCACCAAGTTGGGAAACCAATTCTCCCGGCAACGTATCCAGCGGAACATCGTCGTCGACGCTGTATTGATGGCGTACCGGTACAATACCCAAACGTGCTTTGTCCTCAAGAAACACCGGAGCGGCAAGAACCCGTTTCAGATCGTCTTCGCCGATACTCCCAGAGGCATCACGACGAAAAAGATCGTCGGTCAACACTTCTGAAGTCTCCGCAACCGCAAGCGGAGGTAACGCAACATCGGATGCGGCATAACGAGCAGCACCGCAACCGGGTCCCAACGGCAAATAACCCAAACACACGATAACCAGTACTACGGACAACCCTTGTGTTTTCATACCCTTTCTCCAGTAACGTTTTCAGGAATAGACTGGAAACACCGTGTTTCCCATTCCCGATTGATGAAACCAAAACGGCCTGGAACCTCGTTCGCTTACACCCGCGTCAAAAAAAACTTGTAACAAGCTATGGGTTGACATGACGCATACAGTGTTGGTACCGACTGGAAACTTACTGAAATAAGGATGGCAAACGATGGAAACAATTATTGAATATATTAAGGAAAACGCCGGCCTTTTCGCGGTCCGAACCACCGTGGCGTTGGTGATTTTTTTAGGCATTCGTTATCTGGGAAAACTGGTGGCCATGGCGGTTCGAAGGTCGATGCGGTCCAAACGTTCGGAAACCTTGATGCCGATTGCCGAAAGCGTCATTCGGATCGTGTTTACGGCAACCGGGGTGATTATGGCATTAAATAACCTGGGAATGGACGTGGTTACGGTGATCGCGGGGGCGGGAATTGTTGGAATCGCCGTGGGATTCGGCGCACAGTCGCTCGTAAAAGATATGATCAGTGGATTTTTCTTGATCGCAGACGATGTATTGTCCGTGGGCGATTTTGTGGAAATTGGCGACAAAAAAGGAGAGGTTGAGGCCATTGGGCTACGTATGACCCGAGTACGAGCGTTTCGAGGACATGTTTGGCACATCCCGAATGGAGATATCACGGTGGTGGGCAACTACAACAAACAATGGATGAGGGCGATGGTTGAAGTGGGATTGGCGTACGAACAGGACGTAGCGCGAGGACTTCGGGTGCTTCAACAGGTAGGGGAAACCTATGCTCAACAGTTCCCGGACATCGTGTTGGATAAGCCGGAAGCACAAGGGATTTTGGGGTTTAATGCTTCGGACGTCGCGGTTCGTTTGGTCATCAAAGTGAAACCCGAAACCTGTTTTGTAGCCGAGCGGGAATTACGCAAACGTGTCAAAGAAGCGTTTGACGAGGCCGGAGTCGAGATTCCGTTTCCACGCCAAACGGTGTATCACATCAACGTCGAGCCGGAAGTCCAGGCGGGATTGTGAACCACCATGAAACCCAAAAACGAAGCAAAAAACTATATTACGCCGGAAGGGTATGATCGACTGGCAGCAGAATGGGACTTTTTACGCCACAAAAAACGTCCTGCCGTGGTGTCGGCGTTGGCGGATGCGGCCGCCGAAGGGGATCGGTCGGAAAATGCCGAATATATTTATCGCAAAAAGCAGTTACGCGAAATCGACCGCCGGCTGCAATTTTTGTCGGGAAGATTGGATATCGCTGAAGTTGTCAACCCCAAAGACCAACCACAAAGGGATCGGGTTTTTTTTGGTGCGGAAGTGACCGTGACAACAGAAGAGGAAGACGAAGTCACTTACCGGATTATCGGCGAAGACGAAATCGATGGAAAACGGCGGTGGGTGTCGTGGAAGTCACCGATCGGAAAAGCACTTCTGGGAAAAAAGCTCGACGATACAGTGATTGCGGAATGGCACGCGGGTCAGCGGGAGCTGACTATTGTGGCGATTCGTTATGACTGGGAGGGCTCCGGCGTCATGCCGGAATTCATTTAGGTTTTTGGGACAACACTTGCTGATGTTGCGTAAATGCTTGAATCTCAACGACTGAATTGAAGCCCTCCGGTTCGTCGTGGTGACTCCAATACCGTGTTATCGTGGAATTGACGGTTGTTGCACCAATAGGTAGATATTCCATGAAAACACCCGGAACGGTGGCGCGGCCATTGTCTGGAAATGTACAAAGCACCAATCCCGTGTCTTGAGAGACCGGATCGGCGGCAGAAAAACCTACTACCATAAAGTCAGCACCTTGGGCGTCCCACATCACCGTCAACGATTCCCCCCAAATCAGTTCACCAAACGTAGGAGTCACTGGTTTGGGGCTTGGAAATGACCTCGTCACGTTATCTTGGAGGTCCGGCAGCAATTGAAAATCCATGGTCACAGTCCCGCCGGAAACAAAAGGCCCGGCCTCACCCGGCAAATCCTGTTTGACACAGGCACTTTCTAAGGTTTCCCCAGGAAATAATTGGATTCGTGGCACAGAGAGGCCCGAGAAAACAACCCCGCCGGAGGAAAGAGCGACCGGAACGTGGCTGGGATTGGCAGACGAAGTTCCGGCCCGCACCACGGTGGCTTTACAACCGTCTTTTTCAAGCAGAATGAGTTGTGTTCCTTCCCCTTTTGGGTTGGGTTGCAACGTACAGGCAAACGCCTCGCCGGCATAGGCCGTTCCCGTTAATCCAACCTTTTTGGTGTGAGAAATACGAGCGAACAACACCGTTGTGGGTTCGCACGTGCCATCATTGCAGCGCTCGCCAAATCCGCAGGTCTCTTCGCATTCCGAGACTTCACCAATGTCCGCTATGCCTGCGGAATCTATGCCCGAAGGTATTTGGACATCATCCCCAGTTGATCCGGCATCTGCTTGGGAAACAATCGTGTCTTCAGTGGTCGGTTGTCCATCGGCTCCGACAGAATCCGGGTTTTCACCATCAACGGATACACCCGACGACTCACCATCCTCACCACAGGCCACCATCGCCAGCGCCAACACCCAAACGACTCCCCAAATCGGTTTTTTTGCCATACCATATCCACCTGTCTTATTCGTAACCCAACGCATCGGTAACCCGAAAACGGGCAGCCTGACGAGCAGGATACCAACCTGCCAACGCCGCAACCACAAGGATTAGAAAAAACACCTGAATGATAGGGATGGTGGGCATCGAAAACGGAAACACCCAGCCAGTCTGCACGGTGTTGATGGAGTAAAGCATGACCAACCCACCGACCAAGCCGCTGACAATACCCATTAAATTACTTGCAAAGCCTAAGATCATCGCTTCGTAGACCACCATCTTACGCACCTGTTTTCGCAGCGTTCCGATGGCCCGTAGGACGCCGATTTCCCGCACACGGTCCAAAACACTCGCCAACATCGTATTGACAACCCCCAAAAGAGCGATGATCAGAGCGACCAATTCCAACGCATCGAGCACAGCAAATATCTGATTTAAAAGCGCTTTTAGTTCGCCCTTGAATTCTGCATTGGACAACACAAACAAGTCGTACGTGGCGCCGTAGGTTTTGATGATCTCGGACCGGATCGTTTCCAAGTCCCCGTTCGGTTCGAGATACAATTCGTAAGTGTCGACCATGGTGTCGCCAAACGCATGAATATAAGCGGTACGATCCATCACGATGATACCTTGGTCACTTGTGTAGTCGATAATCACACCTCCGACTCGATAGGTACGGGTTCCGGCCGGCGTCAACAATTCCACGGTGTCACCGGCAGACAATCCACAACGACGGGCAAGGTTTTCGCCAATCAACACGCCAGACCCGGCGCCGAGCAACGGATCCGCCATCTCAAACGAACCATCCACATACGTAGATTGGGCATGCTCCTTGTATACGTTCCAATCCAAACTGAGTAACTTAATAGGGAGATCCCGAAAATGAAGATCGGCAATGCGGATCATATCGACCGACTCGACCCCATCTATCTCCATAAAAAATGGCAATAGATCTGCAGACATCGGGTTGTTTTTGACCCCGGAAAACCGGGCGGCACTGGTTACAAAAATATCCGCGGGCACACTCTGATCGATCCACTTGAGGGTAGAGTCGCGGAAACTCGTAATAAAAACCGCCGATGAAACCGCCATACCGATGGCGATCATCAACGCGGCGGTGGTTGCCGACGCCCGATTGATGTCCCGGATCAAAGATTCATTGGCAATTTGTGCTTCCACGCCATCGAATGTTGCGAGAATCGGACGAAACATCCGATGAACCAAAAGGACAACACGCGGCATCAAAAGCGCAAAGGTCAAAGTCAGCGTTAACATCGCCCCGTATGCAAACAGGGGCATATCCCAAATGGGATCTTGAAACAAAAACAGGACGGAGACGGCACCAAGCACAAACGCCGCAACATCGGCCCGGCCCAACGGACGTGTCGCATCGGCCATAGTGGGTGTCGGTGACGCCCGCAACGTTTCGACAGGCCTCACCGCCGTGGCGGATTTCGCTGGCCACAACGAAGAAACCAGGCTCATACCGATTCCAAGAAGAAATCCAGCCGCCATCAGCAGTGGGTCCAAATGGACTTTGTTGGCTTCCACCTGAAGATACAACTCGCCGACCGACTCGGTCACACTTGCGAGCAACACTTTTGCCAACACGACACCAAGCCCGGTACCCAATACACTTCCGACGACGCCCATCACCGTTCCCTCAAACGTAAACAGGCGAAGGATTTGTCTTCTAGTGGTTCCCAGGGCTCTCAAGATGCCGATTTCGTATTTTCGCTGAACCACGCTGATCGAGATCGTGTTAAAGATCAAGAACATTCCCACCAACAACGCGATCATGCTTCCCATGGTTAACGCGAATTGAAACGCATTGAGCATCTTTGTGACACGGCCGCTACGCCTTTCGGGACGTTCGATTTCAAAACCAGGACCCAACCGCGCCAACATAGCGTCCCGCACGGCATCGGCATCAGCACCGGGGGTAACGGCAACGTCAAAACGGTCTACCAACGTGCCGCGCTCAAACGCAACTTGTGCTGCTTGGTAATACATGACGCCAATGAATCCACCAAACGCCCGACCAATCCTTTCTTCACGAATGAATCCCCAGATTTCGAAATCCTGTGTTCCCGAAGGTGTCAACAAAGGAACCGTATCGCCAACCCGATATCCGTATTCATTCGCAAACTTATCGCTCAGTACAATATTGGTGCTGGAATTCAGAAAGGCCAACGGTTCTTCTTTGACTGCGTCGACTTCCTGGGACCCATAAGCACGAAAGTACTCGTCGTCTTCACCGAGAAAATCGACGCCTAAAACCAACAAATACTGACCATCAAGCTGCGTTTTCCGCTCGGGGTCAAGGCGGTCCGCGGACACCCGAACCGTTTTCTGAATGATTGGCGTGACCTTATAGACCCCGGGGATCTCTTTTAATGTTTCGAGTAAGGATTCCTCAATGCCCGCACTGCCACCTGCAACCTGCCAATCGGCTTTTCCGGAAATATCATCAAAGGTGGCTTGCACACTTCCGACAACGGAGCGGTTAACCAAAACAACCGCAACAAGAGTGGCGACGCCAAGCATCACACCCGCTATGGTCAAAGCGGTTCGTAACGGATGTTCACGAAACCTCGGTAGGCTTACGGTGTACAACAATCGAAACAAATCCATGGTGTTTGCCTAAAGCCGATGTTGGGGATCGATCGTTTCGGTCCCGAGAATGGCTCCATCCTGGAGCTGAATGAGACGATGACCCCAGTTCGCTGCTTGTCGATCGTGGGTCACCATGACAACGGTCATTCCGCGCCGATCGCAGGTAGAACGCAACAACTGTAGGATATCTCTACCGGTTTTTGTGTCTAAGTTACCAGTTGGTTCATCGGCGAGCAACAGCTTGGGGTTTTGGACCAAAGCACGTGCGATCGCTACACGCTGCATTTCGCCACCGGAAAGCTGGGTGGTTTTGTGGTGAATCCGCTTTTCCAGCCCCACTTCACGCAGAATCTCTTTGGTTCGGTCCTTATCTTCCTGGTTCGCGCGCCTCGAAAGTTGAATCGGCAGCAACACGTTGGCAAAGGCATCCAAAGTGGGCAACAGGTTAAAAAATTGAAATACGAGCCCTATTTTGTTACGCCGAAACAAAGTCAGTTCGTCGTCGGACAGTGTGCCGATATCTACTGAGTCAATCCGAATACTACCCGAAGTGGGAACATCCAGAGCGCTCACGAGATTGAGCAGTGTCGATTTTCCCGACCCGCTGGGCCCCATGATGCTTACAAACTCACCAGTGGAAATCGACAAAGTCACATCGCGTAATGCCGCCACCTGGGCCTGTCCTGCGCCGTATATTTTTTGTACGTTTTCGAGTTCAATGAAAACCATACCAACACCTCCGGAAATGAGGTTCCACACTACCACGGTATCGCCCGATCGCAACACTCGTCGGCAAAAACAGACCACCGTTCCCAAATCGAGCAAAAGTTGCGGATTGGGCTCAACAAAGGTGGTGTTACGGACCGCCTTTCTGTTAGGATAAACTCACGGCAAATCGAGGCCGCTCAATTACGTCATGAGGTTCACATGGGTCGATGCTGGGCTATTGTTGTTTTGACTTTGGGTCTTTTGGGAACTGCGTGTGGTGAGGACAGCACCGTTCCGGGTAGCTCCAATGGCAGCGAGGATTCGTTGGGACTTTCGGATATTTCCGGAAACGGAGGCTTCGACCTAGGTGGAGGCGGCATACCATCAGGGAAGGATGTGGACAACAATGCCCAACCGGACAGCGGTGTGAACGACACCACCGGCGACGTCGCCGATGATCCAGGCATCGACGAATGGGGGTTGCCGGTCGAGCCGGAAGAAAACGCATTTGGATGGCCCTGCAAAGACAATAGTGATTGTTACAGCGGGTTTTGTATCAATTCACCCAAAGGAAAGGTGTATACC